>NZ_JAFIDN010000002.1:300000-488967 GCF_017921895.1 Natronogracilivirga saccharolytica
TTAACAGTGCAAAAAAATGGTTTATCCTGGTGATGCGTTTCCTTTATTCGCGGTAAGGTACGGATTATCGACGATTTTCTCAGAAAACGTTTGATTCAGAGAACGTTTGACAGGGCCGCACGGTAGTAACCAATACTAATATGAATCTCTGAAGGTTCATGGAGCAAGGCCCCGGGTTTACCGAACGGCCCCGGAATCACCGGAACAACAACTATAACATAGAATGGCAAAAAATATATCCGGAATGTTCCGGAAAAATCGATTTCCGGAAAATACAGATATTCCTCCAAGAGGTGAGAACCCGGAAGGAAAGCCGCGAAAGATGGGGCTGGAGATCGAATTTTCAGGACTCACCATTGATCGTATTGTATCTCTTGTCAGGCTTTGTTACGGTGGAGAAGTGGAATCGGAGAGTGATTACAAAAAATATGTCCGCAATTCACGTCTCGGCGACTTTACCATAGAACTGGACTGGATCCTGCTGCAAAAACTGGCAAAAACGGATTATTTCAAAAAAATCGGCAAGGAAATTGGTATTCATGTGGATTCCCGCTGGCAAAAGACCGTAGAAAAAGTGCTTGCATCAACAGCGGAGCCCTTTGTTCCATATGAGGTTTCGTTTCCGCCCGTCACCTTTGACCGCATTGCCGACCTGGAGGACTTGCGGAAGGCAATTTACCGGATGCGCGGCAAGGGCACATCAGCCTCGCCGTTCAATGCGTTTGGATTGCATCTCAATCCTGAAGTGCCGTCCCGTGAGGTGGACATTATTTTGCGTTATTTTCAGGCATTTCTTCTGCTGTACGAGTGGCTGCGTCTCTCCCATGAGATCGACATGATGCGCGAAATCACCCCTTTCATTGACCCGTTTCCGGAAAAATACATACTGAAGGTGCTGGACCCGTCATACAGGCCGGATGCATCCGGATTTATTGATGATTATCTGGATGCCAATCCCACCCGGAACCGGCCGCTCGATATGCTTCCCCTTTTTGCATGGATGGATGAAGAGCGCGTCAGGAACCGGCTGAAGGATGAACTGATACGGCCCCGCCCCGCATTTCATTACCGGCTTCCAAACAGCTCGATTGATGATCCGGACTGGACGTTTACAAAAGAGTGGAACGTATGGGTTCAGGTAGAACGACTGGCCGAATCAGGACAGAAGCTGATCGATATGCAGGAGTTGTATCTCGAAAAAAAACTGCACCCGCTGAAAACCTGGGCCGATGAATGGATGCGGGAAATGCGGGTTCGTTTTTTTGAATAATCCAGGTTTTTTATACAGCAAGGTGTAACTCCAATGAGACTACTGAAAAAAAAACCGGTCATTTGGGTGAGTGGTCCGGACAAAGGCGGCACCGCAGCATGGCTTGCAACGAAATTTGCCGTCCGCCGCAGCGGAGGAAAAGCAGTTCGGGTCACGCCATCGAAGCTGGATGCCATCCGCAGGAAAAGCCTGCCGGATGAACCCCATGCCCTGATTCTGGGCGGAGGTGCGGATATTGATCCCGGACGGTACGAGGATTTGATTTCCGACCTGAAGAATATCCGGACGAGCCCGGACGAAAAAGAGCCCAAGGGTCAGCGCTGGGTTACATTGATACTGGCTCCCCTGTTCGGATTGCTGCGAAAAGCGTTCAGTGCAGGGTCGCTGGCGGTCGATGAAGGCCGGGACAATATGGAGTGGCAGCTGCTTGATCTTGCCGTGGAAAGACATCTGCCGGTGCTTGGAATATGCCGCGGGGCACAGTTGATCAATGTATATCACGACGGTACCCTTTACCAGGATCTTGCATCATATTATAAGGAAAGACCCAAGATCACGACCATTTACCCGAGGAAGAGAATTCATCTGGAGACCGGCAGCCGGCTTCATGATATTTTCGGCACGGACAGCATACGGGTAAACAGCCTTCACAATCAGGCAGTTAAAAAAACGGGTCAGGGCATACGCGTGGTGGCCAGGGAAACGGATGGGGTTGCCCAGGGAATAGAGCATCAGCGGGACTCCTTTCTGATTGGAGTGCAATGGCATCCGGAGTATCTGCCGCAGGTGCCGTCCCAAAGAAGGCTGTTTGATGAGCTGGTGCGATATGCTATTTTGCGGCGTGACGCGGTACCGGCAGCGACAACGAGCAAAAGCAGACTAAAAAACAATATGAGGCAGGCGGAGCATGGAAGAAAACGATAAAGCAGAAGAAGAGATACTTCGCGATGAACAGGGGCGCCGGTTTTTGTCTACGGAAGCGATCAATGCCTGGAGGATTACCGGTGCGCTTGGATCACTTGTCTACTGGCTGGTTCCGCTGGGATACGGTGCGGTATCGATGGGAAGTGAAGACTGGCCGCACTGGCCCGGTTACGTTTTGGGTATATTGTTTTTGACTTACACCATTCTGGAAGGAACGGTGATACCATATATTCGATGGAAACGGTGGCGTTACAAGGTGGATCAGAACGAAATTGATCTGCAGCGCGGGTTGTTTGTCGTCACCAGGACCCTTATTCCTATAAAAAGGGTGCAGCATGTTGATACGCGTCAGGGGCCGGTATACCGGCAGTTCGGGCTGGCTTCGGTTACGGTTACCACTGCCGGGGACACCCATGAGATTCCCGCGCTTTCCGAGCCGGTAGCCGATGACCTGCGCAACACCATATCCGAATATGCACGAATTGCCAGGGAGGATTTGTAGCTCAGATGTCCGATCCGAATTTACCAGATCCTGAATACGAGAAGCCTGATCCGGGCATGAAAGGTGCTGAAGGGAGTCCTGCAGAGGATTCGCATTCATCAGGCAGGCGGGATGCCCCGGGACAAACAGATGATACCGCAAGAACTGATGCCGCAGATGACATCAGGCAGCCCAGACGCCAGCATCCTGTGGCAACTTTGACGTTCGTTCTGCGCACGCTCCGTGAGATGATCGTGCCCATCATCCTGGTCTTTTTTCTGGGCCAGGGAGGCAATTCGCCCCTGTTTACCTGGTGGGGCCTGTCCTTGCTTGTTTCCGTTCTGCTTGTTGTGGGCTTTGTCAGCTGGTTGCGGTTCACTTGGCGTGTCGAGGAGGACGAGCTTCGGATTGAGCAGGGACTTTTTGTGCGGAAAAAAAGATATGTCCCGCGTGACCGTATTCAGGCCATAGACGTGAGTTCCGGACCTGTGCAGCGGCTCTTCGGCCTGGTTCGCCTTAATGTACTCACGGCCGGCGGTGATTCCCCCGAAGCCGAGATCAGTGCCATAACACGGCAGGATGCCCGGAAGATCCGCAAAGCTCTGGATGTCGAGATGCGCAATAGCGTATCTTCTGAAACGGCAACGGATTATCCCGTCTACAGGCTGTCACGCAAAAGGCTGCTGATTGCAGCCAGCACTGCAGGCAGCTTTGGAGTGGCTTTGTCCATTGTCGGCACGCTGATGGCCCAGGTAAATCAGGTTGTCAGCGAAGAGCAGATGATAGCTTTCATTGAGGCATATACCGGCGGAACAGATACCGAGTTCTGGATCACAATGGCTGCAGCAGCAGTAGTTGCGGCATGGCTGCTGTCTGTTTTCGGGACGCTGCTGCGGTTTTCAGGATTCACCCTGTCCCGGAACGACCGGGAGCTTCAGATCCGCCGCGGTCTGTTTGAAAAGAAACAGATTACCATTCCGTTTCATCGCATTCAGGCAGTGCGGGTAGTTGAAGGGATTTTGCGTCAGCCGTTTGGCTATGCGATGGTATATGTGGAGAATGCCGGATTCGGAGACGAAGGGGGTAAAACCACGGTGGTCATACCCCTGATACGAAAAAAAGAGCTTGAACAGTACTTTGACGATATGCTGGAGGAGTACAATGAGTCACTGCCGGGTGTTCGTCCGCCGGGAAGAGCCTTTCTGAGGTATCAGATCAGGACGGCCGCTCCGGTACTTGCCATTGCCGCACTGGTGGTATGGTATCTTGGACTTTACAGTTTATTGCCGGTAATACTGGTACTGGCTGCCCTGATCGGATACTTGCGTTACCGTGATGCTGCCGCCGGTTTCCGGAACGGGCTGGGTTTTCTCAGGTTCAGGAGGCTGGCCCGTTCAACGGTAATTTTTCACCGCAGGCGGATTCAGTCATTGACGGTGCTGGCAAACTGGTTTCAGCGGCGAAAACAGCTCTGCTCCGTGATGGTTACGGTGGCATCGGGCAGCGGCGGCGCTTCATTCCGCGTGGATCATCTTGATGAATCGGTTCGTGCCGACTGGATGGGCTGGTACGGAGCTGACAGAGCAGCAGATGAGCCCGCAAGTCCGGCAGGAAAGTGGCCTGACTGGAATGTTGCGATTAGCCGGCCGGCTCCCGCTGATAAAGGTTAAGATATTCTAATATATGACCGGTTTTTAACCGAACGGGCAACACAAGGACATCCAAAAGAAAAATAAAGCGGCTGATCGGCTGTCCGGCAGTGTTCAATATGTGATCATGTTAATATCTAATAAATTATTAACAAGACTCAAAAACGGCCAGAGAAACCATGATGAGAGTTAAGTAATTCTAATTTTGATTCTTACATGATTTTGCCGAAAATTAGCCTAGGGAAAAAGGCGGAATGAAACAGCAAAATAACTGGTAATCACTGCAAAACAATCAAGGGAATCGATTTGAAATAGCTGTAATTTATCATCCTGTCGACGATTGACAGATTCAATATTTGGTTCCTGATTTTATTAATGATCACTAAGCCTCTAAATATAATCCTTATCCTGCTATTGCTGCCTGTTCTTCCTGCAGGTGCCGGCGGACTGTATGCTGATCAGGACGAAGAAATTGCAGGGCTGATTTCGTGCGAAGAACCCAAGGAAACCTATACAATTGAAGAGGGTGATCATTTGTTTGGAATTGCGGAAAAGTACGGAAGTGGTTTCCTGTGGGAGGCTATTTATGCGCTGAACGCAGACAGGATCGCCAATCCGCATTTTGTCCGGCCGGGCAAGACGCTCGAAATCCCGCATAAAGTCTACCGGTTTGAAGAAACCGGGATGACCGCCCAGCAGGTGCTTGACGATCCCTTCTGTGAATCATCACGGGTCCCGGTTGAATTCATAAATCTTGAGTACTCGGAAATCATGTATGAGGACCGGCTGCTCACTTTTGTGCAAAACGAACTGGAAGCAAGAAGACAAAAAGAGCTTGAAAAGGAAGCAGAAGATACCGTCGGGGTGGAAGACGAAGAAGCGCTTGAAAAATTCAGGGAAGCATTTGAAGCTCTTGTGAGGGAGGAAGAACAGGAAGAGGAAACAGCAGAGCAAAGGCAGGCTGAAGCAGAGCAAAGAATGTTTGTGGAGATTGACGGAATGATCCATGATGAAACCAGGTCGAAGGTGGGCCGCGATTTCTACGATATATTCTACTCAAACTGGCAGCCTCCTGAAGAAGCTAGTAATTACTCCATCCGAATAACCGAACAGCCGGCCCCCAATCTTGGTACGATAGTTGCTGTAGAAGTGAACAATACGGAAACCTTCCGTACCCGTCTGCAGCCCAGATATGATTTAATTGAAGAAGCAAGTGAATTTGCGGTGCGCCGCACGTATATTTACCTGCGGGATCATCAACAGCAGTTTCAAATCTACTGACAAAACTATGCGAATCTACAGATCTGTACTAATTGCCGTAACGTTGCTCATGACAGCAGGAATCTTCACTGTAAGCCAGGCGCAACAGATGATATATGAGCCCAAAAATCCGGCATTCGGAGGCAATCCGGCCAACTACTCCTGGCTTAAAAACAGTGCCCAGACTCAAAACCAGCATGAAGAGACCAGAGATGCCCGGTTGGCCAGGGACCCGCTTCAGGATTTTCAGGCTTCACTGCAGCGCCAGGTTCTCTCACAGCTGACCCGTGATATTGTGCGGAGGCAGTTCGACCTTGAAGAAGGTGAAGTGATGGATGAGTCGCGCTTCGAGTTCGGTGAGTTTACCATTGACCTTCAGCCCGGTGTGGATGGTGTTACGGTTCTTATTTCCAACATAATGACAGGTGAAGAAACAAGTATCACCGTTCCCAGTTTTTGATATCATATGAAAATCCGATTTACACATATACTATTTTCAGTAGTTCTGGTCATTTTGGTGACCTCCTGCTCCGGGACCATGCGCCCGATGCATACCGAACCGGTTGAACACGGTGTGCTAAGCAGATCCAATGAAGCACTGCGTTCGCTGCCGGAACCAGAAGAGAAAATTGTTGCGGCTGTGTACCGCTTCAGGGATCAGACCGGCCAGTATAAACCGTCGGACCGGGTGGCAAGCTGGTCAACAGCTGTTACACAGGGGGCAACATCTATCCTTATCAAGGCCATGGAGGACTCCGGCTGGTTTACCGCCATTGAGCGTGAGAGCATTTCGAACCTTCTGAATGAGCGTCAGATTATTCAGAATATTCGCCAGCAGCATTCAGGTGGCCAGGTAAGTCCTCTCCCGCCTTTGCTGTTCGCCGGAGTGATGCTGGAGGGAGGTATTATCGGATATGATACCAATATCATTACCGGCGGAGCAGGTGCGCGATATCTTGGCATCGGTGGTTCCAGTAAATACCGCAAGGACCAGGTCACTATTTATCTCCGGGCTGTTTCTACGCAAAGCGGCCGCATTTTGAAAACGGTGCATACTACCAAGTCAATCCTGTCCCAGCAGCTTGAAAGCGGAGTATTTAAATTTGTTGATACGAACAAGCTGCTTGAAGCTGAAACGGGATATACCTATAACGAACCTCCTGTTATGGCTGTAACAGAGGCAATAGATGAAGCCGTGAAGAAGCTGGTCCTTGAAGGAATTGAGGAAGGACTCTGGGGTGCAAAGGATGATGATGAGGTGATGGCTTATCGCGAACAGTTTGACTACGAAAAGAAAGTACAGCGTCAGCTGGAGCGCGATTATTTCGGATTTACAAACAGACCGGACTATCGTGGTGGCTGGTCGCTTATTACCAGCGCCTCAATGGGCAGTATTATAGGGAACTACAATAACCCTGAAGTCAATCCCGGATTTTCTATGATGATTGAACGTGGCCTGACACCGCACTTTTCGCTTCAGGCCCGCGGTGAGAGAACCAGAATCAGCGCTCAGGATGCTTACTCAAGTCCGGTCAATGCAGCTGATCTGTCATTGAATATGTATGTCCTGCCGGATTACAGGCTCACCCCTTTCTTCTCTGGAGGAGTGGGGTCATTTGCATTTGACAGAAAATTTGACGGTCAGGATGACAGATTTTTCCCATATGTGGCAGCTGAAGGTGGACTTGATTTCAGGTTCAACAGAAATTTTGGAGTTCGTGTCAGTTCCAGCTACCGGTATCTTATGTTAGACGGACTTGACGGGGTCTCGATGGGCAAATACAACGATCAGCACTGGGGTGTTAACGTTGGTTTTGTAATAAATCCGGCTTACTGATGGATATGTAAAAAAAAGCAAGGCAACGTTGCAGGAACCTCACAATATATAATGATGTAAGGGGTGACCAACCAAAAACCTGAACGTTACCTTGCATAAGACTTGTAAACAAAAATTAAAAAAAAATCATAAATAATCTACCTTTTTACAGGAGTTTTTTTTAACCGATGTGATTTTAGAAAAACTAAGCGCCTGGTGCCTTAAAAAAACAATGAAATTCACTTTATTTGCCATAATACCGGCTTTCATGCTGCTGGCTTTCACAGGCAGCAATGAAGCAACTGTCAGTCAGCTGGGAAGTGTCAACGAAGCTTCCATAGAGCAGGTTGGCAGTGCGAATTATACGGCACTGGAACAGGAAGGTGCCGGAAGCAATGCGGATGTGGCACAAGCCGGCGGCGATCACTATGCCGATATAGTGCAGCAAGGCAGTCATGAGGTGTTTATTGAGCAGCAAGGCAGCGGAAACAGGGCAACAGTAGTTCAGCAGGAGGGTGACTCACAGGGCTCATTCCCGCCAGGGTCAGGTGATTCTGTACCGTTCATGAATGGTTCTGATGGAATGTACACCTCATCAGCATATATAGATCAGATCGGAGAAGATAATGTGGTAAGCCTCGGGCAGTACGGGAGTCATTATGCGGAAATTTATCAGGATGGCAGCGGTAACCAGGCAAACGTAATGCAGTCAGGGTACGGATCTGGTATTCCATTTGATCCGCCTGGCAAAGGCAGCCCCTCCCCCCCGCCGTTCTCCAATGGTTATGAAGGGAGCGGGTCTGTCGCCATGATTCATCAGGAAGGAGATGATAATGTGATCAATTTAAACCAGGATGGTTCTCACTATGCAGCTGTTGAGCAGCATGGAGGAGGAAACCAGGCTGAAATCAATCAGTACTATGGAAACAACGGTGCTGACTATGGTTCCTATGCCTGGATTACCCAGCACGGAGCAGACAATATGGTTGATGTGCACCAATATGGTGGCGGACACTCTGCCGTGGTGGATCAATTTGGCAATGGAAACACAGCTATTGTAATTCAAAGGTAAAAAATAACGTTCTTCAAATAACAAGAACTCAGGGTGACCAACCGTGAAAAAAATAATTACAACATTATTTGCAATTTTGCTGTCTTGTGGCGTTGTTCAGGCACAGGACAATGAAGCTGCAATACAACAGCAAGGAGACATGCAGGATGCTGTAGTCCAGCAAATGGGCTCAGGCAACGATCTTTCTGTTTCCCAGATGCAGGATTTCAACTATGCCTGGCTAAGCCAGACGTCAAATGAGTCTGGTTCATCACGTGCCACAGTGACTCAGGAAGTGACTTCAGGGTCAGGGCAAAACCCGGAAAATGGCGGTCATGAAGTACGGCTGGAACAGGTTGGGAGCAATAAGGCTGAGATAGAACAAATTGGATTCGGGAATATTGTTTCCGGTTATGCGGGTGGCGATCCTGCAATGCAGCAGAGTACAAATCAGAGGAACACACTCATCATCACACAACATGCCGGATGGTCGGTTACCGGAGTAAACCAAAAAACCGGCGGCAATGAAGCGTTCATATCACAAAGTGACGGTGATAATCTGCAAATGCTTCTGCTTCAGGATGGTGAGGGCGGCAGTGCAGCAGAAATCATGCAGTCCGGGGATGAATCTGCCATCGATGTACATCAAACCGGTGATGGCGGACATAACGTGACAATTAACCAGGGAATGGCGGGTGGCGATGCTGGTCAAAGCGGCATCATATTTCAGGATGGTTATGGTCATGAAGCGGTTTTAAATCAGTGGGGAAACGGAAATACAGCGACAATCATGCAGTATGTATCATCCAGCACCGCTTCTGTATCACAGGATGGAAGTTCAAACAGGGTTTCTATCAGTCAGGATAATTAATTTTCTTTTGATTCCGATTTTTGTTACATAAATAAAACGAACATCTTATATTCAAGTTATGAAAACACTTGCAATCATATCGGCCTTCCTGCTAACGGGATATACAAGTGTGCTATCCCAGAACAGCGAACGGGAAGTTTTTCCGGAACAAGTGTCCATTGATCATAATGAAGCTGTAAGAGGATTCAGTGGTGATTTTGTCACAATGAATCCAACAGCCGGCCGTACGGATGAAGATCTGCCTGAAACCTCGCAAAACACGGCAATCATATCGTTGATCGGAATGGAAAACATGGTCATGCTTGAGCAAATCGGAAGTATGAACAGAGCCGCACTGTCTATTAATGGTGACGGTAACGATGCCGAATTCACCCAGAATGGCATCGGAAATACCGCATCAGTTAATGTTGTTGGCAGCGATAACTTTATCAGAGGCTGGCAGGAAGGAAATTACAATCATATTGGTCTTAACTATGAAGGCTCCGGCACCCAGCAGCAAGTTCAGCAACTTGGCAATCATCAATCTGCTGAGTTCAACGGTGTAGGAATGCCGTTAACCATTACACAGTCCGGAGATGGTGCCCGGGTAATAATTGAAAACAGATAAAGCTGATCAGCGCCAGACGTACCCCCTAAAGATATAATACCTATGTATAGCCGTATAAATGCTGTTCTCAGCATTATGATAATATTTTTGCTGATATCCTGTTCACAAGATACTGTCAATACCGAAGTATATGGTGATATCGAAGGTGTTGTTATAGATGCAAAAACCGATGAGCCCATTCGAAGCGCAAGCATTGCCACTTCTCCCGGAACGGTGGCCATTCTGACGGAAGATGACGGATCATTCTATATTGATGATGTTCCAACCGGAAACTACAATATCACAGCACGTAAAGACGGCTATAGCAATGCCTCGGTGAGTGTTGCTGTCCGCGAAAGCCGAGTGGCTACGGCAAGCATTACAATGAGGCCTACCGATGAAGATACATCAGCTTCAACAGATGACCTTGAAGCCAATGTGACTTCCTGGTTCAACAGAGCAGATGGTGACTCCATGTTCGTTGATGTTGAATACAGTGTCAGTAATATTGGGGCTGATGCTGATATTGATGATTACGAAGTATATTTCGAGATCAAGACGGACAGCGTATCTTTTTTTTATGATGTAGCAGGAACTGATTTAAAGAAAGGACAAAAGAGATTCAGGGAGTTCAGCAAGTATATTTATACAGCAACAGCTACCGATGTTGTGGTTCTTGAAACATGGGTCAAGGAATAGCAAAGCACAGAAAGCTTTGCAGCATAAAGTTTTTTGGTAAATACGGAGCACAGAGGTAAGTTCGCCACCCCTATTTAATTATTGTCATCTGGCGGGTTATGGATTTCTGACCGGCTGTCAGGCGGTACAGATAAATACCACTCGAGAGTTCAGCTGCGTCAAACTCAACACTGTGATACCCGGCCGTCTGTCTTCTGTTTACCGGCACTCCGATTCGTTGCCCGGTGACGGTAAATATTTCCAGTTTTACTTCTGCCTCAGACGGAAGGGCATAGGTGATTGTTGTGACCGGATTGAACGGGTTGGGATAATTCTGATGCAATGTAACTGATGATGGTAACTCTTCTGTTGCTTCGATAAACGTCTCCATGACGGTCTGGAATGAAAACGTGTCAGACCATTCACTGGAAAGGGAGTCGCTATAAGCCCGCACCTGCCAGTAATAGTCAGTCATGTAATCCAGATCAGATACATTGTATGTGGTGTCTGAAACCGTAACCTGATCGATCATCAGCTCGGAAAAGTCAGAATGTGCGGAAAGTTGAACGCGGTAACTGTCCGCTTCTGCCACAGAATACCATCGCAAGATAACAGCTGTTTCTACGTCTGCTGCACCATTATCCGGAAATGCAAGCTGAGGTGCCTCAGGAGGCACGGGAGAAGGCTCATCATCTTCCTGGATGGTGGTAAAGCTTCGGGGCCCTGACCAGTTACTTGTCCCCTGAAAATTGACACCGCGAACCCGCCACCAATATGTAGTCTCCTTCTCAAGTTCCATTTCCAACGTATATGTTTCAGATTCAATATCATTCAAATATGCAACCAGGTTTGAAAAATCACGGTCTGTTGCAATTTGAAGGTCATAAGTTTCCGCAAGTTCTCCCTCCCATGCAAATTCAGGTGTCAGCTCCACTTCAAGAGCGTCGTCTTCTGGCTGAACAAGTACAGGGACAGAAGGATCATCAGGGTCAGAAAAAGAGATTATGCCATCGTGCAAAAGAGCTGTAGGAGCTCCGGGCAGACCCGGATCATTGAAGGTGAGTTGCTGCAGATAGAGACCGGCAGAGGATCCGGCCGAAGCTTCCGGTCCTTCTGAAAATACAAGTTTTAAAAGCTGTCCCTCACCTTGCAATTCTTCAGTTCCGGCAGCCGCAATTTTCAACATGCCGTCACTGATATTAGAGCTGACGGACATGCCTTCGCTAATTGTTTCACCCGTTTCCAGACCCTGGAAATCAAGCATGGTCGTATCCAGTGCGATTTCCATTTCATAGGAAAAAATGCCCAGCCCGGACACATCGTCAACGATCACGGGCAGTTCCGCTTCCAGGCCGGTGAAAAGGGTAATGTTTTTAAGCGAAGCGTTGATATCATGAACGACAATTTCGCTGGAACTGGAAGTAAAACCTTCATCATCAATAGCAAAGACTTCCGCAGTCCCGCTGCCGGCAGCCGTTATTTCACCGGTTTGCTCGTCAATGGTGACAACGTCTTCATTAGTCGTCTGCCAGTTGAAGGGCGAGGTGCCCCCGGTTTCCACTGAAATGGTTGCGGTGTCACCAGTCACCAGCTCAATAAGCTCTTCCGTCAGTGTGATCTCCGGTGCATCCAGGATAGAGATGGTTCCGTAATCAAAATCCGGATCGATGTCCTCATTAAACATTAAAGTGGAGAATTCAGGAGTTCTGTTTCCGGAGGCGTCATTTCTGACACGAAACTGAAGCCAGATAAGCGGACCGGAGCCTTCCGGGGGATTTACACCGGCAGCTGCCACGCTCAGGGATCCGGAGCTGTGGTCATAATCCACAGATCCGAAGCCGGCGTCATCAAGAAGAGAGTTTTCGGTGCTGAGGGCCAGGAACTCGAGATGCTGGCCGGACCACCCAAGTTCGAACTGCATTGAAGTGATATTCAGGTCCGTCACATCACTAACCGAAACCGGCCACCAAAAGTCCCGGGTCTGACTGACCGAAGTATCGGGTGTCGAAACAGTAAGGGTCTGCAAAACATCAGGCTGTACCCGGAAAAGATCCGTCGAATCTCTGAGGCCAATCTGATCCTCAACAAATACCCTGATTGTGCCCGGCTGGAGGCCCGTAAGCCAACCTTCCTGGCTGATTGATGCGCGCTCACTGTCACTAACACTCCATGTTACCGGTGGATGAACATCTCCACTGACAGAAAAACGGGTCGAGTCTCCCTCAATCAGTGTTACAGAGGAAGGTGAGACGGAAATGCCGGGAGATCGGATGACACCAGAAACAACCGTGTTTTCCGGAGTACCCTCATTGAAAAAGCCCTGCATTTCAAAATTTGTCTCATCGCCGCCGGAAGCATCATCGTCCATGATGATGGTCAGATAAAACAGGATATTATCATTGTCATCGCTGAAAGTCAGGGCTTCAGAAGAGGCAAAAGCAATACGGCCCGTAGTTGCATTATAATCCAGGCTAACTGATCCCTCCAGCAGGGAACCATCGGTTGCCACCGAGGTAACGGATATAAGTGAGCGGTCATAGTCCAGTGTGAACTCCCCTGACAACACGGAGTCATGCCCGTCATAAGTGTCGACCGTAACGGGCATCACAATCTGGTCACCGGGCAAAACAATGGTGTCAGGCATGGTAATATTCATCGTTTCAGCCCGGAGCCCGGATGACAGCATGGTCAGTATCAAGACGGAAGTGATAATCAGGCCGCGCATACAACCCGCAGCCAGCCTGAAGGGGAATAGAGACCGAATTAAATAAATCACGGGCCTTGTGTTACGATCGGGGCAAAGATCAGGATTGTAATTCATCACCCTGAGTGTCATATAATCTCCTCTGATGTGGCTGTTTCAAATTACTTGACCAGAATCATTTTACCGTTGTCAATGAATGACTGATGGTCGTCACTCTGAATTTCAATGCGGTAAATGTATGTTCCGCTTGCCAGTCGGGAGGCGTCCAGCACAGCCTCATGATATCCGGCCTGCATCTCTTCCCGCACCAGAACCTGAACCTGCTGACCAAGAATGTTGTACACCGTCAGTGTGACATTGCCATCCACGGGAAGCTGAAACGGAATAGTAGTGGTCGGGTTGAATGGATTCGGATAATTCTGCTGCAATTTAAATTCATCCGGGATATCGGTAAGCTGTTCCGAAGCAGATGTGACCATATCACTGAAAATATGTGTCAGGTCATGACGGTTAAACCGGTAGGTATCAAGCGAGAAGAGATTGCGTCCACGCAGGTCTGTTTCCTGATCGAGGTGCAGGCGCAGGTGGATTATATCACCCGGCTGATTAAACGGTTCGGATGCGGCTGCAGCAAGCATGAATTTCCCGTCCTTGTCGTTGGTAAACAGCGTAAAATGGTCACTGAATGAAGTTTTCAGATGTTCCACCTCTGATATGGCATCACTGTCATATTCCAGCACCAGATCCGTGGCAAATGCATCCCTTTCGGTTTCCAGTCCTATGGTGACATCCAGATACCGGTCAGTGGCTTCAGTCACAAGGAACAAGTCATCCCGGATATCCGGCTCCGGAAGCCTCCGGCCCATTCCGGGGAAGCCGCTGATTTTACCGACAACAAACTGAAGTATATAGGATGCATCCATGGCAGTAACGGTTCCGGTGCCCATCACATCAGCCGCCTGAAGCTGGGATGTGCTAAGTTCAATGGCATCAACGAGGTATTGCAGCACAAGGGAAGCATCAAAGGCAGATATCATCCCTGATTCGCTGACATCACCAAGAAGGATGCCGGTGCGGTCAGTAAGCCAGGGGTCATAATCTACATTCCCGGCACTGCCCATTCTGATTTCATTGCCTTCTCCACCCAGATTGGGTTTCTCGGAATCATCTACAAAAGGTCCGCTTTCGTGTCCCCAGTAATTATCGACGGCAGTAGTGGTATTGCCGGATGAGTTTTCAAGTCCGTAATCTTCATTATCCCTGATATTGCTGAGCCTGATGACAGGTTCTGAGCTGCCGGTTACAAAAATACCGGTGGGATTGGAGTGGATTTCAGAATAGTTGATGGTCGGAGAGGCATCCCGAATGTAAAGACCGTTGTTGCTGGCATGGGAGCTGAATAGCGAATCGATAACCATTTCATTGTTCCGGATATCCAGGTTCCAGCTTGCATATCTGACAATGACATGACTCATGTAGGAATCGTCATCACTGCTGTATATGCGGAGGTTGCTCCAGTCTCCGGGCTCCGGCACTGTTGCCGTGCTGTCCGCATTGGTGTCGCCTCCATAGGTGTCGTCTTTCCAGGAGGTAAAGACAATTTTGTCCTCGGCCTTACCGGCAGCTGTTATTTTTCCGTCAATCTGCATTCTGCGTCCGTCAAGCTTGAAAATGGTACCGGGCGCAATATCAATTTCCCTGTTGCTGCTGACAGAGACATGATGATTTTTTGCAACGAAAACAGGACGTTCGCCCGCTTCTCTGTCGATATCCTGAGGGGCGGTGTAGCCTATCCTTCCATATATGCTGCTGCCCAGTTTGATGGCACTGGCCGGATAGGTATTGTCCTGAATGCTGTTACCTGAATAGACGTTTCCGTACGGATTGCCGCTGTCTTCCAGTGAAAGCTGCTCCTGCACACCGAGGCCGAACCGGTTCCCGGAAATAGTATTGTCCGAAATAAGCGCCCTGGAGGAATAAATTCCGACATGGTCATTGTCAAGAACCTGGTTGCCGCTGATAACCAGAAGCGTATCAACGTCATTGTTCAGGCTGTTGATTCTCATTCCATGTCCGCTGTTTGTCTGGATGGTATTTCCGGAAAGGGTCTGAGGGATATTGGCCTGATCAATCAAAATACCGTCTCCGTCATTTCCTTCTATAACCGTTTCACTGACAACCCGGAAGGAACTGCCGGAGGTGCTTCTGAGTCCTTCGTCGCCATTGTTTCTGATGATACTGTTTCTGACGGAGGCCTCATTGTTTCCGAATATGTAGATACCCTCGTCACTGTTATTTTCTATGGTAGCGTATTCTAAAGACACTCGTCCGCTGGTTTGTACCTGAACGCCCCTGCCGGAAGAGTGGTGGCTGTGAAGATGCCGTACGGCATGCTCCATATTTTCTCTGAAAATAACGTTGTTGTTACCATAAGCGACTACTGCATGTTCGAGCCGGGATGAGGCAGCCCCGCTTCTGAAATCAAGCTGATCCCAGTCGCCCGGCTCAGCAACATCTGTATCATCGGGATGATGTGTCCAGCCACCCCTGGTGGTATCACGCCAGGAGGTGAATACAATCGGGTCTGTCTCATTTCCAACGGCTTCCAGCACTGCCGAAACACGTATCCAGTTTGAGTCTTCCACTTTTATAATAACACCGGGATCAATTTCCAGATCATTGCTGATGGAGATATTCTGAACAGCGACATAGACGGGTTCAGGTATACTCCCGGGAAAGTCAGCAGTAAGCCGGCTTCGGATACCGGAATAGACAGCAAGGGCTCTGTTGAAGACGTTATCTTCAATAACATTGTTGTCATTACCCTGGTTATCGGTGTAGATGTTTCCGGATCTGCCCATAACCCCTATCGGATACCTGTTTTCCCGGATGGAATTGTCAACAAACCGCGCGCGGGAAGAGACGATGCCCTCCCGGCTGTTTCCGGTCACAATGTTACCAATAAACTGCAGCTCCGTGGCAGCGGCAACCGAGTTGTTGTTCCAGATACCCGAGTCCGAATTGTTCCGGATAATGTTGCCGGAGAAGGACTGCGGTATTGTGGAGTTGTCAACCCATACACCGTGACCGTCATTATCCTCAATCGTAGTGTTGGATACTTCCCGGAAGCTGCTGCCTGAGGTTGCGGCAAGACCGTTGTCTCCGTTGTTTCGGATATAACTGTTCCGGACAATCGCTTCATTATCGCCGAAAATATAAATGCCCTCACTGTCATTATTTTCGACGGTTATTGTATTGAAGGTGACCTGTCCTCTGGTCTGGAGCTGTATCCCGCGGTTGGATCCGTCATGAACATGAATATTTCTGACTGTATACTCCATGTTTTCACGGAATATCAGATTGGTACGGCCATAGCTGACAATTACATGTTCCAGTCTGGAGTTTTCCGAACCGCTGCGAAAGTCGAGCTCATCCCAGTCGCCCGGACCAACCGGTTCGTTATCATCCGAAGCCCGGGTTGCACCACCCCGTTCATCGTCACGCCACGAGGTGAACACAACAGGATCGTCACTTGTCCCGACGGCATTAAGTTCGGATGAAACCCGTATCCAATTGGATCCCTGTACTTTGAAAAAGACGCCCGGTTCAATTTCAAGTCCGTTGCCAATACTGATATTTTCCACGGCTACATAAACCGGCTCGGGCATGGATTCCGGAAACACCGTTCCCATCGTGCCGCGAATTCCGGAGTACACGGAAATGGCATTGTCATATCTGTTGTCTTCAATGATATTTGTATCGTTTCCAAGGTCATCGGTATACGTATTTCCAAGGTAACTGACCACACCTATAGGATAGCGGTTGCCACGGATTTCATTTGCCGTAAAGGATGCAGCCGTGCTTACGATACCATCGCGCTGATTGTCTTCGATTATATTGCCGTCAAATACAATGGTTTCGCTGCTGTTCTCAACCCAGAGGCCGTACCGGTCATTTTCACGGATTTCATTTTCTGCAAATGTCTGCTCGCCGTCAGCTGTGGTGTTGGTGACCCCTCCGCTTCCATTTTCAGCGACTACGGAGTTTTGCAGCAATTGAATGCGCGCATTCTGACCGGATGCGTCGATTCCGTAGTCATCATTGAATTTGAATTCCGAGTCGGTTATTTCTAGCACATAATCGGAGACGGCACTGATGCCGGAACCGCGGTTATTGTTTGCTGTGATCCCGGACATGCTGACTGTTGCTTCACCGGAAAAGAACCTGATACCGTCGTTTCCACTGTTGAGAATCTCAAGATGATTCAGCGTATAGGAGCCGTCACGGGCATAAATAGCCGCATTATTCCCGCCGCCAAAACGGATCAGACTGTGCTCGATCACGGAACCGGGGTTCCGGAGATATATCTGGCTCCAGTCACCGGAGGATGGAATGCTCCCGGGATCATTATTGGTGTCTCCTCCGTAACTGTCATCATTCTCTGATGTGAATACGATGCGATCCGACTCGGATCCCTGTGCTATGAGCTGTCCAAATACCTGAAGCCTGACGCCGTTTCCAAGCTTAACTATTACACCCGGTTCAATCGTGAGCGTATTACCGGAAGTCACATTTACAGAACTCCGAATCCAGTAGACGCCTTCACTCCAGATCTGATCCGATTCGATGTCATTGGTTATTTCGGTGACATCAAGGTCATCTGCTTCAATCAGCCATGGATCATAATCCACAAAACTGCTGACCCGATCGCCTTCTCCGCTAGGGTTGGCAACGGGATCGAACGGCCCGGTATCATCCCCCCAGAAATTTCTTGTGGCATCAAGCTGCCTGCCTGCAGAGGTGGCATTTCTGATTCCGAACTCCGTGTTTCCTGCAATATGGTTGTTGCGAACGTCCGGACGGTCCGAACCCAGTTCCGTAAAATAAATACCTATGCGGTTGTCCAGTATCTGATTGTCATGTATGGTTGTAGAGGCATCGTCACTGTTGTAGATTCCGTAGTCATTATTTTCAATAACGTTATCTGTGATGACGGGGGAGGTGTTGATGGGCACATGGACACCGCCAGCTGAGTTGCCGGATATTGTGGAGTTTGACAGCTCAAAGTTTGAGAAAAGGTCTGAAAAGACACCGTATCCGGCATTATCGGTAACGGTAAGGTTGGTCAGAACCGGACTCGAAGACCGGGTGTCAATACCGTTACCATCGCCGGACTGAATGGTTGTATGGCTTACGGGTACTCCGAAGGCTGATGTGCGATAATAGATGCTGCTGTTGGTGGAGCCATAGCCGGCATATTCCACCACGGCATATTCCAGTACGGATCCGGCATCATTCAGCCTTTCGAAAGTGATTCCCGCCCAGTCACCTGGTTCCGGACCGGAAGCAGCCGAAGTGAAAAGTACCGGTTCGCTGTCACTGCCCCCGGCGACAAGTGATCCGGCAACGATCAGTGCTGTCTGCGGCTCAAAACGAACTTCCACGCCGGGATCAATAGTGAGAGTGGCATCTTCACCGATAATCAGACTGTCAGATACGGTAACCGGACTGTCGGAAATTGTCCAGTTTGCATCTTGTGTCAATGTTCCGCCTTCCTGTGCATACAGAAAGGAATTGAAGTGTGTTAAAAGAAAGAAAAGAGAGACAGGAAGTATCAATAACCGTATTTGTTTTACCATGACCAGGACCCTTGAGTTTTATGTAAAAATCTGCAAGTGCAATTTAAGTAAGCACTTTGTTCGCACAGGCCTTAATTAACAGATATTTACGCGCAATAACAAAAAAGTAAATTAAATCTAATGTTTGCGGCAGTGTGGGACTGACCTTCAGAATTCCTTATTTTCCAATATTGTTTTTGTAATTAAAATAGAAGCGGGGGCTGTACTGAATGTTGCCGGAAAAAGAACGTTGCAACTGGGGACATCGTTGATGGATAAACAACACAGAAGTGTCCGGGCAAGCTGATGAGAGAAAGGGTGATGCGGGAAACCCATTATCCTTGCCCGGTATTTCTTTCCCTGTTTTTTGTAAACCTGAAGATGCAGTATGAACAGCAAGACACATAATCACTCTGAAGTATCCTTCCCGGATGTATCGGTGAATCTTTACAAACCCAACAATCCCGTTGAGGTCAGTGTGGTTGAAAACAAGCTGGCAACGCTTGAGGTCAGTCCGAATATCATCAGACATATCACATTTGATGTCAGCGGGACAGAGCTGGAAGGGAATATCCGGACGGGGCAAAGTATCGGCATCATTCCGGAAGGCTATACCGAGCATGACGGCAAACCGGCAAAAGTCAGATTATACTCTGTCTCGTCACCTTCGAGGGGTGAAGACGGCGAAGGAAAGCTGATTTCCACTACCGTAAAGCGCGTCATTGAGGAAGATCTGGATACCAATAATCTGTTTCTCGGCATTTGTTCGAATTATCTCAGCAGTCTCAAACCGGGTGACAAGGTAAAGATGACCGGTCCCAGCGGAAAAAGATTTGTCCTGCCCGAAAACAGCCATGATTTCAATTATGTGTTTTTTGCCACCGGAACCGGTATTGCCCCCTATCGCGGCATGATCACCGATTTGTTCGAAAACGGTTTTGATAAACAGGCTGCACTGATTTTTGGCGCGCCTTATCGCACCGACCTGCTGTATTACGATTTTTTCCAGGGGCTATCGGTCCGCAACGACAATTTTCATTACCTGACCTCTATTTCCCGCGAAGGAACGCGTCCCGACGGCACCAAACCCTATGTCCAGTATCAGCTTATCGATTCGCGGGAGGTGCTGCGGCCGCTTCTTGAGCAGGATAATACGCTGATATATGTTTGCGGACTGAAGGGCATGGAGCTGGGGCTGTACCAGCTGCTGGCTCAGGAAGGCTACGAGGGCTATCTGCGGATTTCCGATGACATAAGGGACAAATCACCTGCGGAATGGGACCGGGATGATTTGAAAAAGCGGGTAAGACCATCCGGAAGGATGTTCCTTGAGGTGTATTAGTGCAATCCGGATGAGCGGCAGGTCATTGTCCGGCAGGGGTGTGACAGTAATGATGTATTGATCAGCATATCCGAGGCAACTGTTCGCCGGCCAGCATATCCAGAAACCTTCTTCCGCCTATCTCTGTGCTGAGCACGACTTTCCCTGGTTGCCGGTCAGTAACAGTTCCAATAATGGCGCTGTTATTACCGAGCGGGTGATCCTGCATTACGGAAAGCACGCCGTCTGCCTGGTCGGGCGGAACAACCATGACTACCTTTCCCTCGTTTGCCATATACAGGGGATCATAGCCGAAAACTTCGCAGATACCGCGAACCTCTTCATGGACCGGAATGGTGCTTTCATCAACATGGACTCCGAATGCCGGCCGTGAGCTTTTGCTTTTGGCCATCCGGGCCAGTTCTGCCAGAACCGTTGCCAGACCTCCCCGGGTAGCATCACGCATGAAATGCACGTCGTGGCCGGACAGAACATCTTCAATCAGACCATTCAGGCAGGCAGCATCCGACAGAACAGGAGAAGAGAATGACAATGATTCGCGCTCGCCGAGAATGGCGATGCCGTGATCGCCCACGTATCCGTTGACAATAATCTTGTCGCCGGTCCGGATGCGGTTTCCCTCCGGAATATGGGAAAACCGATGCTCAAGAAAACCCACCCCGGCAGTGGTGATGAACACCTTGTCGCATTTTCCCTTGTTCACAACCTTGGTATCGCCGGCGATGATCTGTACCCCCGCATCCCGCGCAACCGTGCCCATCTCACGCACAATCGCCTCCAGCTGGTCCAGCGGAAGCCCCTCCTCAAGAATGAAAGCCGCAGACAAGTACAGCGGCCGGGCACCGGTTACCGAAATGTCGTTGACCGTTCCGCTCACGGCCAGAGAACCGATATTGCCTCCGGGAAAAAAAATCGGATCTACAACATAGGCATCGGTGCTGAAGGCTATGCTTCCCCCCTGAAACCCGTTTACGTCACTCTGAGATTGTTTCTTGCCGCCCTGAAATTCTTCCCTTCTGCCCGGCTGCGGGAATATCCCGGAATCCCCCTGACGCCACAATATTTCGTTGTCAAAATGCTTCAGAAAAAGATCGTTGACCAGATCATGCGTCAGTTTTCCTCCGCTGCCGTGGCCAAGCCTGATATTTCGGTTCTGTTCCATTACTGCCATTCCGTTACTGTGATCCGTATTTGTAGAACGCGTGGCACGCCCCCTCTTCCGAAACCATGCAGGTCCCGACCGGATTGGCCGGATCACAAACCGAATCATACAAAATGCAATCCGACGGATGCCTCACCCCTTTCAGCACGTCCCCGCAGATGCATCCTTCCGGCTCTTCAGCAGCATCCACCTCGACCTCAAACCGGCGTCCGGCATCCCAACTTGCAAATTCCTCTCTGATTCCCAGACCGCTGAGCGGCAGAACACCCAGCCCGCGCCACCAGTCATCGCGGTATTCAAAAACCTCATCCAAAAGTGCCTGCGCTTTCCGGTTGCCCTCGGGTTTTACCACACGCATGTACTGAATTTCGACCCCGGCCCGTTTCTTTTTCCGCTGTTCAAGCAGCATGTGAATCGACTGCAGGATATCAGCCGGTTCGAACCCGGAAACAACAACCGGCAAACTGTACTTTTCTGCAATGTCCCGGTAAATTTCGGATCCTGTAATTGTGCTTACATGGCCCGGCGCCAGATAGCCGCTGATCTTCACATTTTCATCCACGATGGCAGCCATGGCCGGCGGCATCACTTTGTGCGCGCTGAGCAAATAGAAATTGGACAGGTTTTCCCGGCGGGCCTGAGTCAGTGCCACGGCACTTGCCGGCGAAGTCGTTTCGAATCCAATCCCCAAAAAAACCACGTTTTTGGATGGGTTGTCTCTGGCGATGGCCAGCGCCTCCAGAGTCGAGTAAACCATACGGATGTCCGAACCGCGCGATTTTTCCTGCTCGAGGGAAGATGAGCTGCCGGGGACGCGGATCAGGTCGCCGTAAGTGGTGATGATGACATCGCTGCGCCGCCCCAGTGCTATGGCGTGATCGACGAACTGAAGCGATGTTACGCAGACGGGACAACCCGGTCCCGACACCAGCGAAACATTATCAGGCAAAAGTGACGGAATCCCGAATTTCTGGATGGCCATGGTGTGACCGCCGCACACCTCCATGAACCGCACAGGCGGGCCGTCATAGGCGTTGATCCGTTCCACCAGAATGTGCACCAGATCTTTGTCGCGGTATTCCTTGATGTATTTCACGGGGCTGTTTCAGGTTAGTTGAGATTGTCCGGCCGGCTGTTCAGATAAAGCACTTGCCGGTACCCGGGAGTTCTGCTAATGCTGCTGATGAAGTCCGCCGGACGGCCCGTTTCCGGGATCTCCGGGCCCTTCCATTTCGCGGATGAGCTCGAGGGTGCGTTCCGCTTCTTCCTCACTGATTCGCTGCAGGGCAAAGCCGCTGTGGACAAGGACATAGTCTCCGATGCCGGCATCTTCAACAAGCTGCAGTCCCGCTTTCACTTTGCTTCCGCCAATGGATACCGTGGCAATATCGTCATTGATTTCTATGATTTTTCCTGGAATGCTGAGGCACATGATAGTGTTTTTTTGCCGTGAATGTTACTGCTGTTCGTGATTGTAATGTAATATTTTTTTTTGACCTGTTTCTGAGGCAGATGATGCTGCAGGGACCGGTCCGGCTGCGCTGCGTCCGGCCACGAAGGCTCAGATATTCCGGCGTGCGGCAACAGCAAGCTGCCCCAGCGCAATACCGGCATCATTGCAAGGTATTTTCAAAGGGGAGTAAACGTCAACAGATTTTTGCAGTTCGGACTCGGTTTTTTCCAGCAGGTAACGGTTTTGAAAAACCCCGCCGGAAAGTACGACTGTACTGGTGCCATAATGATCCTGCATTCTGGCTACCATATCAACAGCAATGGCTGCCAGCGTGTTGTGGAATCTGGCCGATATGACAGGCAGCGGTGTTTCCTGCTGCAGGTCAGCAACCATATCGCGGATCAGCGGAGCCGTGTTGACGACGGCCGGTCCGGATTCTTCTCCGGCCGGCTGGATGGAGTAACGATAGGAATCGCTGACCGTGTGATCGATGGCGGATTCAAGCCTCATCGGCGCTTCGGCATGAAAGGAGTTGCGGCTGCAGAGCCCCGTGATGGCGGCAGCTGCGTCGAACAAGCGCCCCACGGATGATGACAGCGGTGCATTCAGCTTGCGGTCAATGGCCTGATACATGAGCGGCCATTCCGGTCTGTGCCGGACCTCATCCGCAAAGGGTAGCCGGAGTTTCCAGATATCATCACCATAGACCCGGTACAGCAGTGAAGCCCCGGTCCGCCAGATGTCTTCTGCGGCCTTGTCGCCGCCGGGCAGCGGAATGTGACCGAAGTGGCCATAACGTCCGAATGAGTAGAAATCGGCATGGAGAAATTCTCCGCCCCATATGGTGCCGTCGGTTCCCAGTCCGGTTCCGTCCCAGCAAATTCCAATAACAGATTTTTCAAGGTGGAATTCAGCCATTGCCGCGGCGATATGTGCATGATGATGCTGGACCTGCTCCACAGGCAGACGAAGATCATGGGCGTACCGGGTGGAGAGGTAGTCGGGATGGAGGTCGCAGGCCGCCCGCCCGGGCTCTACCCGGAACAACCGGCACAATCGCTGCGCCGATTCATCAAAAAATTCGTATGTAGCCGGATCCTTGAGGTCGCCGATATGCTGGCTGAGCAGGATTTCATTACCTTTTCCTATAGCAAAGCAGTGATTCAGTTCGGCTCCGGCTGCGAAGATTCCGTCTGCCGGAAACGGCAGGTGAACCGGCTCGGGTACATAACCGCGGGAACGCCGGATCAGTCTGGGTTTGCCCCCCGATACGAAGGCAACCGAGTCGTCAGTACGGTTATGGATATCCCGGTTGTAGGTCAGAGTGGCATCAGCCATCCCGGAAAAAGTATCCAGGGCGGATTCGTTGTCCGTCACTATCGGTTCATCGGAGAGATTGCCGCTGGTCATAACGATGGCGCAGGGTCCTTCGGGAAGCAGCCTGTCGAATAGTTGGTGATGAAAGGGCATGTAAGGGAGCATCAGTCCTGCCGTGTCAAAGCCGGGGCTGATATCCTCTGCGAGGGGATTTCCGTTGACTGGCCGGACCTGCTTAAGCAGTACGATAGGACGTCTCCAGGATGTCAGCAGAGTGGCTTCTTCTGCGGATACATCGGCAAAACGGCGTGCCGAGGCGATGTCGGGTACCATAACCGCAAATGGCTTGCCGTTGCGCTGCTTGGCATTGCGCAATTTCCTGACGGCGGAATCGCTTGTCGCATCACACATCAAATGGAATCCGCCCAGACCCTTTACGGCCACCACGGCGTTGCTGCGGATCAGCCTGACACATTCATCCAGGATATTGCCGGTACCGGTGACGGGCTCCGGACGGTGCGGTTCCGGGTTGTCATATCGGGAGCCGGCTTTACCCGAATCAGATGGAGCATTTGTCCCGGAGTGAGCCTGGTGAGAAAATGAATCGCGGTGAGGTAATGAATCGCAGAGAGGCAATGAATTGTGATGCACGTACAAGGTATACACCGGCCCGCAGTGATTGCAGGCGACGGGCTGGGCATGGAACCGCCGGTCATCCGGAAAATCATACTCACCCCGGCATACTTCACACATTTCAAAAGGAGCCATTGTGGTATTGGGCCGGTCATAGGGCAGTTCCCGGATAATGGTGAAACGCGGTCCGCAGTGCGTGCAATTGGTGAAGGGATAGCCGATCCGGTGATCCTGGGTATTCATGTCTGAAAGGCAATCCCGGCAGACTGCGATATCGGGGCTGACTCTGGTAATGGAGTGGGATACTTTCCGGCTTTTTCTGATCCGGAAACCTGCGTGGTTTTCCGGTTCGGACTGATGAATTTCAAAGGAGTGTATATCTGATGATGCCGGTGCCTTGTCCCGGATGTCTTTTATAAAAAGCGCAAGCTGCTCCCCGTCACCTTCGGCAAAAATATGCACCCCGTCGGAAGAGTTGTGCACCCATCCTGCCAGGCCGTGCCGGCGGGCTATGCGGTAAATAAAAGGCCGGAATCCGACTCCCTGAACCAAACCTTTTACAGATATTTTCCTTGCCTGTATATCCATGGCTGCCGCCTTTTATTAACAGTGATGATGGAGACCGGGTGTATGATAATATAAATGAATTGCGGTGTCTTTTATTGACATTATAAATACCACACAGGAAAAAGTCAGCTGTTAAGCAGTGTTAATCAAAAGATATCACCAAATATTTATGATGTATGAAGAATAGTAATTTATAATGGATATAAATGCTTTTTTATATTATTATGGTAGTAATAGTATTGAAGCAGAAAGCGCTTTTTTCAACTATTTAAACGGTGATTACGATGGAAGAAAGTATTGCATCCACACTCGAGAAGTATCACCACGATCCCACCCGCCTGATGGATATTCTCATTGATGTGCAAAGCGAGTTCAGCTGCATCAGTGATTCCGCAATCAAGCAGATTTCCCGCGGACTTGATATATCGATAGCGGATGTTGAGCAGACGCGTTCGTTTTACCACTTTTTTTCAAAAAGACATACTGGCGAATTCTCCATCTTTTTGAATACGAGCGTGAATGCCTACATGATGGGACGTGATGCCGTTGCGCGGACCTTTGAGCAAGAAGCCGGCATACCGTTCAATGAAGTGACCCCGGACGGGCTGATCGGACTTTTTGATACGTCGTGTATCGGCATGAGTGATCAGGAACCCGCTGCCATCATCAACGGCAAGATCTTTCCCAACCTCACCCCCTTCCGGGTCAAGGAGCTGATCCGTGATATCAGGGCCGGTAAAAGTATGGAGGAACTGGTCGTGGAAGGCTACGGGGACGGCGAAAACAGCAACGAGGACATTCGCGCCGTTGTAAACAACAACATCAGGAAAATCGGACCGGTACTGGATCCGCAATATCGTCCCGGTGATGTGATCTGGAAAATACTTCCGGAAATGTCACCAGACAAGGTTATTGCTGAAATCAAGAAATCGAATATCCGTGGACGTGGCGGTGCCGGCTTTCCGACAGGTATGAAATGGGAGCTCGCCAGGCAGACAGAATCCGATGAAAAGTACATCATATGCAATGCGGATGAGGGTGAGCCGGGCACGTTCAAGGACCGGGTGATTCTGACAGAGCGCCCCAAACTGCTGCTCGAAGGCATGGTTATCGCCGCATATGCAACAGGAGCAAAAAAAGGCATATTGTATGTCCGGCATGAATACAAATACCTGAAAACGTATCTCGAGAACCTGATTAAGGGTGCCCACGAACGCAATCTCATGGGCAAAGACATCGCAGGAATCAAGGGATTCGAATTTGATGTGCGTATTCAGTACGGCGCAGGTTCCTATGTGTGCGGTGAAGAATCGGCATTGATCGAATCGGCGGAAGGCAAGCGCGGAGAACCGCGTGACAAGCCTCCGTTTCCGGTAGAGCGCGGGTATCTGGGCAAGCCAACGGTAGTGAATAATGTTGAGACCTTCTGCTCCGCGGTGAAGGTGCTGCTCAACGGTGCGGACTGGTACCGGTCTTTCGGCACAAAAGATTCCACAGGCACAAAAGTGCTGAGCATATCCGGAGACTGCCGGTATCCCGGAGTTTATGAAGTTGAGTGGGGATTTACGGTGCGTGATCTTTGCGAGATGTCCGGTGCTGTGGATGTGAAGGCAGTGCAGGTTGGCGGGCCGTCCGGTTCGCTCGTCGGTCCGGAAGATTTTGACCGGACCCTTTGCTTTGCTGACCTGTCAACCGGCGGATCGCTGATCATGTTCAATTATTCCAGAGATCTGCTTCAGGATGTCGTGCTCAACTTCACTTCGTTCTTTATTGAGGAATCATGCGGCTCCTGCTCTACCTGCCGGGTGATGCCGGTTATCCTGCGCGACAAATTGCAGAAAATTCTCAATGCACGCGGAGTGAAAAGCGATGTCAGCGATATGCTTGAATGGGCGAAAGTGCTCAAATCAAGCAGGTGCGGACTTGGCCAGACTGCGGCTAATCCGATTGTGACAAGTATCCGGAACTTCCCTGATCTGTACGACCAGAAGATCAGAGGCAAGGATGATTATGATACCGGTTTTGATCTGAACAGAGCTACCCGGGATGCCATGGCTGCAGCCGGAAGACTGCCGGTCAACGGGGGCTGAATATTCATCCTGCGACCGGCGGCGGAAGGAATCCAACCGCCGGGAAGTGTGAACCGTAACATTGCATTAACATAAGAGATTACATATGAGCAGCCTTAACAGATTTAACCTCGACGGTGAGAAGTGCATGGCCTGGGAAGGCGCCACGATTGTTGACGCTGCCAGGGAGAATGACAAGTATATCCCCACACTTTGCAACCTTGAGGGGGTGCCGCCCAAAGGCGCCTGCCGCGTGTGCACCGTCAAGGTGAACGGCAAGCTTATGACGGCGTGCACTACAAAAGTAACCCAGGGCATGCAGGTGGAAAGCGACACACCCGAACTGAACGACCTGCGAAAATCGATAGTGGAAATGATGTTTGTAGAAGGAAATCATCTGTGCCCATCCTGCGAGAAAAGCGGTGATTGTGAGCTGCAGGCTCTGGGCTACCGCTACAAGATGACCGTACCCCGCTATCCGTACTTTTTCCCGAAACGGGACATCGACTCCACCCATCCCAAAATTATCAAGGACCACAACCGGTGCATTCTTTGCAAGCGATGTATCCGGGCTATAAAGGATAAAAACGGACAAAGTATTTTTGCATTTCTGGGGCGTGGCTTTGACACAAAAATCTATGTGGATCCGGATCTCGCGGAAAATCTGACCGATGAACTGGCCGATAAATCCGTAGAGGTTTGTCCGGTCGGCGCCATTATGAAGCGCGGTGTCGGGTTCAAAACACCGATAGGCCAGCGCCGCTATGACCATCAGCCGATAGGAAGTGATATTGAGAAATAAACGGAGGTGAAAATTATGAAAAAGCCCGTCGTTGCCACAGCTTCGCTGGCCGGATGTTTTGGGTGTCACATGTCCCTGCTGGACATTGACGAGCGCATTCTGGATCTGATCGAGCTGGTGGATTTCAACAAATCCCCGATAACTGATATCAAAAGTTTTACCGGAAAATGTGATATCGGGCTGATCGAAGGGGGATGCTGTCTGGATGAAAATGTGCATGTGCTCAAGGATTTCCGGAAACATTGCCGGATTCTGATTTCTGTCGGAGAGTGTGCTATTATGGGCGGTTTGCCGGCGATGCGCAACGGTATTCCGGTACAGGAGTGCCTGGAAGAAGCATACATCAGCGGCCCGTCGGTCAAGGATTCCAATCCGGAGAGAATCATACCGAATGACAAGGAGCTTCCGGTGCTGCTGGATCGTGTTTACCCTTGTCACGAAGTGGTCAAAATGGACTATTTCCTGCCCGGGTGTCCGCCAGATGCCGATCTCATCTGGAATGCCCTGACAGCCTTGCTTGAAAATCGAGAGATAGATCTTCCATACGAAGTATTCAAATTTGACTGACAATATTGCAGTTAATAATCTGATAAAAAGTATTTGCAACCGAAGGTGTCTTTATGGGACAGAAAATCACAATTTCTCCAGTTACCCGTGTTGAAGGACACGGCAAGGTGACCATCCATCTGAACGACAAAGGGCAGGTTACACAAAGCCGCCTGCACATTGTAGAATTCCGCGGCTTCGAGCGCTTTGTTCAGGGTCGGCCCTATTGGGAGGCGCCTGTGCTGGTGCAGCGCCTGTGCGGCATTTGTCCGGTGAGCCATCATCTCGCCGCAGCGAAAGCCATGGACGTCATCGTTGGTGCAGGTACGGGTGACGGACTTACCCCGACGGCCGACAAGGTGCGCCGCCTGATGCACTACGGACAGCTCTTCCAGTCTCATTCCCTCCATTTTTTCCACCTCGTCTCCCCGGATATTCTTCTTGGCATAGATGCGGATCCGGCAATCCGGAACGTGATTGGCGTTGCAAAGTCATCCGAATACAAAGACCTGGCAGTTCAGGGGGTGATGATGCGCAAGTTTGGTCAGGAAATCATTCAGGCCACGGCAGGTAAAAAAATCCACGGAACCGGGGCGGTGCCCGGAGGTGTGAACAAGAGCCTGATTCCGGAAGACAGGGACCGGTTTCTGAATGGCGAAGACCCGATGAATATTGACAAAATGATCGAATGGGCGGAAGGTGCCATCGCACTGTTCCTTGATTATCACAAGAAGCACAAGGAGATGGTGGACAACTTCTCCAAATTTCCCTCCAACCATCTGAGCCTGGTCGGCAATGACGGGGCGCTTGATCTGTACCACGGCCGTCTGCGAGCGGTGGATCATGAGGGCAAGAAAATCCTGAATGACATTGATTATCAGAATTATCTGGATTATATCGGCGAAGAGGTGCGCTCCTGGAGCTACATGAAGTTTCCGTATCTTACGAATGTCGGCAAAGAGGAAGGATGGTACCGGGTGGGACCGCTAGCCCGGCTCAATACCTGTGATTACATTCCGACGCCCAAAGCGCAGAAAGCCTTTGAAACCTACAAGGCGTACACCGACGGCAAGCCGAACAACATGTGCATGCACACGCACTGGGCACGGCTCATTGAAACACTGTTTGCAGCCGAAATGATGAAGGAGCTGCTCAATGATCCGGATATCACGGGAAGCGACATCGAAGTTAAGGGTGATAAGATATTTGAGGGCATCGGCTTGCTGGAAGCGCCGCGCGGCACGCTTTTTCATCACTACCGCATCAATGAGTTCGACCAGATCACCATGGCCAATCTGATTGTCTCGACCACCAACAACAACGAGCCTATGAACCGGGCGGTCGGACAGGTGGCGAGGGAGCAGATGAACGGTCAGAAGGAGATTACGGAACCGATGATGAATGCGGTGGAGGTGGCGATCCGCGCCTATGATCCGTGTCTGAGCTGTGCCACTCATGCGCTGGGCCAGATGCCGCTTGAGCTTGAGCTTTATGATGCAACAGACCGGCTGATTGATCAGAAAGCCCGCTATATTGACACACCCGGCTGACGGAGGCGGGATTAATTATACATCATGGCTGAATCCGGCAACATATTGATTTACGGATACGGGAATCCCGGGCGGCAGGATGACGGCCTGGGCAATGAAATAATCGGGCTGGCCGGGGATTGGGCTAAACGCGAGGGGATCAAAGGTCTGGCGCTGGATTCAAACTATCAGCTGCAGGTTGAGGATGTGACCATGATCCACGACCGTGATCTGGTGATATTTGTGGATGCCAGTATGCGTCAGGATATTGCCGACTACCGGCTGGAGCCGGTTCAGGCCGATCCGCGGGCAACTTTCACCATGCACTCGGTGGCTCCCGGTTATATCCTCGCGCTGTGCCGGGAGATTTACGGGCAGCATCCTCCCGCCTATTTGCTGCATATCCGCGGTCACGAGTGGGAAATAAACGAACCGATATCTGATAAGGCCAGGGAGAACCTGCAAAAAGCCTGGGTGCGGCTCCGAAGGCTTATCAGAAAACCGGAAAAAGCCATGTCAGCCATAGATGATTTCAATTCTGCGGAGTAAACCCTAACCGGAGGTGCCGTTATGAAACTGTCGACACGTTATCTTGGACTCGAGTTGCGAAATCCGCTGGTCATGAGCGCATCGCCACTCAGCAGCAATATGGAAAATCTTCGTGCATGTGATGAACACGGAATTGGCGCCGTGGTCTTCCAGTCCCTGTTCGAGGAGCAGATCCAGAATGAAATGGACATGATGCTGGATAAGGATGACATGTATTTCTGGTATCCGGAAGCCGCTGAACTGGTAAAGGAGATCACAGGCGACCAGATGATCAGGCCCTATCTAAAGCGGATAGAGACTGCGAAAAAGGAGGTTTCAATGCCGGTGATCGCAAGCATCAACTGCCATAGTGCCGGCAGCTGGACCGCATTCGCCAAACAGATTGAGGATGCCGGAGCAGATGCCCTGGAGCTCAATATCGCGACGCACCTGCCTTACGAAGATGAGATGGATGACCGCACAATTGAGCAGATACAGTCGGATATTGTCAGAGCAGTCAAAAAACAGACCAGCATACCGGTAGCGGTGAAAATGGGTCCGTATTACACCAATATCATCCGCGCCGCACGAAAACTGACGGATGCAGGCGCTGACGGCTTGGTTCTTTTCAACCGGTTTTATCAGCCGGATATCGACATTGAAAAAATTGCTTTAGGCTCTGACAATTACATGAGTGCTCCGGAGGAAATGCTTCAGTCACTCAGGTGGATAGGCATTCTTTCCCCGCAGCTGACGTGCGATTTTGCCGCATCAACCGGCATCCACAGCTATGAACAGGTGATCAAGCAGCTTCTGGCCGGTGCAACGGTCACCCAGATCTGCACAACGCTCTACAAGCGGGGTTTTGATTATATTCCGTGGATACTGGAGGATCTCAGGGGATGGATGAAAGAGAAGGGCTACGCTTCGGTGGATGAATTCCGCGGAATCATTGCGGATGACAGACTGAGCTCGCCCAAATTTGAGCAAATTCAGTTTATCAGGAAAAACACGGTTCTTGACTGATGCAGGCTGTTGATGTCAAACAGCCCGGATGACGCGTAACCAGATCTTTCCGGACATTAGTGGTTTTTGACCGCTTTCAGAGATTTCAGCCAGTCGGTCCAGGTGTCCATGCCTTCTCCTGTGTATGCCGATACCTCGAAGAAACGTATGCCGGGGTTGATGCGCCGGGCGTATTCCCTGGCTTTTTCAAGGTCAAAAGGCACATGCGGCAGCAGATCGATCTTGTTGATTATGCAGTAGTCCGCATTCCGGAAAATGGTGGGGTATTTTGCCGGCTTGTCATCGCCTTCGGGAACGCTGAACATAACGATCCGGTGCGACTCGCCGAGGTCGAAGAGCGCCGGACAGACAAGGTTTCCGACATTTTCAATCAGCAGCAACGACTCCGGTCCGGGATCAAGCTGCTTCATTGCGCTGTTGATCATTGAGGCATCCAGATGACATCCGCTGCCGGTATTGATCTGCACAACCGGCACGCCGGTGGCATCAATACGCTCGGCATCATTCATGGTCTGCTGATCACCCTCGATGACAAAAAACGGGATTTTATCTTTGAGCTTCCCAAGGGTTTTTTCCAGCAGGGTTGTTTTTCCCGCGCCCGGTGAACTGATGAAATTCAGGGCGGTTATCCCTTTGGCCTCAAGATAGCCCCTGTTGCGCTCGGCCAGCAGATTGTTGTGCGATAAGATATCCTGCTCCAGACGTATTTCACGGGCTTTGGGCGAATCCTGATGTCCGTGATGATGCTCATGATTGTTATCATGGTGGTGATGATTGCCGTGGTGGTGAGCATGAATGTGACCGGTACGATCATGATGGTGATGATGATGGTCATGATGCACATGATCATGGCCATGCTCGTGAGCCCCGTGTTGGCCATGGTTGTGCGTATGTTGACCATGGGGACCGTGATGGTGGTGTGTCCCGTGGTGATGCTCATGGCCGTTGTCGTGTTTTTGTCCTGGCCGGCGAATGGTTACGCCGCCTTCGGTATCGCTGCATCCGCAAGTTCCGCACATAAGGCGCTCCGATTTTTACGGTCTGAAGGGCTGGAAAAATAATATCTGATGCTTACAAGCAACATACACAATTCGCCGATTGAGTGCAACGAATCAGTGTGCATAACGTCCGTTTAAAACAGCTTTAAAGCAGCTCAGACCACGCTCAGTGATGCAACACGCAGCTCCTTGCCCTGTATGATTTCCAGAGAAGCCGACGGGCACTCCGGACACAAATCTATATAGTCGGATACCGGGTACTCCCTGCCGCACGTGCGGCACGATCCGCGCGCGGGGATCTCCCGGATCGAAATCCTGGCCTGCTCTGCCACCGAATTGCGGACTGCTTCCTGCAATGCAAACTCAAGGGCATCCACTACAACGCCCGACAGCGCCCCCACGTCAATCTGCAGATCTGTAACCCGCTCTGCACCGGCCTTCCGGACTTCCAAAGTGGCAATATCAACGATATTTATCGCAATGGAGAGCTCATGCATGCAGACACCTCATGTTTGGTTTTCCAGACGGATGCCGCCGCCGTCCAGCGTTCCGGGACGAACACGGGCGCAGTCAAAGCAAAGAATGGCAGCGTTGTTGTGAGAATTTACCGGTTGCGGGGCTGCGGCGGATGGTGTTCCTGCGGATGTCTCCGGTTTTGATTCAGAACCCCCTGATCCGGCATTCGCTGGTACACGGACGGTACGGGTCGCCATGACATCTTCACCACAGTGATGGCACTTTTCGCTGTGATGCGACGGTGCATAATCCGGCACCGTCACGGTTACCCTTTTCGTATCAAACAACGTGTCAAAATCAAGTTCCAGGGTGCCGAAGGAGCGTTCTGTGCCACTTTGCTTGTAGGCCGCAACTGCTTCTTCAGAACGATCCTTATTTTTAATCACCTGCTCATAGAGCTCCTCGAATCCGGGAAAGGAAGACCGGATGTAATCGCGGGACTCCGGCCGCGAGATGATCCGCAGGCCATTGCCGCTTCGGTCAGCCAGCGTAAAGGCGGTTTTGCCGACATCCCGGAAAATGAGTCCGTTGTTTCCGAGAGAACATCCGGTAACTATCTGTACACCATCGGCAAAACAATTATTGGTTTCGACGATGGCGAGCAGGTCTTCCAGCCCGTCGGATTCCGGCCCGTTTTCATCGCGCAGATGACGCATGGCATGTGTGGCCGCCATAACTCCCATGGCCAGCCCGGGACAGTAATGTCCGTGCATGGCTGCAGCAGTCATGAGCAGTGACCGGGTGTCATTGGCCATGATCTGTTTGCGGATCGCCCGGCGTGGCTGTTTCTTCCGGATGGACTCGTGAACCGGTCCGGCAGCATCCAGCAGAGAGGTGTCAGGCGCCTTGATGTCCAGCACCGGTGTATTGTCAACTGCATCGAGACCGGTAACATAAAGAGTGTTGCCCTCACGGCGTTCCAGCTGTACTGTGGTGATGCCGATAGGATTGGGACGGACGGGCGACCGGCTGGCAAACGCGCCGTCAGGTTCCCGGCTGCGGGATTGATGAAAGAAAAAAATGATGTCAATGTATTGATGCTGCTCCAGTCCGTGCAGACCTGCGGTCATTTCGTCATTCAGGATGATTCGGCTGGTTTTGTGCTTGTATTCATAAGCCCTGTCAACATCGGTTGCCTCATTCCGGATGACACCGACGGGAGTAAAAGTGCAGGAAGTTGTGTTCATGGCTGGCATGTAATCTGATGCGGATCTTTTGTGAAATATCAGAAATATCCCGGTGCAAGTCAGCAGTCCCGGACGAATTTTCCGGTTTTATGATGAGTTGCTGAATTTTTGGGGAGAGCCTTCTGCTTAAAAGTTTATGTACTCACACAAAAACCCCGGCAACCAGTGCTGCAACGACAATCAGCGGTGCCGGAATCTTGCCGGATGCGAGCAGTATGACAGAGATAACAACGGCAATAATGTTTTCCGGTTGGAAGCCACTGGCCTGCATCAGGATAATTGCCGCTGAAGCAATGAGTCCCCCGGCAACGGCATTGATCCCTTTCAAAGAAATACGGATAGCATGAATTTGCTTGAGCTGTTCCCATACGGGATAAACAAAATAGATCAGAAGCAAACCCGGCAGGAAGATACCGATACCACCGGCCATGGCTCCCCCGATCTGCAACAAGGCTGTTCCGTCACGAGCCGCCATGCCACCGGCATAAGCGGCAAAACTGAACATCGGTCCGGGCAGTCCCTGAACCAGACCATAACCGGTCAGAAACTCTTCGTTGGACAGGTATTCCCGAATTTGAACCAGTTCGGAATGTATCAGGGGAATGACAACCTGTCCGCCGCCGAAGACAAGATATCCGTACCGGTAAAAATGCTCGAAAAGCTGAACAATCCGGTTATCGGATACTCCGGCCACAATCAGAGCGCAAAAAGCCACTGCTGCAAATATAATAAAGTATCTCCATGGTGGATTGAGCCGCACACGGTTCCAGATGTCCGATTCCCGGGAAACAAGAATACTGATCAGCCCGCCTGTGATCAGCACGACGGGAAATATCCAGGGATCGCGGAGGAACCATGTTGTTGCGGCACCAAATAACAGGAGCAGAGCCGTGGTGGTGTCGTTAACAACCTTTTTTCCAATCCGGAAGGTTGCAACAATGATAAATCCAACGGCCATCGGTCCGATGAATCGCAGGATGTCATCAGAAATCTCCCGGGCTGCGAGAAACTGATAAAGAAAGGAAAGTGCGGTCATTGCAGTGAGTACCGGCAAAGCCCAGACAAGCATTGTCAGGAAAGCGAGCAGGGGTCCTCCGGTTTTGTGCCCGACGGCGATTATGGTCTGTGTACTGGTCGGACCCGGCAGTATGCTGCATAGTGCTATAAGTTCTACCAGTTCGTTTTCGGTCAGGTATTTTTTCCTGGCTACCAGCTGATCAAGAAAAACACTGTAATGCGCTTCAGGCCCGCCGTAGGCACCCAGCGAGCAGATAAGGACATCCTTCAGAAAGGTACTTCTTTTTACAGGGTGCTCCGGTCCTGCTTCTTGTTCACCGGTTTGCGCAGAAACATTCATCTGTTAAAGTTGTGATGTGCTTTGGGAGTTTTTGCGGCCCGCCCGCTTATCAGCAAGTACTGGCAAGAGTTGTCTGACGCTATGTCCGGCATGTTAATTATTGGTATGGTTTGAGTGCTGTGAAGCAGGTATCTCCCGCCGGGGCAGAACCCAGATGTATTTGTCATCACGACGCACCTGCACCTGCACTCCGTACAGTTTCCGGATGTTGTTTTCGGTAATTATATCCGGTCCGCCATCGGCAAAAAGGCGCCCCTCTTTCATCATGAGAATCCGGGAGCTGTACATTGCGGCGGTATTAATATCGTGAATCGCCATGATGATGGTTATACCGCTCCGGGCCAGTGACTCCAGAAGCTCCAGCACCTCCATCTGGTATCTGAGGTCGAGGTTGGCTGTGGGTTCATCAAGCAGAAGGATTTTGGGTTCCTGAGCCAGTGCTCGTGCGATGAAAACCCGCTGCTGCTGTCCGCCACTCAGTTTGGTGATGTCGCGATCGGCAATATGTTCAAGGTTCAAGTCGTGCAGAATGCGGGAGGTTACCTGCAGATCGTGCTGACCGGGTTTCCAGTGGATGTGAGGTTTGCGCCCGAGAAGCACCGCATCAAAAACCCGTGCCGGTACCATTTTTTGCTCTGTTTGCGGAACATAGGCGATCATCCCGGCCCGTTCACGGGGACGGATATCCTGCAGTGTGCGATCGCCGAGTATGACACTTCCCTTTTGCGGTACCTGAATTCCGTTAAGACACTTTATCAGTGTACTTTTTCCGGAGCCGTTCGGGCCCACCAGCGCCGCAAATTCGCCGTCTTCAAAGTTCGTGGCAATATCCTGCAGTACCGGTATCCCTTTCTCGTATTGAAACGTGATATGTTCAAGTGTGATGCGCATGTGTGATAATGTATGAGAGTCACGGTAAAGCGGCAATGTCGGGTTGATGCGTGCGTGTCAGGTCCAGTAACCCCGTCCGACCCCCCTGATCAGCAGAAACAGGAACAGCGGTGCGCCAATGAACGATGTCAGAATGCCGACGGGCAGGATGACCGGGGAGAAAAGGGTGCGTGCCACCGTATCGGAAAGCAGCAAAAACATGCCTCCGAAAACTGCGGTGGCCGGAATGAGAAACGATTCGTCCCCGCCGATTATACGCCGGACAATGTGCGGAACCACCAGTCCTACAAACGCAATTATCCCGTAATAGCTGACCACAACAGCTGTGGCCAGGGAAGCGGCAAGCATTCCGCTCAGCCGGATACGGTCCGGATTTACGCCAACACTGCGTGCATATTCGTCCCCGGATTGCAGCGCCTTGTAATTCCAGGTCATAAACATGAAGAAAACCATTATGGGCGTGAGGATCAGCGCAAGCATGCCGATGTCGGTCCAGCCGGCACGACCCAGGTCGCCGAACATCCAGAAAACGATAGCGGCGAGTTCGATATCCGTGGCGATGTACTGCAGGGCCGATAATCCGGCGCTGAACAGCGATCCGATTGCGATGCCGGCCAGGATCAGGATTTCCGGGGTAATCCCGCGGAATCTGGCAATGGCCAGGATCAGACCGGTACCTGCCAGACTCCATATAAACGCCGAACCCATCACCGCGTAGCGATCCTGAAATACCGAAAAAAGACGAATGGCTGCTTCTCCGTCACCGCCGGCAATGTGTCCGGAACCCAGGAAGACGATGCCGAAAGCGGCTCCGAAAGCGGCGGCGCCCGATATCCCGAGCGTGTAGGGTGAGGCCAGCGGGTTTCGCAGCAGGCTCTGCATCACAGCTCCTGAAACCGATAGTGCGAGTCCGCCAAGCAGTGCTGCCAGCACCCTCGGAAGCCGGATATGTATAACAATCTGTTCCGTGACGGTATCACCGCGTCCGGTTACGGCCAGGATCACATCGCGCCATGACAGTCCCGCAGCACCGCTGGACATGGCATAGACAGCGACAAGCAGTGTCGCCAGGAAGATCAATGCCAGAAACAGCAGTCGCTTGCGGATATGATGATGATATTGGCGGATGACCTGGTTCATGCCGGAAGGTAGGCTGCTATTGTTTCTGTTTCAAATAAACAGGGTAAAGAGCTGCGGATTTTTCTGTGTGAACACAATCTTGCCTCGTCCGTAAATTCCCCCTTAACTTCTAAAGAGCTGCGGATTTTTCTGTGCGAACCCGTTTGGGTGGGATCCATGTTATGTTCGGTTGAGTGTCGGCCGGATCCGGCAATTCGCCTGAAAGAAGCCTCCTGCAGCAGGATGGTGCAGACAGCCATCGGGGAAACTCACAGTTCACCGGACAGACTGCGAAGCCCGCCGTTCATGGTTCCGGACACCTGGTCATACACCCCCCGTCCCAAAAAAGCTTTGTAAACGGAGTCCGCTTTATCGGCCATGTCAATATCGTCGAACCGCCCGGGGTATAGTTGTTTGCCGGCATACCAGGCGTTGATGAGCATGTGCTCGTAGTTTGCGGCGTAGTTGTTGTAGGGCAGCAGACCGTAAACGCGGCCCTCCCCGATAGCGGAGAGGCCGTTATACAGCGGTGTGCCGGACCGGATTTCCGGCTGTACCACCTGCCAGCTCGATAAATCGACAAACAGCACATCCGGATTCCACATCAGAAGCTGTTCCTTGTCTATGAATGTGCCGTCTATGGGATTGATAAGCTGTTCATCGAGATCTGCGGCGACATTGTCGATTCCGGCAAACCGGAACGGCGGATAATGAGGCTCGGTGGCATTGATGCCCTGTGCACCGCGATAGGATATGCCGCCGACATAGGCGCGCGGACGTTCACCGGAGTTTACATCTCCGGTGCGGTCTTTCAGATCGCGGATGGATGAGCGGATGAAGCGGGTAAGTTCTTCGGCACGCTCCTCCCTGCCAAGCACGCGCCCCATAAGTTCCAGCGACTCCAGAAGCACGCCGCGGCGTTCGGCAAAATCGCCGTAATCCAAGACCACGACCGGGATGCCGGTTTGATTTTGCAGCTCATCCGCCTGTCCTGAAGTGGCGAATGTCATGAAGATAACATCCGGGCGGGCTGCAACCAGCAGCTCGGCATCTCCTCCCATCAGCGGACCAATGACCGGACGTTCGCGCAGTTCGGGATGGGCGAACAGATAGGGCCGGTCGGCATTGCGTTCCGGCTCTTCAATCCCGGCAACCATATCAGATGCATTCAGCCAGGTAATCAAACGCAGCGCACCTGCGCGCAGGCCGATGATGCGTTCGGGCGTACGGTCGAATGTGATTTCACGACCGGCCATGTCGCGAACGGTTATGGAGGTATCTTCCCGGGCATCTGTGACGTCCCTTGCGGGTTCAGAAGAACTGCCGCCGTCGCGCCCACCGTTTTTGCAGGTCGATGTCACAAAAAGGAATGTGAGCAGGAGCGCAATGGCGGCCGTCATTTCCAGAAATCTTCCGTTGTTTTTGCTATTGCGGCCAGTCATAACTTAGCGTCAGGTTCAGCATGCGGCCCGGAGACATGTCCTCGGTTGTTTCCATGCGGCGGTTATCAGCGATATCAAGAACCTCCAGTGACGCCGAAACTCCGTAACCGATATCGCGGGCCACCATCAGATCAAATGTAACATAGCTGTCAAGTGATGCCGTGTTGTCATCGGATGTGTACTGCCGGCTTTTGTACAGGGCGGAAAGTCCGAACTTTGCAGGGGCGCCCCGCCACTGGAGGCGGCCTTTGATCTGATGTTCGGGCGAATAGGTCAGCCTGTTGCCTTCAAGGTCTTCGCGCTCGGGAAAGGACAGGATACGCGTGTGATTGTAGCCGTAGTTGGCACTCAGATGCAGGCGCTCCCCGGCAATCCAGTTAACGTCGAATTCGGCTCCGGCAACCTGCACTGCGGAGACATTCTGGCGCTGATGAATCATCGGACCGTTTTCCCATAACCGGTCACCTGTGGCGACGTAATAGAGAAAATCACGGCCATAGGAGTAGAACAGCGAAGGCGCCAGCTGCCAGCGCCAGTGGGGGCGCCATTCGCCGCCGGTTTCCCAGGTATCGACGGTCTCGGGTCCGAGGCGGGGATTGGCAATTTTCGGACCGACACGGCTCCAGCCGGTTCGGGTCAGGTCATCCAGTACCGAGGCGCGGAATCCCCTTCCGTATGACAAATAAGAAGAAGCATTCGGTTGTGGTGAAAAGCGAATAGCAATGCGGGGACTGAACGTGGACCAGGTGTGCTCATCCAGCTCGCCGTTCCAACCGGCAAAATCGCTGACCTCATCACCATCCGCCCAAAAATATCCGTCGTAAAAGCTGACGTGATCGTACCGGAGTCCGAGCTGCAAGTGCATCGTTTCGTCGCGCATGGAAATTTCGTCCTGCACGTATCCGGCCAGAAATCGCATGGTTCCCCGGTTGACGACCTGGTCAGGCGAGGTCTGATAAAAATCTCCGCCGTCAATAGAGCCGCGCCGGACATCGAATCCTGCCGTGAGTTCATGATTTGCGTTCCCGGTAAGCGACGGGATCGTTCCGGTCTGATGGAACAGATCGAGCGTCAGGCCCATGTCATCCCGGTCCGAGTCGACATCAAACCGCTCATAGTTATCGCCGCGCATGCGCTCGCTGATCCGGAAATAGTCCTCACGCTGGAAAAATACGTTGAGCCGGTAGCCGAGATCGGCGCGCTCTCCCCTGGCCTGCAGCCTCATGCGTGTCATGTCAAAATTGCGATGCATTCCGTCCGGAGCCTGAATTTCCGTGCCCTCGCCACGCTTGTCGCGGTAAATATCCAGCCCGGCATCCAGTTCAAGAAGACTACCGGCCCGGTAGGTGGCCCGTCCCTGAACGCCGCCTTCCCGCAGGAATCGGGGGACACTGTATTCGTAGCCCGGTTCGGACCGAAGGGAGTCCGGGGTGGTGTTGTAGCCGTCACTGTAATTGAAGAAACCGCTGATGCGGAAATCGAACGAATCGGATGGGCGTCCGGAAAGCGTGAGGCTGCTTTTAGAGGTGTTGAACGTTCCGTACGATACAGCGGCGGATGCGGCAAGCGGCTCCTCCGGAGTTCTTGTGACAATGTTGATCACACCGCTCATGGCATTGCTTCCGTAAAGAGACGAACCGGGGCCTTTGAACACCTCGACCTGCTCGATGGTCCGGGTACTGATGCTGTTCCAGTTGACTCCTCCGGAATCCGAGGTGTTTACCGGCATGCCGTCCAGCAGCACCAGTGTGCGGCTTTGCTCATCGGCGGAGATGCCGCGTATGCTGACGCGCGGGCGCATGGTAAACATACCCATGGAACTGTTGACATTGACACCGGAAACGGTACGGAGCTTGTCATCGAGGCCCCGGGCGGGTGTCAGATCCCAGTCACGTGACGACAGCACATCAACCCTCGCCGGCACACTGCGTGCCGGGCGGGCTGTTTTTGTTGCGGTGATTTCGATGTCAAGAAATTTGTGAAAAAGCGTGTCGATGCGATCTGTTTCGGCTGTTGCATTACCCGGACTGGCTGACAGGGAACCGGAAAAGGCGAAAGCAGACAGCATCACCGGGATTATGGCAGGCACAGAAGACTTCAGTATCGTACGTATCATGACAGATAACCTCGGTGTGTCGGGTTGTTGTATCTGCTTTCAAAATACGATTTTGTGTGAAATCTCTGTGAAATACCATTCAGCAGATACCGATGCTGCTGAGATTAAACATCAACATTATTCGATAACTTCTGTAATAATGTCCTCTATTTCACTTGTAGCCCTGGCCATGACATCCTCTATGACACCGCTGAAGGAACGGGCAATTGCCTCATTGTCCATCCGGGATATGTAAGTGTTGCCGTTGCTTTTTTCGTAGACGGCAATGCGGCACGGCATCAGGGGTGAGATGATCCGTTCGTCGTCGAGCTCAAGGATCCGGGCAGCATAGTGTGATGAACACAGTTCCAGTATCTGAATATTCTGAACGTCATGACCGTGACCGGCCAGAGTGGATTTCATGTCGTGTACGTTGACGATACCCCATCCGGCATCATCCACTTTCTTTTCAATCTGTTCGATGGTTGTGTCGAAGTCAAAACGGGAACGGTCTTCCATCAGGATGTGATCATCGGTGGAGCTGAAGGCGAAGATACCGGAGAAAATCAGTGCGAACAGAGCACCTGAAAATGTAAATAATGCTGTATTTTTAATCATTTTTATATGTAGTTGCTTGTTGTTGGTTAATTTGTATTATAAAATATATATAAATATATAAGTATATGCAATAGCTGTCTCCTTATCTTCTGCAAGGCAGGAAGAGATTGGAATTCCGGAACCGGAACATGATTAAAAAAGAGTGAACTTTTAGCATAACAAGGGCCGGATAATGCATGGTAATATTAAATACTCTTAATGACCGACGGCAATTATTAGACCGCTGTAACATTGAGCCGGGCAAAACGGCGATTTTGAAGCGAAATAATGTGACTTTATCAGAACAGCGCTCTGGCAACCCGCTGTCGGTCCAATTCGCTTAAGGTATTCTAATTTGGAGACTGAGGGCGACGGTTTTAGATTACCTCCAGAATTTAAAAAGCGCTGTACAGATGCAGCGTAATTACTGAAGAGCAGAATGTGAAACAGCGGGTGACCAACCCACAGAAATAAAGGTGACCAACCTGACGTCTTGGAAAACTGATTAATGTTGCGGTATGCAACCCGAAAATCAGGAGAAGTAACTATTACTCAAGACTATGTTAAAAAGCCCCGGTATCATGCAGATGCCGGGGCTTTATATTTTAGCACTTCGTCAGCATTTCAATGCCGTAGTGTCATGTCCGGATACAAGAAGAGGACAAGCTTTTCGTTTGAAGATGAGCAACGGAATCTTGTCAGGCCGGCAACTGTTTCATACTCCATCACTAATGATAGTTCACACTGTTAAGGAAACAGCCCGATTCTCAGCAATGAGATCGGCAGCTGCTCAAACAAACCGGACGGCAGGTTATTAACGACAGGTCATTAACGAAACGATATATTCTTATGGCATCCTGTTTTACCGGGCAAGCACGGAGGAAGTTTGAGCGACGATAAGAGGGACGCTTTCGGCACGCAGCCCCTTGGTCAGCTGCTTCGCAAACAGGCGGTACCGGCATCAGCCGGAATCCTGGTGATGTCAATCTATGGTATCGTAGATACATTGTTTGTCGGACTCTGGGTCGGATCGCTCGGCATAGGAGCAATCACCGTGGTACTGCCAATCTCATTCCTGATAGCCAGCATCGGCATGGCAATAGGCATCGGTGGCGCATCGGTCATATCCCGTGCATTCGGCGCCGGTGATGACGAGAAAGCATATCACACTTTCGGCAATCAGATGGGGATGACATTTACCCTTTCAGTGGTCTTCATGGCTGCCGGGTTTCTGTTTATGGATTCCATTCTCAGCTTGTTTGGCGGCCGTGGTGACGTTGCCGAGTTTGCCCGCACGTACTTCGGGATCATCCTGCTGGGTGTTCCCTTTCTGGCGTGGGCGATGATGAGCAATAATGTAATCCGCGCAGAGGGACACCCGCGCACTGCGATGCTGATCATCATGATCCCCGCTGTTGTCAACATCATACTCGATCCGATTCTGATTGTATATCTGGACATGGGTCTTGCCGGGGCTGCCTGGGCAACTACATTGTCCTACATGTGCAGTGCCGTTTTCGCCACCTGGTTTTTTCTCAGGGGAAAGTCCCGGATGAAGCTGCGGGCAGAGTATTTGCGTCCGGATCCAACTATCGTTCGTGAAGTGTCATCACTGGGGGCCGTCTCATTCGCCCGCCAGGGTACCATCACGTTACTGTCGCTGGTTCTGAACAACTCGCTGTTTATCTATGGCGGAGAAATGGGGCTGTCCATATACGGGATCATAAACCGGCTGCTGATGTTTGCAAACTTCCCCGTAATTGGCATCACGCAGGGATTTGTCCCCATTTGCGGATATAACTACGGTGCCCGGCTCATGAAAAGAGTACGCCGGCTGACCCGTATGGCCATAACATCAGCCGTGCTTATATCACTGGGCATATTCACCATCATTATGACAATGGCTCCTCATATCGTCTCCATTTTTACCAACAACCAGGAGCTTATTGAGCAAACAACCCCCGCCCTTCGCTGGGTTTTTCTCGGCATTCCGCTCATAGGCATCAATCTGATCGGCAGTGCCTATTTTCAGGCCATTGGAAAAGCACGTCCGGCACTGGTGCTGGCACTTGCAAAACAGGGCATATTGCTGATTCCGCTCGTTCTGATGCTGCCGCTTGTTTTTGGAATCAATGGCATATGGTACGCGTTTCCGCTTGCAGACCTTGGTGCTGCATTGATTACACTTGTGTTTTTCCGCTACATGGGAAAGAAACAGGAGTATCCGGTCGAAGCAAAAACTGAAGCTGTTGCAGGGAATTAAAAACCGGTTGTCTGATGATGACTTCCCGGTCTGAGAATATGAAGTTGCGGCAACTGCTGAATCAAAGATAAGCTTCGATGTCCGGCAAGATTGAAGCCACAGTCGCGGCATTCACATCAGTTAATCACAGATAGGCTCCGATGGTGCCGCGGACAATCCATCCCCATGTTTTGTGCCGCAGTGGCCTGTTGCTGAGATCTTCCAGAGTGAGTCGTTCGGATTGTGCCAGATCCCGCTCATAATGCTGCACCATTTCTCTGGCAAAAGTGGAATCCAGTGCGTTGACGTTCATTTCATCATTGATCCGGAACGAGCGGTTGTCAAAGTTCGTCGAGCCAACAGACACAAAATAATCATCGATAATCAGCATTTTTGCATGATACATTGACGGCTTGAACTCGTAAATGGCCACACCGTCTTCGATCAGACCGGTATAAAGCGTATGGGCAGCATGCCGGATGTATTTCTGGTCAATGTGTTCACCGGGCGTAAGGATAGTGACGTCTACTCCGCGGCGGGAGGCATCACGAATGGCATCCAGAAAGAAACGGTCCGGGAAAAAGTAAGCGGAGCTGATACGGATGGAGTTTTCAGCCGAAGCGATGGCGTGCAAAAGCATTTTCCGCATTCGTTTTTCACCTTCCCTGGGCCGGCTGCTGACTACCTGCATGGCAGCGGTACCGACGGAGTCGGAATTCGGATAATATTGTTCACCAAGGAGCAGCTCGCCGCGGGCAGACACCCAGTTTTCAGAAAAAGCGCCCTGTATTTCTCTGACGACCGGACCGCTGATCCGGAAGTGGTAGTCCCGATACCCGCCGTCCACCGGGTCGGGAAGCCAGCTGTCGGCTGTATTGACGCCGCCGGTGTAGGCAACACGGCCATCCAGAACCATAATTTTCCGGTGAGTACGGTGATTGAACCGGGACAGATGATACCATGCAGGTTCGCGCCATCGCTCGAGGTCGACTCCGGCTTGCTGCAGTGTGTCCAGCTGTGCCCGTGTTGCGGCAACGGAGCCGATGAAATCCATCAGGAAATGAATATCGACCCCGCGGCGTGATGCGGAAGCAAGTTCCGCGGCAAACCGGGTGGCCACCTCATCGCCTCTGAAATTGTAGGTCTCCTTGGTGATACAGCACCCGGCCTCACCAATGTCACGGATCATCGCATCAAAGATATCCTTGCCGCGATCCAGAACCTCAATGTGATTGCCGTTTACCCAGTCACGTCCGGTCAGCCGCCCGCTGTCCCGCCGGAACTGGGGATCACTGACGGAATAGGATGTTATTACCGGTTCGGTTACACGAAATTCCTTTGGTGTGGCATTGAAAAAGACCAGGGACCCCAGCAAATACAGGAACAACAAACCTGCCGCAAAGGCAAGCAGTTTCAACAGGCGTTTCGATATGCGAACGCGTTTCAGCATAGAGAGCGGTAATAAATCCCAATGTTAGCAGATACTGCAGATACAGAAATAATAACGGATTCCGAGATTAAAAAAGGATACACAAAATTGCAGCATTAAGCGTTCCCTGCTACCGGTTACGTGACACCTGCGGGTTCAGATCTGCCATTCTTTTACGGGCAATCCGCTGAGCGCGAATCCATTCCTGTTTTACAGGATCAACAGCGGGAGGGCGTTCACTCAGATAGCTGACCGGATGTTCGGTCATTTTTTCCCGCATGTCGAGCAGTTCCAGTACTTCTGTACGTGCGCCATATGTGTAGTGCAGGAAGTCCCGTTGATCTTCTCCCAGCTCCACATCATATAACCGGACCAGTGTCTCTGCCATCTGTTCAGCGGCATACCCCAGGCGGTTGTCGGCATCTTTTGCCATCCGTTTGCCCAGTTCGGCCTTCCTTACGGCATTCATGTCCGGAGCCAGTTCACCAAGGTAAATTGCTTTGGTAGCGTTTATATTTCGCTGCACTTCGGGTCTGGAGAGTTTAATGTGCGGTTCAAGGGCGAGGGCAATCTCAATCGCCAGCCGGCGCGCGGCCATCGCTCCGGAGGTATACGTGCCGGTTTCATGATCCAAATCATCCGGGAAAAGTGTTTCGTTATTGGCTGATGCAAAGGCAAAGCCGGTTTTGTGCACATCCAGCCGCTCAAAGTACCAGGCCAGATGCCGGCAAACCTCAAGCCTTTCATCATCATCCAGAAAGATCATATCCTCTTTTATGCGGATACCCCTTCGCCCCGAACCCAGTCGCAGACTTGCGGGATCACCGTACGCCTGCGAGGTTATCTCCTCCCATTTCCGGGAAGCTTCGATCATGCTGGCATGACGTCTGCCGGTCTCGTTATAGGCCCGGTGCGCCATGCTGTAAAGCTCCAGCCCGGTTTTCATAATACGTACCAGGCGCTGCAGTTCATCTTTAGATGTATTGGGATCCATTGCTGATCGCCGGAGCTCTCCGGCAAGCTGGTCCATCATCCGGGTGACATGGTCAATAAGCTGATGGATGGTCAGGCCTTCCGGCAAATCCTCAACGGTGGCATAGCCCGATTCGATCAGAAAAGCCGAAAGAGCCCGGATCCGGTTGCCTCCGCGGGCCTGATATACCCGGTATTCACTGCGTTTTTGCTCCAGTTCATCCAGCGCACGGGCATATTTCCATCTTCCGGAGTACTGGAAAACAAGCATGGGGATTTCCCTTCCGCTGATCAGTTCATAGGCCAGAATGATCATCTCCTCGACATCGCGGAAAGTCATCAGCCGGGGATTGTTGTTTTCGATGGAGGACATGATACGCTGAAGGAAGTGCGGCTCTCTGGCTATCCCGAACCGAGAAGAGCCGAAGGTCAGGCCGGTAAACCAGTCATGCAGTTCTTTGGCGGCTTCAGGGGCGTCATCTTCGAGTTCCTGTTCGATCTGCCTTATCTGTTCCCGGTATCGGGCATACAACTCCCTGACCCGGGAGTAGAGTCCGATGCGCCTGTAGGTATAGATCTGACCCATGATATCACCGATCTCCCGTCTGCCGGTGAGATCACTAAATGCAATGGTCACGCCGTAGGATGTCAGGTCAACCCGCCTCAGCAGCTGCAGGGCCGCTTCACGCTTGCGTGCGTCTCCTTCATAAGCCTGTACGTTCATATCACGGGCTGCAAGGATCAGATCTCCCAGTTTGTCTGTGACATCGAGCACATCCCGCTCCCCCTGCTCCTCAAGATGACCACGGGTTATATTGTAGAATATACGGGCAATCAAACCGATCAGTCCGGAAAGCACCGTGAAGCTGATGAAATAAATCAGCAGATTAAGGTCGGGAAACTGACCGAAACCAATGTAATAGCCGCCGATCAGCCCCAGTCCGGTCACCGGGCCGGCGGTCCAGAACAACTGCATCAGGGTGCGGGACACGCGCACCTGGTTCAGGCTGCGCTTGAATCGCAGGGAATGCGAACTTATATCCCGCTCAATGGAAATGCGGTTTGATTTGCTTTCTCTTTGATTCACTTCAGCGGAAAAAATTAAAACGCGTTATCCAGCAGCTCAAGATGGTCGAAAGAAATATCGAAAAGCTCTTTGCTGCGACCGGAAATTTCTTCGGAGACGGAATCCCAGTCGGAGGCGCGTTCAAAGGCATCGCCTTTCCGGTACATATTGCCTGCCATGGTGATGAACATTGCGGCGGTTGAAACGGTCAGCCGGTCGTCGGTCACGGATCCGTCGGAAAAGTCCAGCTCCGTCACAAGCCGGCCGTCTATGAGATGGTATTCCATCGCTCCGAGAAGCGCCTCATCAGAAATTTCGCCAATCAGGTCAAAGACGTCAGAACGGTGTTCGGTCAGGTACATGGAGGTTCCTTCCCGTTCGCGGTCAAGGGCATAGCCGCCTCCGAGGTGATTGAGAAACTGATACCAGTCATAAAGGGAGACGGTTCCGGAGGCCGGGCGGGTGCCATCCGGGGTGAATGAAATGCGTTCGGGAAGGCCCCATGGTTCGGCAAGCGGTGCAATAGCTTCCAGCATGGCAACGGTACGGTCAAATATGGTCCGGGACAGTTCCGCATCATCCTCATCGCCAAACATGTAAAGAAAGTCATACATTGCTTTTTTACCGCGGATCATAGCACCGGCGGCGTCCAGATCCCACTCGGTGCCGTCGCCGAAATCGTAGACGGACCTGTCACTGTCCCAGGCATCGTCTAGCACAGCGGCAGCCCCGCGGTATATAGCCACCATGTCGTCGGGAGTGTGTCCCATATGATGACCCAGCGCCTGTTCCGAGAGCACACCCATATCATCTGCCCCGCCCGGTTTTTTCCAGGCAACCCATGCATAGGCATTGGCATGCAGTGCGCCGAGGGCATAACTCATGCTTTGATGATCCATGACACCACTGTCATCATAAAACGCACCATCGCGGTAGTGTTCATTCATGATATACCGGCCGGGAGTGACCAGGTAATTTGTTGGTTCGCGGTTCAGCCGGTTGTACAGGACTTCATTGTCTTCAAAGCGGCCGCTCCGGTGGTGGATGTGATAGGCATAAACAAGATGGGGGTAAAGTGAGAGATCAAGCTCTCCGGAGGCTTCATATACCCCTGCGGATTCTTCCAGCCAGGGGGTGATCCTGCCCTCTTCGTTGAAATAGTCATCGATCTGTACAACCATGGAAAGCCATTGCTCCGCACGCTCCATCATGGCATCAGGGTAGAGTTCTGGCCGGTAGGCTTCATTGCCGTACTCGGAATCTCGGGAAACCGTAGCAATCACAGATATGGCATTGAGCACATTGCTGTAGTCCCTGAAGCGAAGCTGGTCCTGCCTGAATCCGGGCACTCCTTCGGCGTCAATGGTGTAAGGCACCAGTATATCGGGCGCACCTGCTTCCGGAACCGCCTCACCGGGGTCTCTTTCACGGTCAGCATCATTACCGCAGGAAAAAACGATAAGGGGTACTATCAGGATGAGGATGAAAGCGTTGAAATAATTCATGTAAATTGGCTGTTTTTGGTGATTTGTTTGGAAAAATCGAACCGGGATTATTCAGAATAAGGGTAGCTGTGATGGCGGGTTGTCCGACAATCCGGATGATCCGTTTTCCGCATCACTATTTTCGTCATCATCATTGCTGAGTGTATTTCCGATTCCTGAAATATCTTTCTTGGTGAATGTAAGGTCAAATACGGTGCCGTTTCCGGAATTGTATAATTTGTGCTGCGCCTTTAGCTGCTGCACCAGGGTCTGAATAATTTGAAGACCAAGAGATTCAGATGAATTTGCATTTTCGGGGATACCGACGCCATCGTCATGAATGGAAATGCCAACCTCATTTCCGTTTTCCTGCAGTCTGACCGTTATTCTTCCATGCTCTCTGCCTTTGAAGGCGTGTTTGTAGCAGTTGGTGAGCACCTCGTTAATGATCAGTGAACACGGAATGGCCTGATTAATATTGAGTTCCAGGGGGATGAGATGCACTTCCTTTTCAACCGTCACCTCGTCGGGAAGAACCTGTTCAATGGTGTTCATCAGTTTTTTGATGATATCGGTAAAACTCAGGCGGGAGAAATTTTCGGACTGATAGAGCAGTTCGTGGATGGTGGCCATGGTTTGAATGCGCAGGGTACTGTCATGCAGCTTTTCACGAACGACGGCATTGGGTTCTTCCATGGCCTGCAGCTGCATCATGCCGGAAACAACGGCCAGGTTGTTTTTTACCCGATGATGTATCTCCGAAAGCAGCGTCTCTTTTTCCCGGAGTGAATTCCTCAGTTTTTCTTCTTGATATTTTTTGTCGGAGATGTCCCGGAGTGCACCTATCATGCGGACAGCCTGATGATTATCATCCCTGATAATGTATCCGTTTTCGTAAACATAGGCATAACGGCCACTCTGTTTTTCGAAACGGTACTCACAGGTCCATTTTGACTGACCGGGAGTGTCAATTGCCTTTTCAAGGCTCTCTTTTACGGCAGTGACATCATCCGGGTGGATCAATGAGTACCAGTTTTCGATAGGAAACGGCTTGCCATGAACCTGATAGCCGAACTGACGGCGAAATCCGTCACCCCATTGCAGGTGGTTCTGCAGCAAATCCCAGTCGTATATGGCATCATCGGTTGCTTTGTTTACATACCGGAACCGTTCATTGCTTCCCTTGAGAGCCTTGTCCTTGATCTCACTTTCAAGGATTAGTCTGAGCAGTTCGCATATGCGTTCCACCGTTCGTTCTTCCTGGTCGGACGGGGTTTTGGGCTGATCATAGTAGACAGCCAGTGCTGCAAGTATGTCACTTGTGTTGGAGTCAATTATGGGGTGGGACCATGAAGCCCGGATATTTTCGTTTTGTGCAAATTCCCGGTACGGTTCCCAGCGGGGGTCGTTCATGGTATCATCGACAAATACTTTTTCACCGGAAATTATGGCAACACCTGTGGTTCCCTGATCTTTGCCGATGACAAAAGACGCCACGTGCCGGATCAGATCGTCGCCAAATGATGGCGCGGAAAGGACTTTCATCTGTTTTCCCTGTACCTGAATAAATGCATAACGGATACCGGGATAGAGTTCTTCCATACCGGTCAGCAGTTCATCAAAAATTGAGGCAAGAGGTTTATCTTCAGCAAAACTTTTGAGTGTCTTGCGCTCGAGTTTGTCCAGCTCCTGAAAAAAAACCGAATGGGTTATATCCTGTGAGTTGACGATGAATCCCCTGACGGCCGGATCCTCCCGCAGATCTGTAATGGTGCTTTCGAACCACAGGAAATCGGAACAGTCCGGTTCGTTGTAACAGAAGCGGTAGGGACTGGTTTTGAGTCTGTTTTCCTTATCCAGTTCAGAAATTTCGGAAAGAAGCTGCCGCCGGTCGTTTTTATGGATGAAGTCTGCGACCGGCCGCCCGATCAGCTCTTCAGAAGGAATGTCAAGCAGCTGTTCGTATGAGGGGCTGACATATATGAACAGGCCCTGTTCGTCGATAATCCCGAAGTAATCGTATCCGCCCTGGACCAGGGCACGAAACCTCTGCTCGTTGATCCTGACCAGTCGCTGTGACTCTTTTTGATCCGTGATATCAAACCGGATGGCCAGGAAGTGCTCGGGATTGCCGCCGGAATCCATAAAAGGCACAATGGTAGTATCAACCCAGTAAAAAGAGCCGTTTTTTGTTTTGTTCCTGATTTCCCCCCTCCAGACTTCACCTTTTAAAATGGTGTTCCAAAGCTCTTTAAAAAACGAATCGGGATGATAGCCGGAATTGTTGATATTTGTGTGGCTTCCGATGAGTTCCTCTTCTGCGTACCCGGAAAGTTTGCATGTATGTTCGTTGACTTCCGTAATGTAACCTTCAACATCCGTGATCACGATATTTGCAGCCTGGTCCAGCGCATACTTGTATTCGGAAAGATGCTTCAGCGACTTTTTCAATTCAATATCGGTCGCTTTTCGCCCGGAAATATCCAGCAGTGTCGTGGAAGTGAAAGCTTCTCCCGATTCGTCGTGAAAAATTGCCGAGTAGAACTCGCAGGGAAAAGTCTCGCCGTTTTTTCGAATGGCGGTCAGCTCGCCCCGGGCACTTCCGGCTTTTTCGCGCTCCTGCAGAAAACCGGATAATCCGGGACTGTCGGTATGGATGATTCCGCTCCTGCCGATTTGCCGCAGCTGCTCAACAGTATAGCCGAACATGTCGCAGGCAGCAGGATTGGCAGTGATGATGGTACCGTCAGGTCGCGTGATCAGAGTGGCCGTCAGTGAATGCTCGAATGCTGTCTTGTATCTGATTTGTTGATCCTTTTCCTGCGACATGCCGCTTCCTTACAGAATATGACAGAAGGTATTTCTGCGAAAACTTTTTTCGCCCAGGTTGCTTATCCTGATCAATATATCCAAATTAACTGATATAAATCAGAAATAAATTCCGGCCGTAATGGTGAAGACCCGGTTTTTTGAATCGGGATCTGTGACAAAATCATCATCTAAATCATTATTGAAGTCGTTGAAATCGTCAAAATCATCATTATTGGAATCATCGAAAATATCAACAAGGCCGAGCGAGTATCGGGCCTGAACGTTAAGTTTCGTCACACCGACATTGAAGTCCACTCCGACTCCTGCGATCAGGCCGAAATCCAGTGATTCCGTCTCGTCACTGATATCACCCGAAATGGTCATGCCATTCATAGTGACTTCAGACTCGGCGTCCAGCAGATAAGCAAAATAGGGGCCGGCAACTATGTGGGGACTTATGGGACCCGGAGGGCCGAAATACAGTTTGCCCAGCACCGGTATGGTCAGGTAATCAAGTGAAAGTGTGCTTTCGAAATCAAATGTTTCACCAAACTCTTCAAAACTTTCGGAAATGGTGGCACCCTGCTGTGAGTAGTAGAGGCCGGTTTCAAGGCCGACCGGCAGCATGGGCAGTCCGATATCCACAACACCACCGATAATGATTCCGGTTCGTGAATCGGCATCGTCGAAGGCATCGCCACTGACATTGGCGATATTGATTCCGGCTTTGGCTCCGAAAGAGAGCGGACTTTGTGCATGGGCGGACTGAGCAAACAGTACCATCGCCAGCAGAGTAGCAAGTGTTATACAGAAGAGGTTGCGTATCATGGCAGTGTGGTTTGGTTACGGATGAAAAGTGACAGTGAGACGGCGAAATGAACAGATCAAAACAACATGTTGTTAGTGAGTTAGTTAACAAACTGAAATTAATGCGTTTTGGCATAGAGGCAAAGTGAAATCTGCTCTTCGCCATGTTAAACTTAAAGGGGATCAGATTCAAGAAACTGCACTCCTTATTTTCAGAAGCCGAATTTATCTCTTAAAAAACGGGGGAAGACATCATGAAACTATCTGCATATTCACCAGTTCTGATTACAGCACTGCTTGTTCTGCCCGCACTGATTCTGACCTCTTGTGATGACCGGGTCAGTATCGAAACCAATGCATCGCCGGACGGCGATGTGGTCATTGAGTCCGTAGAGTCCGAAGATGCCGACTTCAGGCTGGTCCGCGTTCTGGGCGGCCTTGAGAACCCCTGGGCAGTGGCCTGGCTGCCGGATGATCGCATGATCATCACGGAACGCCCCGGGCGTATGAACCTTTTTGACGGCGAGACGGTAACAGAATTGTCCGGATTGCCGGATATTCATTCCCGCAGTCAGGGTGGCTTGCTGGATGTTGCGCTGCATCCTGATTACGAGGATAACGGCTGGATCTATTTCACATACTCCAAAGCGGATAACGGCAATACCGGAACCGCGCTCGGACGAGCCAGGCTGGATGGTGAGCAACTGGTTGATGTTGAGGAGCTGTACGTCGAGGAACCTGCCAAAAATCCGGGCCGGCATTACGGATCACGTATAGCTTTCCCGGGGGACGGAACGGTTCTCTTTACAATCGGAGATCGCGGGGAGCGTACACCATCGCAGGATCTTCAGGACCCTGCAGGTTCTACCATCCGCCTGAATTACGATGGGTCAGTCCCCGAAGACAATCCGTTTGCAGGAAGCGATGAAGCACTGCCGAAAATCTATTCCTACGGCCATCGCAATGCGCAGGGCATGGTCATCCACCCGGAAACCGGAGCGATATGGCAGCATGAGCATGGCCCGCAGGGTGGAGACGAACTGAATATAATTCAAGCCGGAGGCAATTACGGATGGCCTGATGCCACTTATGGTGATGAGTACGGCAGCGGGCAACCGATTGGCATTGAACCTCATGAAGATCCGGATATTGTCAATCCGCTGGTTCACTGGTCACCGACATCCATAGCCCCGTCGGGAATGGCTTTTTTCTACGGAAATAACTTTCCCGGCTGGCATGGTGATGTATTTATCGGCGCACTGGCCCAGCAGCATGTCCGGCGTGTGGTCGTCGATGGCGAGGAGGTTGTTCGTCAGGAAGAGCTGCTGAGCGGGGAGCCCGGGCGTATCCGGGATATCCGGCAGGGTCCGGACGGCAATCTCTACTTGCTTACAGACCACTCGGATGGAGGCTTGTATCGTATCGAGCCGCTTGACTGATGCACGGTTGGTGATGTTTGACTATATTCCCTCTTCCTGCAATAAAGTCAAATCAACTAGTGTCCTGGTATGATAATCAAAAACCTGTTCCGTTTTGTTAAGGTGGCACGCCTGAACCTCCCGCTGGTGATGGCCTCCCTGATGCTTCTAACAGTTTCATGTAATTCGCAAAATGACGCGGATCTGCATGATCTGTTGATTAAAAATGCAAAAATAATCGATGGAACCGGCTCTGAATCGTTTGCAGGGCATGTTGTTGTTGATGAGGGGGTTATTGTGAACGTCGGTGAATTTGACGCAGAGATTGTGCAGTCAAAAAAAACCATTGACGCAGAAGGGCGCGTACTTTCTCCGGGCTTCATCGATGCCCATTCACACGGCGATCCCCTGGAAACGCCCCGTTTCCACAATTTTCTGGCCATGGGTGTGACCTCGGTCAGTCTGGGTCAGGATGGCCGCAGCCCTGGTGGAAGAGATGTGGCCGCCTGGATGGACAAGGTGGATTCGTCAGGAACCGGACCCAACATCGTACACTTTGTCGGACACAGTACATTGCGCGAACTCATCGATGCTCCCCGCGAGTCAGGACTGGACCAAAGCTATATAGAACAGATGCTGGAGATACTCGGCCGCTCTCTGCAAGCCGGATCCTTCGGACTGACTACCGGTCTTGAATATGATCACGGAATGTTTGCTGATTCTGACGAGCTGGCAGCTCTTGCCGGTCCGGTAGCGGAAGCGAACGGATTGGTCATGAGTCACATGCGAAGTGAGGACGACGATAAAATTCTGGATTCCGTTACTGAACTGCTGAACCAGGGGCGCGAATCAGGAGCGCATGTCCACGTTTCTCATATAAAAATAGTTTTTGGTGATGATCCCGCGCTGGCAGGCGAAGTGTTGGGATTGATGGATGAGACCAGGAAGGAAGGCCTGCGGGTGACAGCTGACGTCTATCCCTATGTCGCAAGTTTTACCGGTATTGGGATTGTCTTTCCGGAATGGGCGCTGCCTCCCAATGATTTCGATGAAGTGGTGGAGAACCGGCGTGATGAACTGGAAGAATATCTTCGCAACAGAGTTGCCATGAGAAACGGACCGGAAGCAACACTGTTCGGCACAGATCAATGGGCCGGAAAAACGCTGGCCGAAGTTGCCGAAGAGAAGGGCAAGCCCTTTGAACAGGTACTGATCGATGATATCGGTCCCCGTGGCGCCAGCGCAGCCTATTTTGTAATGGATGAGGATGTTATGCAGCGTTTTCTTACCGATCCTCATGTGATGGTCAGTTCCGACGGAAGCCCGACTATGCGCCATCCCCGCGGCTACGGAAGCTTCGCTCGCATTATCCGGAAATATGTCAATGAAAAAGAGCTGCTGACACTGGAAGAGGCCATCCATAAAATGTCCGGACTCACTGCCGAAACCATCGGTCTGTCTGATCCCGGCCGGGTTGAAACGCCGCGGGGGATCATCCGGGAGGGATATGCCGCAGATCTGCTGCTGTTTGATCCCGGTCAGATCCGGGACCTGGCAACATTTGAAGAACCGCACACCTATGCCAAGGGCTTTGACCGGGTATTCGTTAACGGCACAGCCGTGGTGGAAAATGGAAATAAAAACACGGAACTCCCGGGCCGGGTCCTGCGGAGAAGATAATGACAGCCAGAAAATGACTTTTACTGCAAGATGTACTGCTTTGTTTTTGATGCTCGTGTCGTTTGCAGCCGCAACGTGCTGTTCTCCGGACCAGCAAGAAAATGAATCCACGGTTCTGATCACAAATGCCCGCATTATCGACGGAACAGGTTCACCGGCATTTGACGGATCAGTTCTGATCCGGGATGAAAAAATCGCCGGGGTCACTAAGGCAGGTTCGGGCGAAAATGAGGGATCTGAAGATGTGAGCCGTGTTATTGACGCCGGCGGAGATGTTCTTGCTCCCGGTTTCATCGATGCGCATTCACGGGGCAACCCTTTTGAAACTCCGCGATTTGATAACTTCCTCTCGATGGGGGTTACAACCATCACTCTCGGTCTTGTCGGGACCCATCCCGGCGGCGAAGATGCAGCATCATGGCTGGATGATGTCAATGCGCGCGGAACAGGTCCCAATATAATCCATTTTACCGGACACAGCACACTCAGGGAGATCGTTGATGCCCCGGATGAGGGAGATCTTGATGCCGCATATATCAGCGCTATGGCAGACATCCTCTCCGGTGCCATGAATGCGGGATCATTCGGCCTTTCGCTCGGACTGGAGTTCGAGCCCGGGAGTTATGCCGGCCGGCAGGAGCTGACGGCTTTGGCCGAAGCGGTTAACGACCACGGCGGAATACTCATGGCCCACGTCCGAAGCGAGGATGACGACCGGATTGAAGCTTCCGTGCAGGAAGTGCTTGATGCGGGGCGGGGATCGGGGGTGCCGGTCCACTTTTCACATCTGAAGATCGTGTACGCCAATGAAGTTGAGCGGGCAGAAGACATTCTCGGAATCCTTCAGGAGGCCCGGGATGAAGGGCTGACTGTCACCGCCGATGTCTATCCCTACGTTGCGAGTTTTACAGGTATAAGTATCGTTTTCCCGGAATGGGCGCGGTCGGAACAGGATTTCGAAACGGCCGTCTCTGAACGCCGGGAAGAGCTGGAGGAGTACCTTCGCGCCCGGATTACCCTCAGAAACGGTCCGGAAGCCACACTTTTCGGGTCAGGGCCCTGGACCGGTAAAACACTTGCGGAAGTGGCCGAAGAGCTGGATATGCCATTTGAAAACGTGCTCATTGATGAGGTTGGTCCGGATGGAGCCAGCGCAGCCTATTTTGTTATGAACGAAGATGTGATGCGGCGTTTTCTTCAGGATCCCCATGTTATGATCGGATCAGATGGCGGCCCGGAAATGCGTCATCCGAGAGGGTATGGTTCATTTGCCAGGATTATCCGCAAGTATGTCCGGGAAGAAGGATTGCTCACCCTTGAGGAGGCGGTTCATAAAATGAGCGGCCTGACTGCTGCCACACTGGGTCTTTCGGATGACGGGATAGTCGATACTCCCCGGGGGTTGATCAGGGAGGGATATGCCGCAGATCTGCTGATTTTTGATCCTTCAAAAGTGCAGGACCGGGCCGTGTTCGAGGATCCGCACCGCTATGCTGCCGGCTTTGACCATGTTTTTGTTAACGGGGAACATGTCATTGCAGACGGTGAAAACGACCACCTGCCCGGAAAGGTGATCAGAAGGCAGGTTCAGGCCGAATAATACCATCCGGCATTCCAAATGTAAGGCGATTTTCATATTTTATGCCGCTTTCACCAACTGTAAGCAGAGTACCAGTATGCAGGTAATATTTCGCAGATAATATGCAGGTAAGCAGAGTATCCGCATTCAGAGTGCGTTGGTCAATTACAGGTCTCTTAGATAACATCAGAGCAGCAACCCCATGAGCAGCTTTTCAGAATTATCCAGGAAAATTGCAGAGTCGTCCTGGTTCAATCAGTTTATTCTTATCGTGATTCTTGCAGCCGGTGTGGTTGTCGGTATCCAGACCTACGGTGAAAAAGTAGCGGACTACAAGGAGCTGTTATGGACGCTCGATCAGATCATCCTGTTCATCTTTCTGGTCGAGGTGATTATTAAAATGTCCGCCGAGGGAAACAAGCCGCTGCGCTATTTCAATGATCCCTGGAATGTCTTCGATTTTACAATCGTGACGGTCTGCTACCTGGCGCTGCTTTTTCCGGAGGTGGAGGGTGCGTTTGTGGCGGTATTCCGCCTGGCACGCGTGATGAGGGTTTTCCGGATCGTCCGAACCATACCAAAGCTCCGGCTTCTGGTCAATACGCTGCTCAAATCCATACCCTCCATCGGATACATCGGAATTCTGCTCAGCGTCATTTTCTATATTTACGCCACGATGGGTGTGTTTCTGTTCCGGGAAAATGATCCTGTTCATTTCGGGAATCTGCAGTTGAGCCTGCTGTCGCTTTTCCGGGTGGTAACGCTGGAGGACTGGACCAATATCATGTACATCAACATGTACGGATGTGATCACGCCATCTGGGGATACGGTGAGGAGAACGGCTGTACGGATCCGCAGGCATTCGGCTTTGGGGCAGCGCTTTATTTTGTGACTTTTGTGCTTATCGGCACCATGATTGTGCTTAATCTGTTCATCGGCGTAATTATGAACAGCATGGATGAGGCCAAGCGTGATGCCCGCGATGAAGCGGAAAGGGCGATCGGCCTGAGGGAGCGGTCACTGCAGGAAGAGTTGTCACGCGTTTCAGGTGAGCTGGATGAGATGAAGCAGCGCATTGACACCCTGGCCAGGCGCCATTCTGTTACAAAAGACACAAAAGACGGCCCGGACCGACACCGGTCATGACTCTCCGGAAATGTTCAGGCGCATGGCAAGGTATTGGCTGTCGGATGTTCTTCGATACTTCTCCCGGGTGTTGAGCATTTCCGGTGTCACGAGGACGATTCCGCCGTCAGTGATGTGAAACCACTTTCCGTCTTCTTCCACTGATTCACCGATGACTATACCTTCAGGAATGACGCAGTATTTGTCGATTATAGCATTTCGGATTCGCGCATTATTGTTGATTACCACATCAGGCAGAATTACCGAGTCGCTGATCCGTGCGTCCATGATGTATACATTGGTGGATATCAGCGAGCGTTCCACAAGTGATCCGGAAATAATACTTCCTTCAGAAACGAGTGAATCCACAGCCATGCCGCGCCGGTTGCTGTCATTAAAGACAAATTTTGCCGGCGGGAACTGGGCAAGGCAGGAGCGAATCGGCCAGCTGCGGTCGTAAAGATTGAATTCAGGGGAGACACTGACCAGATCCATATTGGCTTTCCAATAGGAGTCAACGGTACCCACATCCCTCCAGTATCCGGGCCTGTTCTGCTCCTCATTCCAGAAAGTCCATGAAAATACCCGGTCTGACGGGTTTGTTACTGACGCGGGTAAAATATCACGTCCAAAATCATGCGCGGTCCCCGGTTTTTTGTCATTTTCAATAAGTTTTCTGGTGAGGAATTGCGTGTTGAAAACATAAATACCCATGGAGGCGAGACAATAATCGGGTTGATCCGGAATAGGAACGGGTTTTTCAGGCTTTTCCACGAACCGTTCAACATGGCCGGAATCATCAATTTCCAGCACGCCGCACGCAGATCCCTCCTTGAGTGTAACCGGTACGCTGGCAATGGTAACATCGGCATTCCGCTCTCTGTGAAACTGCAGGATGTAATTGTAGTCCATGCTGTAGACATGATCGCCGCCAAGAACAAGCACCCATTGCGGGTTGTTGCGGACGATGAAATCCATGTTCTGAAATACGGCATCTGCCGTGCCACGGAACCAGTCATTTCGGTTTCTCTGCTGTGCGGGGACAACTTCAATGAATTCGCCGAACTCTGAATTGAAAACATTCCAGCCATGATAGATATGCCGGATCAGTGACTGTGATTTATACTGTGTCAGTACGGCTATTTTTCGCAGATCCGAATTGATGCAATTGGAGAGTGTAAAATCGATGATCCGGTATTTTCCGCCAAAAGGGACAGCAGGTTTGACACGCCAACGGGTGAGATCGGCCAGACGTGATCCGCGTCCGCCGGCCAGGATCATGCACAGCACAGATCCCTTTTTGGGTGGTGGCGTGCTGAGAGAAGGTTTTGCTGTATGCATCACAGGGCGCAAGAGGTGATTAGTGTCTGAGAACCCATGCTATCTACTGGAAATATAGTGAGGAAAGCATAAAATAAGGTTATATTAATTTGCTGTTTATGGATAACAACAGTGTCGCTGAATGACTGTTTGCACGATGAGAATTCATGAGTAAAACAGAGCCACCTTTTCCAATATCATTTTTTAATCACTATTTTGGTCTGAAATGAACTGCGCATTAGCGATAAAGACACAAAGCCGTGAGTAAAACAGTGATAGAAGCCGTTATTTTCGACATGGACGGACTGATGATCGATACCGAACCCATGTATAAGACGGCGCTGCAGGAGACAGCCCGACAGTTTGGATATGAAATGGAGGATGCATTTTTCTACCAGCTCGTTGGGCTTCCCAATACCGCATGCAAGAAGGTAATTGCAGGGAAAATGGGGCCGGGCTTTCCGCTTGATGAGTTTTGGGCCTGGTGGCCGGGAATCTGGAAAACAGAGGCCAGAAAAAACGGGATTGATAAAAAAAGCGGTCTTGATGAATTTTTGAGCTGGCTGTCAGGAACCGGGCTGCCGGCAGCAGTTGCCACATCCAGCACACGCAAACAGGCTTCATTCAGCCTGGAGGCAGCAGGCGTTGACTATCCGTTTGAACATATTGTAACCGGCGATGACGTTAAACACGGCAAGCCCGAACCGGATATCTATATTGAGACAGCTGAAAGACTTGGAGTGCCGGCCCGCAATTGTGCGGCACTGGAAGACTCGGAAAATGGTGTCCGGGCTGCATCATCAGCCGGAATGCTGACCATCATGATCCCCGATTTGAAACAGCCCGGACCGGAGGTGCGCAATGAGGCCGATTATATTCTGAATTCACTTCATGAAGCACGTGATATTTTGTCGGAATTGCACGGGCAATATTCAAAGAGCAGCAAGTAGTTTCAGGATGGAATCAGGTGGCGCGCAGGTGCCACCGGTGATTTTGGTTCATTTTTTTTGTTCTGTTTGACAGAAAAATTGTATTATGATATAAGTACATGGCTGCCGGATGAATACTGACTATTTCCCCGTCCGGTAAATCATGTAATTTCAGAATGTTATTTCGCAAGATTATTGAAAAGAAGTTATACGCGGTTTTTGTAAAGCGAATTTGGCAGAACATCAGCAGCACAGACGCACGACCGACGCAGCAGGAAACACAAATTATTGTACCCGGTACTGCCGCACAGTGTCGTCTCTATCCTGGGAATCACAGGAGAATCAGGCAGTAATTATTGCAGTACGTTCAGCAAATTCATTTGAACGGAAACAAAATTCGGTACAGGGAGTTCACTATGGAACAGGGTCAGGCAGCAAAAGAAAGCAACAGAAGCAGCAAAAGCTCACCGGTGTCTGCATCAGAAAGAAGGCGATCAGCCGGTCGCAAAGGCTCTAAGGTAGCACAGAAAGACAAGCGCCGCAAACTGGTGGATGCCACCATGCGCCGATACGGACATTCCACCTATGCACTGATTGAGACGCTGCATACCGTCCAGGAGGCTTATGGTTATCTCGATGATGACAATCTGAAGTATGTGGCTCATTCACTTCGGGTTCCGCTCAGCAAAGTTTACGGGGTTGCTACTTTCTATCATTTCTTCACCCTTAAACCACAGGGAGATCACACTGCGGTTGTGTGCACCGGAACGGCGTGCTATATCAAAGGCGTGCCCGCCATTATGAAAGCATTTAAGAAGAATTTTGATGTCGAACCCGGTGAAACGACCGCCGACGGCAAGCTGTCACTGCTCACTGCCAGGTGCATAGGATCATGCGGACTCGCACCCGCCATGGTCTATGACGGAGAAATTGCCGGAATGCAGGAGCCGGAGGATATCGTGAGCAAAGTCCGGGCGATGATCCGGAACGGGAACTGATCAAAGTAAAGGTGAATCACTATGACACCGGAAGAATTCAATAAAATCGGGGAAACACACAGAAAAAAACGCAAAGAGTATCCCCAGAATATCAATGTCTGTACGGCAGCGGCTTGTGTCTCTCTTCAGAGTGAGTCCGTAAAGGAGGCGATTGAGGAGGAAGTAAAAAAGCAGGGCAGGGAGAAGACCTGCAGGGTCAGTGGAACAGGATGTCTTGGTCCCTGTGCCACCGGTCCGCTTATTTCCATCAATGACGGAGAGGCACTCTATGCCGGAGTATCGGTCGGTGATGCTCCGGAAATCGTGAAAAATATCGACAAAAAACCGGTCAGCCGCCTTGTCGTGTCCCCGGATTCACCGTTTTTCACCCACCAGGAACGAGTGGCGCTTGAACACTGCGGCAACATCGATCCGGAAAGCCTGAACGACTATCTGGCCCTGGAGGGATATGAGGCGCTTTATGAAGTGCTGACAACCATGACTCCGGTGGAAGTAATTGAAGTGATCGTGCAGAGCGGGCTTCGCGGCCGTGGCGGGGGGGGGTATCCGACCGGCCTGAAGTGGAGCACGGTAGAAAAAGCCGTAGGGGAAAAAAAGTTTGTGATCTGCAATGCGGATGAGGGAGACCCCGGCGCCTTCATGGATCGCAGCATGCTTGAGAGCGATCCGCACAGCATCGTGGAAGGCATGGCCATTGCCGGATATGCCGTTGGTGCATCGAAGGGTTATGTGTACATTCGCGGCGAGTATCCGCTGGCAATTAAGCGGCTGAGAAATGCCATAAAACAGGCAGAAAAACGGGATTTGCTGGGGAAAAACATATGCGGCACTCCGTTCAGTTTTGATATTGAGCTCCGGCTTGGAGCCGGAGCCTTCGTTTGCGGAGAGGAAACCGCTCTTATCGCTTCTATTGAAGGTCGCCGCGGTGCTCCCCGGTCCCGTCCTCCCTATCCTGCAGAATACGGACTCTGGGGCCACCCCACGCTTATCAATAATGTGGAGACATTCGCCAATGTGAGTCCGATCATCCGCAGAGGCGCGGATTTTTATGCTGCGATCGGAGCAGGAAAGAGCAAGGGCACCAAGGTCTTTGCGCTTGCGGGCAGCATCCGGAATACCGGACTTATTGAAGTGCCCATGGGGATATCACTCCGGGAAATTGTGTATGAAATCGGCAGCGGAATTGTCGATGACCGAAAATTCAAGGCTGTTCAGACCGGCGGGCCTTCCGGTGGATGTATCCCGGAAGAATATCTGGATATGCCGGTCGATTACGAATCGTTGGCCGAGGCAGGGTCGATCATGGGGTCCGGGGGCATGATTGTGATGGACGAAACATCGTGCATGGTCGATGTGGCCAGGTATTTCATGGATTTCTGCCGTACCGAGTCTTGCGGCAAATGTGTACCCTGCCGCGTAGGTACAGCACAGATGTACAACATGCTGACAAACATATCGACCGGAAAAGGGACGATGCACGATCTGCAGCTGCTTGAGGAGCTGTGTGATGTGCTGAAACATACCAGCTTGTGCGGACTCGGACAGACATCCGCAAATCCGGTGCTGAGTACCATCCGGTTTTTCAGGGATGAATACACGGCACATATCAGGGACAAAAAATGTCCGGCCGGTGTATGCACTATGGAACATGAAAACGAGGTTGTGTCATGAGTTCATCCGTAAAAATCAAAACCCTTATCATTGACGACCGGCACGTTGGTGCACGGGAAGATCAGAACATTCTTGAAGTGGCAAGGGAAAACGGAATCGATATACCCACGCTTTGCAGCATCGACGGTCTGTCAGCATACGGCGGATGCCGGCTCTGCATGGTGGAGGTTGCCGGTACACCAAAACTGCTTCCGGCCTGCATGACAACGGTGGAAGAGGGTATGCAGGTTTTCACCCAAACCGAACGCCTCCGGAAGCTTCGCAAGAATCTGCTTGAACTCTATTTTTCAGAGCGAAATCATGTCTGCTCGGTGTGCGTGTCCAACGATAATTGTGACCTGCAGGCGATGGCACAGAAAGTGGGAATGGATCATGTCCACTATCCCTATATCTATCCCGATCTGGAGGTGGATGTGACCAGTGAGCGCTTTGTCATGGATCATAACAGGTGCATCATGTGTACCCGGTGCGTGCGGGTGTGTGATGAGATCGAAGGTGCCCACACGCTTGATATCAAAGACCGCGGTATTGAAGCCAGAATAGTTACTGACCTCGATCAGCCATGGGGTGAATCCGAAACATGCACGCTCTGCGGAAAATGTGTACACGTCTGTCCGACAGGCGCGCTTTTTGAAAAAGGAAAATCGGTGGGTGAAATGTCGAAACGCAGGCAATTCCTGCCTTATCTGTCATTAATGCGGGGAGAGAAGAAATGAAGAAACTGAGTCTTGCAACACTTTGGCTCGACGGCTGCTCCGGCTGCCACATGTCCCTCATCGACATTGATGAACGCATCATCCAGCTGACCGAGTCCTATGATATTCTGTACAGTCCGCTGGTGGACTACAAGGAATTTCCCGCGAAGGTGGATGTTACGCTGCTTGAAGGGGCTATCAGCACCGATGAGGATCTGGAAATGGTCAAAAAGATCCGCACAAGCACCGATATGCTGATATGCTTCGGAGATTGTGCCGTAACCGGAAACGTTCCGGCCATGCGCAACCGGTTTAAAGTTGAACAGGTGCTGAATCGCGGCTATGTAGAAACGACGCCGGATAACAAGACGATGCCGGATCAGTACGTGCCGAAGCTGCTGGACAAAGCCTATCCGGTCCATCATTTTGTGGATGTGGACCTGTTTCTGCAGGGGTGTCCGCCATCTGCGGATGTCATTTTTTATACACTTAGCGAAATTGCCGCAGGCAGGACTCCCGACCTCAGGGAACGTACAAAATTCGGATAAAAGGAGATGTTGATTCATGGCTAAAACCATCACTATTAACCCACTGACCCGGATCGAGGGGCACGGCAAAGTGACCATTCACCTCAATGACAAGGGAACGGTTGAGAATGCACTGTTTCATGTTACCCAGTTCAGGGGCTTTGAAAAACTGTGCGAGGGCCGTCCGTTTCGTGAAATGCCGTCACTGATGGCGCGCATATGCGGAATTTGTCCGGTCGCGCATCTCATTGCGGGTGCAAAGGCCTGTGACCGGATTCTGGCCGTTCAGATACCCGAAACAGGCGTGAAGCTGCGGCGGGCAATCAATCTGGCCCAGATAATCCAGTCGCATGCACTGAGCTTTTTCTATCTCTCGTCGCCTGATATGGTTTTAGGCATGGATGCCGATCCCGCCAAACGCAACATATTCGGGGTAATGAAGGAAAACCCGCAAATGGCCCGTGACGGCATTCGCTTGCGCAAGTTTGGCCAGACTGTCATTGAAAAGCTGGCAGGTCAGCGGGTCCATCCTTCCTGGATTGTGGCCGGAGGCGTCAGTGAACCCTGCCGGGAGGAGGTCCGGGATGAAATTCTGGCGCAGATTCCGGAAATGCAGAAGATTATCCTGCGAAATCTGGACTGGTTCAAGACATCGCTGCTGATTGACGGACAGCAATCGGTTCGGGTGAGCAAGTTCCGGGATGAAATCCGGAGTTTTGCAAATATTCAGTCGCTGTTCCTCGGGTTGGTCAATGATGAAGGCGAACTTGATTTCTATGACGGAAAAATCCGTGTTGTGGATGCATCGGGAAAGATTATCGCCGACAGGCTTGAGCCGGAAAATTACCAGGAGTACATCGGTGAAAAGGTGGAAGACTGGTCCTATCTCAAATTTCCGTATTACAAGCCGAAAGGGTATCCGGACGGGATGTACCGGGTCGGGCCTCTGGCCAGGCTGAATATTGTCGACCGGTGCGGGACTCCACAGGCCGATCAGGAGCTGACCGAATTCCGAAGTTTATCGCGCGGGTCGGTGCTGAGCTCGTTTTACTACCACTATGCGCGCCTGATCGAAATTTTGTTTGCCATTGAGAAACTTGAGCAAATTCTCGATGATCCGGGAATTCTGAACAAAAATGTAAAAGCCCGGGCAGGGCGAAACAATACCGAAGGTGTCGGGGTTGCCGAAGCTCCGCGGGGCACCTTGTTCCACCACTACAAGGTCAGGGAAGACCATGGAATCATGGAATGGGCCAATCTGATCATCGCAACCGGGAATAACAACCTGGCAATGAACAAGGGGATACTGCAGGTAGCAAAGCAGTTTGTCAAGGGAGAAAAATTTGTGAAAGACGGAAGTGTTGACCAGGGGGCACTGAATCGTGTGGAAGCGGTGATCCGCGCCTTTGACCCTTGCCTGAGCTGTTCCACCCATGCTGCAGGACAGATGCCGCTGCGGATGGAACTGGTAGGTCAAAACGGGGAAGTCCTTGATACATTAAGGCGTTAGAATTTTCTCATAGAACGTCCGCGCCATTATCTTTTACAGAGAAACAATTATATTTGATTCAGAATTAGAATCGAGGTCGGGTGTAAATTATTTCATTCGATATATCCGGTCACGGAGATATCCGTGATGCTCTCAATTTGGCAATAAGATCGATTTGGGTTCGGTTGCAATGGGCCACAGCACGGGCAGCCGAGCCGATGCGTACAAACGTAATGGATCTGACTCAACACTTTCCGCATAACCGGTATTTATGAAAGGTCGTGATTACAAATCACTGATACACAATTCACCTTTCGGTTTCGTATATCACGAATCGACGGACAGCGGTAAAGGAACACCCTCAGACTTTCGAATAACAGAGGTTAATGCCGCTTTTGAGGCACTTTCTGGATGCAGCAGCAAGATGCTTGAAGGCCGGACGACCGGTGAACTCGCCTCCCGCCGGGAAGGAAAGGGATTTGACTGGGCCGGATACCACGATGCTGTTTCAAACCGCCGGGATGAGGGTGAGTTTGAATTCTATTCCGAACCTTCTGACAAGTGGTTCAAGGTACAATTGTATCGATCGGAAGAGGGGTGTTTTGCCGCTGCGTTTACGGATATTACTGATCAGAAGCGAAACAATGAAAACCTGAAGACCAGTGAAAAGCGGTATCGCGGACTTCTGGAGTCGCAAAACGACCTTATTGTGCGGGTGGATCGTGAAAACCGGTTTACATATGTCAATGATGCTTACTGCCGGATGTTCGGAAAGTCACGGGAAGAGTTGATCGGGCGGACATTCATGCCTTTTGTGCATGAAGACGACCTGCCGCAGACACTTGCGTCCATGGAGCAGCTGAAGCATCATCCATGGCGGGCGCAGATGATACAGCGCGCAATGACACGGGATGGCTGGCGCTGGCTGCACTGGGAAGACAGTGCCGTACTGGATGAACATGGAGATATCAGGGAAATCCAGGGGGTCGGACGGGACATAACAGAGCTGAAAAAGGCCGAATCAAAATTTAAGAAGGCTCAGACACAGCTCAAGTCACTGCTCTCAGAGGTGCCGGCAGTAGTCTATACCATAAAAAACTGTGATGGTATCCCGAAAATCGCCTATGTGAACAAAAATGTAAAAAACATTCTGGGATATCCGCCCGAGAAGTACATTGAAGATTTCGAATTCTGGAAAGCACAGGTGCATCCGGCCGACAAAGAAAAGCTGTTGAAACGATTTGCAGAACATGCTAAGACTGATTTGGCAGGAGAAGAAAAGACCATCGAATATCGGTTCCGGGATCGTGAGGGCCGGTATCACTGGCTCTTTGACCGGTATCGTGTAATTTCCGGGGAGGATGGAACGACCGAGATTGTCGGTGCCTGGCTTGATATCACGCACCAGAAAGAAGAACAGCAGGCGCTCGAAAACGAGCAGAGGCTCAGGGATATCGTCGAAAATATTGACGAAGCATTCTGGCTTTGGTCATCAGACATGACAGTGCTGCTTTATGCCAGTGAAAAGTTTGAAGATGTATTCGATATTTCGCCGGAAGAGCTGACCAATGACCCCGACGCATTTTTCAGAGTCATTCATGAGAATGATCTCTCCCGGATCCGTGACGCCTTGAATCAGGGAGGTAATGCCGGGTACTTTCACGAAGAGTACCGTATCTATGACAAAAAGGGCAATGTTCGCTGGATAGAGTTCAAGAGATTTCCGGTAACAAACGAGGAGGGAGAAGCTGTACGCTTTGTCGGTCTTGCCAGCGACATCACCAGTCGCAAAGAGGCCGAAATCGAACTGCAGCTGGCCAAAGAAAAAGCCGAGGAGAGCAACAGGCTGAAATCCGCTTTTCTTGCCACCATCAGCCATGAACTTCGTACGCCTCTGACATCCATTATCGGTTTCAGCCAGATCATCAAATCATCCACTGAAAATCCGGAAGAGGCGAAATACGCGTCCATTATCAATGAAAGCGGCAGGCAGTTCCTCGGGATGATAGAGGATATTTTCGATATTGCATTGACCGAGCAGGGAGCGGTGACCATCCGGGATCAGTCCTTCGATCTTGAAACCTTTGCAAGAGAGAAGCTCCAGGGCCTTGAGGAGCTGCTGAACGAATCGGGCAAGGGAGACCGCATTGCCGTCATTTATGATCCGGATGAAAAGCTGCTGAAAACTCAGATCTCCTGTGACCGGATGAAGGTCGGACAGGTGCTGACCAATCTGTTTCGCAATGCCGTCAAGTTCACGGAAAGCGGGACCCTGACCTTCGGGTTCCGGAAAGAACAGGATAATGAAATCAGGTTTTTTGTCAGTGATACGGGAATAGGAATCCCGGAAGAGAAACTTGACGTCATTTTTGATTTTTTCAGACAGGCTGATGATTCCACAACACGTAAATACGAAGGGCTTGGTCTTGGGCTGGCCATATCCCGGAATATCACCCAGGCAATGGGAGGCAGTCTTTCGGTGATCTCCACTCCCGGCAAGGGATCCGTGTTCTCCCTCCGCGTGCCGGTCAACGAGGTTAGTACGGCTCCAAACAATGCGGGCGGAAATAATGAACCTGCCAGGGTTCACAAGCGGTCGAGAATCGGGACATTCTGATTTTTTCCCGTTTAGCCTGAAGCAATTCACTGAGTAAGTGAACCGGGGTATGCCTTCCTTCGTATAATCTGGTGAACCCGGCATGGCCGGATATCACTCATTTTAACTGCGGAATGTCCTTATGAAAACATCTTTTGCCTTTTTTATTACACTTATCTTTGTATTGTCGGGCTTTTCTTATGCACAGGCCGATATGATTCCGGGTAAAATTTCCGATACGCAATCCATCAAGAAGGGGATGGCGAATGAGCAGACACCCGGATTTTCCGGTCAGCGCGGCATGCGTCCGTCAGCGGATAACCGCCTCATTATGCAGCTCGATGATATTACGGACGAGCAGCGTGAACACATCAACGAGCTTCATGAGTCTCACCGCGCTGAAATGCAGCAACTGATATCGAAGATGAGAAAAGAGGACATTGACAGAGAGGAGTACACCAGTCGCCGCAGAGAACTGTACAGAGGCCACCAGCAGGATCTCAGAAAAATTCTCTCGGAGAAGCAATGGGAGCAGCTTCAGACGTTGCGCTCCGAACGACGCCCGGAGCGCAGATCGGAACGGGGATATCGGCAGTCATCATACCAGCCGGACAGAAGCCCGGTGATCATACCGGACCTCGACAGGAATGGAGAGTCTGCCGGTGAGCAGGCTTCTGCGACTGAATTGCATCAGGAAATGACCGAAGAAGCGCGGATCTGGAATCAGAGAAGATTCTTCGGAAGAATAAATCCAAAGGATATTCAGCGAAATATATTCAAAGCTCATCTGGACTGTCAGGTACAGCCGCACGGTATCACCGGTTGATGAAACTTTTGTGGTTAATTTCCCGGATTATCATTTAAATTGTGGTCAGGAGTTTATGACTACAGTTGCGGTAATCTTTTAACCTCATATCACCGGGGGGTGGAAGTGTATGGCAGAAAAAACAATCGTCACGGGAAGACTTGAATTTCTCATCAGGAGCAGTCCGTTCGCAATTGCCGGGCTGTATATCATAATCAGTTTTTTGTGGATCTTTTTCTCGGATGCGGCTGTGCTTGCGATGTTTAATGACCCGGAACAGATCACACGGATCCAGTCGATCAAAGGAACATTTTTTGTTCTGGCGAGCGGTTTTTTGATATTTATCCTGGTATGGAAAAACAATACTGTTATGGACAGGGCGATTCATGATCTTGAGCGGAGCCGGATAATGAACCGCAAGTCTGCTGATGAAAAGGAAGTGCTGCTTTCGGAGGTGCATCACCGGGTAAAAAACAACCTGGCACTCATTTCAGCCATGCTGGACTTAAACAACATGCACTATGATGACAAACGGATCAATGCCATCATCCAGAATTATATCAAGCGTCTGAAAAGCCTGTCGCTGACCCATGAGCTCTTTTCTTATGAGGGTAGTGCGATGCACGTTGATTTCAGCCGTTCTTTAAGCCAGCTGGCCGATCTTTATGTTTCAGATGATGAACAGAACATGGGCATAACGCTTGAAAAGAACCTGTCATCCGTTATGCTTAACATTAATCAGGCCATTCCGTTTATTCTTCTTTGCAATGAATTGCTGGTGAAGGAATCCAGGGAAGGTCACAGCCCGGAAGAGGATGAGCAGGAAACGACTGCAAGAGGGGGAATGGTTGCCATTTCGCTGAATGAGAAGAACGGACATATTACTCTTAACTTGCGCGACGACGGTCCGGGCCTGCTGGACAGTCATGATATTTTTAACGCGGAATCATTCAGTCACATGATTGCGCAGGCTCTTGTATCGCAGCTTGGCGGTTCAATGGAACTGGATCCTGACAAATCGGGCACTTCTGTTTCTGTGACCTTCGCAAAGAAAACAAAAAAAGGTGCTTCCAGTACGATAACCGGCAGCGCAACCATCTTTTAGAAAGCAGTTAATTTGCCGCCAACGCTCAGTCGAACGGATTAAGCCCCATGGTGAACCAGGCAAAGGCATACCGGTCGGCCCATTCACTGATCCTCGAATCGGTTGTACGTCCGGCGCCGTGTCCCGCCCGGGTTTCCACACGCAAAAGTACGGGATTGTCGCCGTTATGGCTGTTCTGCAGTTCAGCAGCAAATTTGTAAGAATGCGCCGGCACCACCCGGTCATCATGGTCCCCCGTGGTTATCAGGGTGGAAGGAAAGGTCACCCCCTCTTCAACATTGTGCACCGGAGAATAACCAAGCAGATACCGGAACATCTCCTCGCTTTCATCGGCCGTGCCGTAATCATAAGCCCAGCCGGCTCCGGCAGTAAAGGTGTGATAGCGAAGCATATCCAGCACCCCGACAGCCGGAAAGGCAACCCCCGCCAGATCCGGACGCTGTGTCATTACGGCACCGACCAGCAAGCCACCGTTTGAACCGCCTGCAATTGCCAGCCGCTCGCTGGAGGTATAATTATTATCGATGAGATATTCGCCGGCTGCAATGAAGTCATCAAATACGTTCTGCCTGTTTTTCCGGATTCCGGCATGATGCCAGCTTCTGCCATATTCACCGCCACCGCGTATGTTGGGTTGCGCGTAAATACCGCCGTTCTCCAGCCAGATCAGCCGGGCTACGCTGAACGACGGACGAAGACTGACATTGAATCCGCCGTATCCGAACATGTAAGCCGGGTTGCTGCCATCCAGTTCAAGTCCCTTTTTGTATGTGATGAACATCGGAACTTCGGTGCCGTCCTTGCTTTCATAAAAAATTTGTTCGGTGACATACTGCTCCGGATCAAAGTCGATGTCGGGCATCCAGTACAGTTCAGATTCGCCTGAGGCGATATCGTATTGAAAAATCGTGGATGGATAGGTGAAGGAAGTGAACGTGTAATACAGGACGGTGTCCTCCCTTTCGGCAGAAAAACCGCTGGCCGTACCGATTCCGGGCAGCTCCGCCTTGCGTATCAGGTTGCCGTTGTAATCAAACTGATGGATTTCGGTCTGCACGTCTACGAGGTAGTTGCCGAACAGATATCCGCCTGCAGTGCTGACATTCAGGACATGTTCGGTTTCCGGGATGACATCCTCCCAGTGCTCCGGTCCGGGATTACCGGCATCGGCCTCGACAAGGCGGTAGTTCGGGGCATCGAGGTTGGTGTAAATCAGCAGCCGGTCTCCGTCAGCGTCCACGATGCTGTGGTCGTGCTCGAAATCATCAACTACCGGCACGAGTTTGCCGTTTTCATCCTCCAGGTCCTTGATGTAAAGTTCATTGTTGCTGGTGGTTTCACGGGCGGAGACAACCAGAAAGCGCTGATCATTGGTCACACCACCGGATACATACCGCCGGCGCTGATCTTCACCAAAAACCAGTTCATCCTCACTTTGCGGAGTTCCGACACGATGAAAAAAGAGCCGATGCTGATCGGTCCGGGCCGAAAGCTGGCTGCCTTCCGGTGTTTCGTAGCTGCTGTAATAAAACCCTTCGTTTTTATACCAGGAAATGCCGGAAAATTTGATGTCCGTCAGCGTGTCGCCGATCTGCTCCATAGTCCGGGTGTTGAGGACGATGAACTTTCGCCAGTCTGATCCCCCTTCGGATATTGCATATGTTGCAAGTGAGCCGTCTTTGGTAAAACTCAGGCCGGCCAGTGAGGTAGTCCCGTCATCGGAAAAGGTGTTGGGGTCAAGAAAGATCTCGGCATCGTCCGGATCAGACCCGGTGTCTTCGCTGCTTCCTCTCCGGCTCTCATCATCTTCGGAAACCGGTGTGCGATAGATCACAGAATGGTTCTGCAAACCGTCATTGCGGGAGAAGTACACATAATCACCGCGCTGACTTGGTGAGCTCAGGCGCTCATAATTCCAGTCTTCTTCAAGCCGCTCCCTGATTCGTTCACGGAAGGGTATCTGCTCAAGATAGTCGAAGGTGACCTTGTTCTGTGCCTCAATCCAGGCCGACGTTTCATCGGAAAGGTCATTCTCAAGCCAGCGATAGGGGTCCGGCACTTCAACATCGAAGTAGACATCCACCGTATCGTCACGCCGGGTTTCGGGATAGTCGAGCAGGCGGGCAGTGGAACGGGTAACCTCACCGGAGGAGGCTGCTTGTTCAACGTTGGAGGGTGTTTCTGTATCTGATGGTGCCTGTGCCGATTCGTGCTGTTTGCAGCCGCTGATAATCAGGAAAAATGAAAAAAGCAGCAGAGAGCGTCTTGTGACGGATAATAGTTGCATAATAAATTTTGATATGGTAGAGGCTGTACCGGCGGGACCGTTTATGGTTTTTTATTTATCATCTTAAGTTCATCTTAATGATGACTGTATAACCTAAAAAAATACAAAAAGTTCACATTTTTTTACACTTTTTATTGCAATCACACCTGTTACCTGCTGCAGAATGTGATTAATGGTTGATGTGAACTGCACCGGGTGCGGGAGAGCGGCATCAGAATGGGCGCCGGTTGCAGTAGTTCCGAATAGCCAGATCCGCTGCGTGGTTCTCAAGCGAACTTGCGGTGCGCAGGTCCCGGCAGCCACCATACCAGTTACCCTGGTCGAGTTTGATCAGGCCGCGGTAGAGCCATGCACTGGCATAGGAATCGTCAATCGCGATAGCCTGGTTGTAGGCATTCCGGGCCCTGACCGGCTGCCGGAGCATTTCATGACACCGGCCGGCATACATCCATGCGGCAGCGTGACGGCGGTTGTGATTAACGGCGGCGCGGAAATGAACAAGGGCGCTTTCATAATCATCCTGAAAATAGGCCAGAAAACCGCGTGTCAGCTCCCGGGCTGTATCAAGGGTGACCGCATCAAGCAGGGTGTCGATATGACTAGGGTCAAGTTCTCCGTCCTTTTCAAGCAGGGGCAGGATGTATCGGATGAAATATCCGGAACCGATGGTCCTGTGCAGATCCATCACCTTGTGAAACTCTTCCAGGGCAACCATTACCAGGCCCTTCTGATAAAAAATCAGACCGCGGTAATGATAGACCTTTTGCATGTCCGGGTACTGTTCTGCCAGCCGGTTGAAGTAGTATAGTGCCTTCCGGTCCTGATGCCGGTAATAGTGGATTTTCCCGAGATAGAAAGGAACCAGCCGGCAATCCGGTGCTTTGGCCCGGACCCGGTAAACTTCCATTTCTGCGTCAATCCAATAGCCGTTCTGCAGGTTTTCGCGAATTTTTTCAAATGTATCTTCGAAAGGCTTGCACTCATCGGGAAGCCCATAATCGGTATAGCCGGTTGATGCCGGTGCGGTTGAAGAAAGCAGTACAATCAGCATCATCCAACCTGCCAGTACAAGGCTATGGAGGCTGCCTCCGCTTGCGGAATGGCGTTTGCAAAACTCTGATAGCGATACCAGAGAAGAAGTCACTTTTTCAGAAATTTCAGTTGCTGTCCGTCCTGATGCAGTGTGGCTGCATTGACTTTGCCGTCGGAATCCCTGTGAAAATGCAGCTCTGCATCAACCTCCCGGTAGAAAAACACGTCACGTTCTCTCGGTCGGATTTTCATATCGTCCTGGCCGCTTATGCCGGCCGTTAACGAGTCATTGTCCCGGCTGATGGTCAGCTTCAGTCCGCCGGGCATTTCATAGGTTCCGGTGTACTCATCCAGGTCTTCGGTCTCCATGAAGATGATTTCCGGGTCGATGGCGACATCGGCTTCGATCATGCGCCGGAAAAGGTAAGCGTCCTCCTCGCCGGGCTGATAGTATAAATTCTGGGCGAGGTCGTTGCGGAACTCCTCAAAACGAAAACGGGCATCGAGAGTGCTGTTTTCAAACTTATTTTCACTTACAGCATAAAGAGGTTTCACTGACGCTCCGGCAAAGCGGGCAAAAAGGCGCTCTTCGTCCCGGAAGACAGAGACGTCCGGAAGATCATCCACCGATGCATATGTACCTGCGAACTTGTCCAGCTCTTCGATGCTGAATTCCTGCGATTCGGCAAGGTCCGGCACCCCGGTTTCTCCGGCATCATCCGATTCTATGGGTTTTCCGGAGCATTGAAAGAGCAGGCCGGCAGTTACGGCAAGGATGACAGGCATCGGGGGTATTCGGAAAGCCATGATGGTAAAGAGAAGAAATGAGAGATTGTCTTCTGTGTATATCAGGTAACTTATCCGAATAAACCGTTCCTGTCAATGATAAAACAGCGTTTTTTTGTAAAACAGCAGTTTTTGTCGCCGGGTTGTGCTTAACCGGTTGTTCCAAGCCCTCCGGCGATGGCATTGAGTACCAGCAGCATGTCCGGAAGCATCGCATCTGCCTCCTTCTCCTTTCCGTCCCGTTTCAGATTGCGCCAGGTTTGAAGCTGGCGTATCTGCAGACGATGCAATGGTTTGAGTCGCTCGTTGCGGAATCCGATCATGGTGTACATACGCGGCCGGCGTTCGTGCAGTTCATGACCGTACAACAGCTCAAGCATCTGTTTTGTGCGGTGGAATTCTTCGGTGATGGTCTCAAAAAAACGACCAGCAACGGCCTGGTCATCCATGAGCTCCGAGTACCATTTCATGATCTCCGTGTCGGACAGGGCAATGGCCGAGGAAGCGTTGGTGATGATGTACCGGAATGGCATGAAGTGGACGGCATGCTCGCGAAGGATATCGAAAGATGCGGGATCTTCCGTTTGCAGCTGCTCAAGGGCGCTTCCGACACCGTACCATCCGGTCAGGAAGAAACGGGACTGACTCCAGCTGAATACCCATGGAATGGCGCGCAGATCTTCAAAACTGCGCTTTCCGGTCCGCCGTGCCGGACGCGACCCGATACTGCTCGACTCAATAATGTCGATGGGCGTCGCCTGGGAAAAGAAAGAAACGAATCCGTCTGACCGCACCAGTCCCTGATAGCTGTCAAGGCTGTAATCATAAAGCCGCGAGACGATGGGCTCGAGTTTGTCATATTGTTCGCGCGTGGACCATTTTCTGTCAGCCGGGCCGGATGCATCGTGATCGGTATCACCGGTGTCGAACGCCCCGAGCGTCAGTCCTGCGGTTCCGGCCTGAAGAAGTTCCAGGTTGTACAGGGCCGTCAGCCGGTTGGCATATTTCTGTGATATCACCTCACCCTGTTCGGTCAGCCGCATGTCGCCGCGGATGGTATGCGAAGGGAGTCCGGCGATGAAACGGTGAGTCGGACCGGCGCCGCGGCTGATGGTGCCGCCGCGTCCGTGGAAGAAGCGTATCCGGATGCCATGCCGGTCTCCAATCTCACTGAGCTTCCGCTGAGCGATACTGAGACTCCATAAGCTGGCCAGAATTCCGCCGTCCTTGTTGCTGTCACTGTATCCGATCATAACCTGCTGGTAGAGGTCGTTTTGCCCGGATTGTGCGGATGAAGCTGCCGTGCCGCAAACTTCATCAGATACGAGCATCTGATGGGTGACGGGCCGGCCGTCAGACAACTCTTTTTGTACGTTCAGGCTGCGGCGAGTGACCGGATGACTCAGGAAATCGTCCAGAATCTGCGGCCCTTTTTCGAGATCTTCGATTGTTTCCAGAAGGGGAACTACAGAAAAAAGGCTGGCGAGGCCGTCCTTCCCGGAAACCATCAGTCCGGCCTCCCTTGCAAGAACATAGACCACCAGCAGGTCGGACAAGCTGCGAGTCATGCTCACAATCAACGAACCGATTCCCCGAGTTCCGTACCGGCGTACGTGGCGGTAAAGTATGCGATAGCTGGCCAGTACCGCATCAGCCTCATCACCCAGCCCTTTGCGGTGCCGGACAAAAGGGCGGGCGGTTTTCAGTTCCTCATTGAGAAAAGCCAAACGGCGTTCTTCGGGCCAGTGTTCAAAGTTTTCGGCATCCACTATACCGGCGGCCTGCATAAGCTGCGACAGCGCTTTGTCGTGAAACTTGCTGTTCTGCCGGATATCAAGCGAGGCCATGTGAAAACCAAAAGCAGCTGCTTTTCTGGCTACAGGTTCTACATCAGCCCTTGCGATACGATAAGCCTTGATCTCTGTAAGAGAGTCAGCCAGAATCTTAAGATCCTGCTGGAGCTCCTCCGTGCGGGAATAGTAGCGGTCATCTTCGGTGGATGTCAGCGGATTTCCGGAATCATCCAGTGGCACCCGGAGCTGCATCAGATTCACAAATTGCCGCCAGGGTTCATCCGGATTGCGGTTCATGGCGCTTTTGCCGGCTTCACCGGTGACGTTTTGCAAATAGTTCAGATGCTCACCGAAAAAACCGGGGACAGAAACTTCGTGAGATGAGATGCTGATTTTCCTTGAGAGACCGACCAGATCATCTCTGACCTGATGCAGTGCTTCCGTACGGAGGCGCCGGAGGGTATGCTCGGTAACTTTGTCGGTCACGTAGGGGTGCCCGTCCCGGTCGCCGCCGACCCAGTTTCCAAAGGAAACTCTGGGAAGTTGTTCGCGCTTGTCAATAAGTGAGGGGTCGAAGCCTGCATGTACCCAAGCCTCGCGCAGCCGCTGATCAAGCAGCGGAAGAACTTTGGGAAATACGTTTTTCAGATAATGAAGAACGTTGCGGAGTTCATCATGTATAGAGGGCTTTTGCAAAAACACCTGGCCGGTTTTCCAGAGACGGCTCAGGGCCACTTTGATATCTTCGGCAATCCGCTTTTTCTCGTTTTCGGTCCAGACCTGGTTCTCCCGCTTGACCATGAGCAGATAAATGGCCCGGAGCTGGTCAATTACCGTCGAACGTTTGGATTCGGTAGGATGGGCGGTGAGGACGGGTTCGATGCGGATACGGGAAAGCTCGGATGCGATCTCTTTGCCGGACCTGTTTTTCTTTTTGAGATCCTGAAAAATGCGGCCCCACAAGCCGGATATGCGTTGCGTTCCGTGCTGGTCTTCCAGTTTTCTGCGAAGCTGGGCGGCGGCATTTTCCTCCACTATGGTGGTCAGCTGAAAGTACAGCGAAAATGCCTTGCTGACCTTATCCGGGTCAGCTTCGGCTTCATGATCTCCTTCAAGCTGGCGAATTACCTGGTGTTCCCCCAGATCCCGGAGCACATCAATAAAGCAGGTATGCAGGTAAGAGATATCGTCCTGCACTTTTTGCAGGTCGATGCTGTCATCGGTTGTGCTGAAATACATGAGAAATCTCCGCTCGTTTTAAATCCTGTTCCGGACAGCAAGATAATGACTCAGAGCGAAGTTCTCATGAATTATTAGCAAATTACAGTTGGTAACAGCAGGTTTCAGCCGGATCCAATGACCGGAAGCTGATAATGGTTAACCGGGCTGTTACCGCCTTATATACCGGCAGTAGGTTCCCATACCGTCGTAATCGGTCGGCGTTTCCACGAGTTCTTTACGATTTACACGGTAATCGCGGATCCAGCCAAGCGGAAGGATAATCAGGAGAATCAGTAAGCCGAGGAGTGTTGCAGTAAGTGGTGTCATAAGTCTCTGTTTTACAGGTATTCAGGTTTGTCAGCAAAAGCCCAAACCCCCGGTTGACTTAAATCGTTTCTTTCAGCACTTTATTTGTTATGAAATCGTACATAATCATGCCTGCCCTTGCGGTTTTATTGATCGGATCCTTTTCAAACGGGACTCTGAAGGAATCGCCCCGGAATATTCCCGTTTTGTGCTATCACACCTTTTATCCGGAGTCATTTGAAGGCACACCCGGCACGCTGGCAGAATCCTACAGCAATTTTGAGGAAAAGCTCCGGTTTCTCAGTGATAATGGCTACCGCAGCTACATACCTGACGGTACATCGGAGTCAGATGCAAGCAGCCCTAAAGTAGTTATCACCTTTGATGACGGACACCGAAGCCAGTTCCGTGCCGCTGCACTGCTTGAAAAGTTTGACATGCGGGGCATTTTTTTCGTAATCCCGTCACTCATTGATGATCCGGATTATCCGCACATGACATCCGGGCAGCTTACCGAACTTGCCGGGCGCGGCCACCTGATTGCTGCCCACGGCCACCGGCATAAAAGCATGCCTGTATCCGGACCGGAAATCGTAGCATCACTTGATACCGTACCAGATATCCTGCAAACCATTCCGGGCGTCAGCGGTGATGACCTGCACTCCATCGCCTATCCGTACGGACACTATACACCGGCAGTCAGGAGGGCTATGCTGCCGCAGTATCCGCTGCAATACACTGTCAATCCGGGGTACTGGGACGGCAAATCAACTCTCATCCCAAGGATACTGATTGCCAGCGGTACTGACAGCCAGTTTTATTACGATTATCTGCAGGGCGCTTTTGCGGGTGCACGGTCGCTCACCATGCAGGAGGAAAACGGATCACGTCAATCCGTCGTCCATTTTGACAATCCGGATGGACTTGATCCTGATTCACTCTACATTCAGGCTACGAGTCCGGATGGTGCCGGCCACCACTACAGTATTTTCAGCGCAGCCTCTTATTTGACATCCAAAAACGGAGTCCTGCATTTCGACATTACAGATTATCTGGAAACGCACCACTCCGCAGAGCGAAGGGCGCTTTCATTTGCAGTAGCTCAGCAGAAAAACGGGGATTTACGCTATGTGTCGGACGGCTATCTGATCTGGGTAACAAGAACCGACCGGTGACATCGTCGCGGGGCCCCGCCATAAAGAGGTTTTGCAGTTTCACAAACGTGCATTACATCAGTTCAAAAACATGGCGTAAAAATCATTCAATATGGAGGAGGAACATGGTACCGTTACGGGGAATTTTTGTGCTTCTTATGATCACAGCTATCACAGCAGGCAATGCAAAGGCTCAGGAGTTTGAATTTCAGTTTGCCTACCGGCCGATGGCATTCGAGGTCCTGAAAAAGCATGTCGACAAGGTTGATCTGGTGGCGCCGGAACCGTTTATCATTGACAATCGCGGAGTGATTCACGGCGAACCGGATCCCAGGCTGATGGATCTGGCACGGGAACATAATCTGAAGGTAATGCCGCAGGTCAAGAATCTGGATGCCTCGGCCGGATTGTTTTCACAGGCCTGGGTCAACGAAATGCTGAATGATCCGCAGGCGGTTGACCGGGCCATTGCCTCCATGCTGGAATTGTGCCGAAAGTATGATTTATACGGTATCCAGATCGACCTTGAGGCGGTCCATATTGACGACCGGGATGCGCTGACCGATTTTTATCGCAAAACAGCCGAAGCGCTCCATGCCGAAGGCTATAAAATCAGTATTGCCGTAGTCCATCGTTTCGAAAAGACCGGAGGTGTAAACTCATATACCCGCTGGATGATGGAGGACTGGCGGGGCGGATATGATCTGAAAGCACTGGGTGAGATCAGCGATTTTGTCAAAGTCATGTCTTATGCCCAGCATACCCGGCGTACCACGCCCGGCCCGTCCCAGGGGCTGCCCTGGCTGACCGAAGTCATGGACTACATGCTGGAATATATTCCGGCTGAGAAGCTGAGCATGGGCCTGAACATGCGCTCGTACCACTATCATACGGCAGCCGATCCGGATCGCTATCACATCAACGCCCGCTCCTGGAGCCGCTCCCTTTCACTTGATGAGGTCGAATCACTGATGGATCAGTACGACGGCATGCCTCTGACCTGGGATGACCGGCAAAAAGTGCTTTTCGGATATATCGAGCGGGGCGGTACGCTGGAATGGTTCTTTGTGGATAATGATCCGCGCAGTCTCGAAGCCAGGCTTGATCTTGCCAGGGATCGTGGAATACGCATGCTCAATATGTGGGTTTTCGGGGATGAGGATCCGGCGTTCTGGGAAATGATCAGCAATTGATGCGTCGTCTTCCGGCAATGCCGGCGGTATGACTGTTCTTTTCCGTCAGGCCGCCGCCTCTGTTGATCCATCGAGACCTTCTCTGCAGCAGGGTTTATACCGCTCCCTGGTCCAGCATGGCATCGGCAACTTTGACGAAGCCGGCGATATTGGCGCCTTTGACATAGTCCACTTCGCCGCTTTCGGTTTTGCCGTATCTGACGCACTGGCTGTGTATGTTTTTCATGATGTACAGCAGCTTTTCCTCAACCTTTTCACGCTCCCAGCTGAGTCGCAGCGCGTTTTGTGCCATTTCAAGTCCTGATGCCGCAACCCCGCCGGCGTTGGCGGCTTTGCCCGGAGCAAACAACACCTTGTGATCCTGAAACTGATACACCGCTTCGGTTGTGCAGGGCATATTGGCTCCCTCGCCAACATACGTCACCCCCTTTTCAATCAGCTTTTTTGCATCCTCTTCGGTGAGTTCGTTTTGCGTGGCACATGGGATGGCGACATCAATGTCGCAGGGCGCATTCCAGCTGGCTTCCCCTTCGTAAAAAGTGAGCTCTTCAAACTTATCTGCCATTTCACTCACACGTCCTCTGGCTTCATTTTTCAGCTCCATCATAAATGCGAGATGGTCTTTTGTCAGGCCGTCAGAGGCGTAGATATAGCCGGATGAATCCGAGACGGTTACAACCTTCCCTTCCAGTTCCAGGATTTTTTCAGCGGCATACTGGGCGACATTGCCGGAACCGGAAATGGCAACCCGCTTGTCCTTGAAACTGTCATTTGCCGTATTCAGCATCTCAATGAGAAAATATACCGTGCCGTAGCCGGTTGCTTCCGGACGGATGAGTGACCCGCCCCAGTTGAGGTCCTTGCCTGTAAGCACTCCGGTGAATTCATTCTCCAGCCGTTTGTACTGTCCGAAAAGATAGCCGATTTCCCGTTTGCCGACCCCGATGTCCCCTGCAGGAATGTCGGTGTACTTGCTGATATGCCGGTGGAGCTCAGTCATGAAACTTTGGCAAAACCGCATGACCTCGCCGTTGGTTTTTTCCTTCGGATCAAAATCCGAACCTCCTTTAGCACCGCCAAGCGGAAGGGTGGTCAGTGCATTTTTAAAAATTTGTTCAAAGCCGAGAAACTTGAGCACGCTCAGGTTGACGGTGGGATGAAACCGCAACCCCCCTTTATACGGGCCGATGGAGGAACTGAACTGAACCCGGTAGCCGCGGTTGACCTGAATCCGTCCGTCAGTATCAACCCAGGGGACGCGAAACATGATTACCCTTTCGGGTTCAACCATACGGTGCAGGATATTGGATCCCTTGTATTTTGGATTTTCTTCAATGAATGGGATCACAATTTCGGCGACTTCCCTTACCGACTGGAGAAATTCCGATTCATTTGGATTCTTTTTTTCTACATCATCCATGAAGGATTGGATCTGTGACTCAAAAGAGTTGCTCATCTTACCGAAGTTAAGTTGCTGTTTTACAGTCCCTTTAAAATTTTATTGGGCAATAAGTTACAAAAAAATGTACAGAACCGGTAGTCACAGGCCGCATCGAATAGGTTGTACAACCCGACCTTTGGCCGGCTGATTGCCTTCACTTTAATTATCAAGCCGGTGCCGGTCCGGCTTCATACGTTTTCAACTTACAGAAATTCAGCCTATTATTATGATCTGTAACCGCAAATGGGACTACAAACAGGAAAAGCATGATCATATCCACGAGCGATATCCATTTGAAAACTAAAGGTTTTTCAGATATTCACGATCTTTCGGGCAAGGTAGACAAGGCCGTCCGGGACTCCGGTGTCAAAGAGGGGTTTTGTCATGTATTTGCCGTAGGGTCAACGGCCTCAATTTCTACCATGGAGTTTGAACCGGCACTGGTGAAGGACATCAGGGAGAAGCTGGAAGACTTTGCCTCCGAGAACATGCGTTCCCATCACTCGGAAACGTGGGGCGATGACAACGGGTTTTCGCATATCCGATCCACGTTTATGGGACCGGGCATCACAGTCCCCATTCGTGACGGCCGCTGCATTCTTGGGACGTGGCAGCAGATTGTGCTTCTGGATCATGACAATCGTCCCAGGGACAGGCATGTTGTTGTTCAGGTAATCGGAAATGATGCATAACCGACCTGTAACCCTGCGCTGAGAAGCAGGGGCTGCATCCTAAACCAGATAAGAAGACGTATGAATGAAAAACCCTGGCTTATAGCCGAGACCAACTGGAAAACTGTTATGGATACCGATTATGAGGTGGCGGTACTGCCCTGGGGGGCTACTGAACCTCATAATTATCATCTGCCTTATGCAACCGATAACATGGAGTGCGAATTTGTTGCCGCTGAAGCCGGGCGCCTGGCCTGGGAAAAGGGGGCAAGGGTGGCTGTCCTCCCCGCCGTTCCCTATGGCGTGCAGACCGGAATGCTTGATCTGCCTTTTGCCGTGAACATGAATCCATCCACACAGGAGGCGGTCCTCGGTGACATCGCGCGGTCACTGGACGGGCAGGGCATCCGCAAGCTGCTTGTTCTGAACGGACACGGTGCCAACAACTTTCGCCAGATGATCAGGGAGTTGCAAACAGATCTGGAGCTGTTTTTGTGTACGGCAGACTGGTATCGGGCAGCAGACTGGAACACGTTTTTTGATGAGCCCGGAGATCATGCAGGTGAATTCGAAACCAGTGCCATGATGTATTTGCGGCCGGATATTGTGAGGCCGCTTTCGGAAGCAGGTGACGGCCATGAGCGGAAGTTCCGGCTGAAGGCTATGAAAGAAGGCTGGGTCTGGGCGCCGAGAACCTGGAGCGAGATCACCGACGATACGGGTGTCGGCAACCCCGAAAAGGCCACAGCTGAAAAAGGCGAAAAGTTTATTGCAGCAGCGGCCCGGAATCTCGCCTCATTTCTGGTTGAGCTGGCTGAGACACCGGCGGAACAGCTTTACGAAAGCGAATAGCTTGCTATTACCCCCTGTGAGCCAATACCGTAAAACGACATAAACCCTGTTCTGCCACACAGACCACCAATTCCAAATTTTTCCAATCTCAATTTGTATCATGTTCCCTGCCGAATTACGCACCGCACCAACCGTTCTTTTAATCAGCATAATCTTTTCAGCCGGCCTGTTGCTGCCGGCCTGCGCTCCGGGCGGATCCCTTGAGTCATCAGAGGACAGCTCCGGAGCGGAAACAGCATCCGGAAATATCCACGAAGAGCCGTCCGGGCAGGGTGATTCAGCTGATAAAACACCGGAAGCAATGAACCGCATGGATAAGGATACCCCCGATACGGTATATGTGATGCCGGAGCGCCCGTTGCCGCGCGAAGCAAAACCGCCGGAAGGCTACCTGCGCGCTGTCGATGAAGGAATCCGTACAGCGGACGGCCGTCCCGGTGATGATTACTGGCAGCAGTTTACAGAATATGATATCGACATTACGCTGGACCCGGACAGCAAAACCCTTGGCGGAACAGCAAGAATCACCTATCACAACCATTCCCCGGACGAACTGCGTCATCTCCATCTGGAGCTCGTTCAGAATCTGAACCAGCCCGGAGTGCGCAGAAACCGTCCCGCCGAAGTTACCGGCGGCGTCAGTCTGCATGATGTGATCGTGAACGGCGACACGCTCACCGATGAAAGCGGCCGGTCTGCCCGGTACAGCATTCAGGGCACGCGTATGGTAATTCGTCCCGAAGAACCCGTTAAGGCCGATACTTCCGTTGAGCTTGAAATCAGCTACGATTTCACCATCCCCCGGCAGGGAGCGGGCGGACGCATGGGGCACAGCGGAGATAATTTGTTCTATCTCGGCTACTGGTATCCGCACATGACGGTTTACGATGATGTGGTCGGATGGCACCCGGATCCCTATCTGGGCCAGGCTGAATTCTACCATGGCTTTGCGGACTATGATCTGAGAATAAGGGCGCCTGAGGACTGGATCATCATGGCTACCGGGGAGTTGCAGAACCCCACGGATGTGCTTGATCCGGAACTGGCAAGCCGGTGGGAGGATGCCCGCAAGCAAGATGAGCCCATGCGGATTTTCACGGCTGGCAGCGATCAGCCGGCGACGGTACGGGCTGCGTCATCCGGGGATGCGGGAGCTGCAGGAACCGACACCCTGCTTACCTGGCATTACAGGGCGGAAAATGTCCGCGATGTCGCCTTCAGCGCCACACTTGAATCCAACTGGGAGGCTGCAAGAACGGCCGTCGGCGACCGGACAGGCGACGGAGAGACTGATTACACACTGATCAACACGTTTTGGCGTGATGAAGCACCCTTGTGGGAGGATGTCACCGAATATCAGCAGCATGCCATAACATTTCTGTCCGATATGACGGGTCTCCCCTATCCCTGGCCTCACATGACAGCGATTGAGGGAAGCGGAATCATCGGCGGCGGAATGGAGTACCCGATGATGACCATCATGGGCGATTACAACGACCGCGGAGCCGAAGCACTTTATTCGGTCACGGCACACGAACTGGCTCACATGTGGATTCCGCTGATTGTCAGTACCGATGAACGGCGTTACAGCTGGCTTGATGAGGGGAATACCGTATTCAGCACAGCTGAGGCGGTGATGGATTTTCTGCCCGAGCGGCGTCCGCACAACCAGTCCCGCAATGCCTACACGAGGGCGGCGCGATCCGGAAATGAAGGGCCGATGATGCGAAGATCCGATTATCACTACTCGACCCAGCAGTTCATCATTGCATCGTACCGAAAACCCTCGGCCGTCCTGGTCGCCTTGCAAAAGGTGCTCGGTGAGGATATGTTCTGGAAGGCCTATCGTGAGTTTATCAGCGAATGGGCTTTCAGGCAGGCCTATCCCTGGGATTTTTTCCGGACATTCGAACGTGTAAGCGGCAAAGATCTCGGCTGGTTCTGGTACAGCTGGTACTACGAGACCTGGGTGCTGGATCAGTCGGTTGCGGAGGTTGAAGAAACCGGTGAGGGAACGCGCATTGTGATTCGGGATAAGGGCGATGTGCCCATGCCGGTTTATCTCACAGTAACGTATGACGGAGACAACAAGGCCACCTACACCATTCCGGTGGATGTCTGGCTAAAAGGCAGCCGCAGCGAGGAATTAGTCATACCAGAGCGGGATGTCCGCCGGGTCGAGATCGACTCCGGGCGGGATCTGCCCGACATAAACCGGCAGAATGCGGTTTGGGAGCGGTCTTGAGAAGAGCATGCGCCGGGAGCCGGTTTAAAATGGAATAGCATGTACTAATCGTTGGTTTGTGAGCGTCAGTCTGATTATTTTTCAACCGGCACAAATTTCGTGGCCGGCACCTCGCCGGCACAGTTCAGTCATTGTGCGGATGCAATAGCAGACATCAACAGGAGACTAATTTGGCAAATCAGACGACACTACCCTGGTATGTAAAAGGAACGATTGTTCTTGGGGGGCTGACCCTTTTTGTATTTTTCCTGATTACGGCCAGCTCCATTCTGGTTCCCTTTCTGTTTGCCGTCTTTTTTTCCGTTCTGCTTACACCGCTTTCATCGTTTCTCGAACGCTACAGGATCCATCGCATTTTTTCATCACTGCTGAGTGTTCTGATCGGCATCTCATTTCTGGCCGGTGTCATTTTTTTCTTTTACAATCAGATTGTCAATTTTGCCCAGGACATTGGCATGATTGAAGACCGGATCAACGAGCTGTTTGATCAGTTTTCCGGCTTTATCAACGCCTACCTGGATGTGGAGCCTGATGCTCAGCTCGAGTCGGCTGAAGAGGCCATCATATCCTTCCTGCGTGACAACGTAGAGCCGCTCACCCGCGGGGTTATGACGGCTGCCACAACGCTGACCATGTTTTTCCTGATTCCCATCTATGTATTTCTGCTTTTGATGTACCGGGATTTTTTAAGGGATTTCTTCCTGATGGCGCTTTCCGGCCGGGGAGAGCAGGGCAAAAAAGTTGAGAAGGTGATGAACAAGGTTCGCAGTGTGATTCAGAACTATATTACCGGCATGTTTCTGGTTATTTGTATACTGGCGGTTCTGAACAGTGTGGCATTGCTTATTATCGGTGTGGATCACGCCATGTTTTTCGGAGTATTTGCCGCCATCCTCAATGTCATTCCGTTCCTGGGTCCGATTATCGGTTCGATTCTTCCGATCATCTACTCCCTTCTGACCATGGATTCCCTCTGGTACCCCGTGGCGGTTCTTGCAACATTTTATGTCATCCAGCTGTTCGAAAGCAACCTGTTTACACCAATGATCGTAGGACAGCGGGTAAGTCTCAATCCGCTGGTCACCCTGCTGGCCATATTCATCGGCGGACAGATATGGGGACTGGCCGGCATGATCCTGTTCATTCCGGCGCTGGCCATGCTGAAGGAAATCTTTGATGAGGTTGATTCGCTGCGGCCGTACGGATATCTGCTCGGCAAAGTGAAAACCAGAGAAGAGACCGAACGTGAATATTTTACCGGCCGGCTTGCACGATTCAAGAAAACAGGTCAGGATACGGGAAAAGCGGAGTCAGAGTAAGTCTGAAAGGACCAGCAAGTTGACCGGGGTGCCACGTCATCAATCTGCAGCAGGAATTAACCTGAAAGGCAGGCCTTATCTCATAGCATGCCTGGTGGTGTCGGTGCCGGAGTTTTCAGCAGCATATTTGCGGTAATAATCCCGCAGGCCTTCCGTAATCTTCTCAGCCATTTTTTGCTGATAGTCCGGATCCATCAGCATCATTTCATCCTCGGGGTTGGAGATGAAGGCGGTTTCGACAAGTACATTCGGCATTTCGGTAAGTGCATTCAGTGTGAAGTTGAAGCTGCCAATCAGGCCGAAATCCCTGAGCGGCAGTTCAAGCATCCGGTTATGCACTTTGGAGGCCAGCGGCTGGAACGCATGATAGCGGTAGTATGAGCTGGTACCCTTGACGGCGTCAGGATTGGTTGCACCGCCTATGGAATTGGCATGTATACTGACCAGCACATCGGCATCGGATGCGATCAGCATTTCACTTCGCTGTATCATCGGAATATTCACATCGCGCTCGCGCGTCATGAAGATTTCAGCTCCCTCTTTTTCAAGCAGCTTTTTCAATTTCTGCGTGATATCCATCACCACCTCTTTCTCCTCAATGCCGGTGGCGCCAAGCGCACCGCGATTGCTGCCTCCGTGTCCGGCATCAAGAGCGATATGAACCCCATCCAGTGGTTGTTCTCTGGTTGCAATTTCAGGCGGACGCCGCACCTGGATGCGAAGACTGGAGCCCACTCCATACCCGATGTGATAGCCCCAGTGGGAGTCGTGCTTCAGGTGGATACGCAACCGGAAGTGATTGCTGCCGATCTGCTCCCATTCCACACTCTCAATGCCCATGGCGCTTTTGTGATGCGTGATCCAGTTGGTATTGGAGTCGGCCCCGAAAATGTCTACTTCGATTATGTTCGGATCGGTGCGCATGTTGGCTACGTACGGCAGACGCTGCCCCAGTGAAAATGTGATCATGTCGGCCCGGTCATTGCCGCTGACAGTTGCAGAACCGGTCAGTGACCGTGGCAGGGGTGTGTTTTCGGGCAGAATCTCTGTAAAGCGCATCGGAATGTAGGCTTCCATCTGATCAGAAAGCCGGACGCGGTACAAACTGCCTTCTATGGCGACAATTTCGAGCCTGACACCTTTTTCCAGGAAACCAAGACGGGCGCCGCCCAGCCGGTCGGTTCCGGATCCGGAGTTGAGAAATGCCCTGCGGGCAGTGACTTCCGCAACTCGCGGGAAATCATCCGGTGTGATGGATACCGTAACGGGGGAAGTGGCCGTCACCTTTTCTCCCTGGTCGTTTTCGAGAGTGAAGGTGACTTTTTGATCGCGGACAATGTCATCCGGCCGTGTTGTGTAGCTGCCGCGATAAACACCCCGCAGCCCGCCCGTTCTCGAAGGGTGCTGTTCTTTCATTTCCACGTCTTCTTCAATACCGTCGATACTGAAATAGGCGCGCTGCCCTTCGCTTCCCTTGAACTGCATTTCGATGGTTTCGTCTTTGCCGAGAACAAGCGTCTGAGATGGCAGCATCATGGCATCATCAATTCTGAGCGGTGATGCCGGTGTGGTTTCAGGCGGTTCCGGCCGGATGAAATGGCGCTTTTTGGTGCGGGTCACACCCTCTTCATCAATTACTTTGATCTTCGTCTTGCTTTCGCCAACGGGGACATCGGCAAGTCCCACAAACGCGCCGGATTTATGAACCTTTACCTCTTTGCCGTCAATATAAGCGCGATTGCCGGGACTGGTATTGGCGGCAATTCGCTGGCGGCTCTGTGCAACACGGGTAGTATCATCACCGGGAACGATAATATTGAACTCAGGCCCGTCGTGTTTGCCGTGCCTGTAGCTTTCGGTTTCAGAGCCATAATACGCGCTGTTGCCAAATGAGAAAAATGCAAAAAGAAGCAGTGCCAGAAAATGAGGTAAAAAATGCATGGGGAAGTGCCTGAAAGTGATACTTGGTGATGCCTGGAGGCTTTTCCAAAATAACATTTTTTACGTAACAAGAAAGCATGCAGGGCGACAAGCACTGCAAAAAAAATGGTGCAGTCCTGTTGTTATGCTTCTTTTTCTTCGGCCTGGGCTTTTTTCTTCTTTTTGTTTTCGAGCAGCTGTTCCTTGCGCAACTGCTTGGCCTTCTTCTTGTCCACACTTTCCATCATCTTCACGTGATCGATTTTCTTGTTGATCATTAGCTGCTGAACGATGGACAGGGCGTTATAAACCAGATAGTAGAGACTCAGTCCGGACGAAAGCCGGTTGAATATGAAAAGAAGCATGACCGGAAGCACATATTGCATCATTTTCAGTGCCGGATTGGGGGCCGTATTGCCCTGTCCGGAAACCCGCATCTGAATGACCATTGAGGCGGTCATCAGCAATACGAATCCGGCAATATGATCGCCCATAAGCGGAATCGTAAAGGGCAGATTGAACAGAATATCCGGTGCGGAGAGATCTTCGGCCCACAGAAAGCGTTCCTGCCGGACTTCAATGGCGTTCTGGAAAAAGCGCCAGAAGGTGATCAGGACAGGTATCTGGAGCAGGTTCGGCAAACAGCTTCCCAGAGGATTAACCTTGGCGGTTTTGAACAGCTTCATCGTGGCCTGCTGCTGTTTCTGCGGGTCATCCTTGTACTTCTCCTTGATCGCTTCCATCTCGGGCTGAAGCTCCCGCATGGCGGCCATGCTCTCAAAACTCTTCTTGGTAAGCGGATACAGTACAATTTTAATGAGGATGGCAAACAGAATGATCGTCACACCCATATTGCCGGTAAATCCGCCGACAAATGCAAAAAATGGCAGGATGATGTATTTGACAAACGGATCGGAAAACCACCGCATGAATCCGAATCCGGTATCCACCATGTCATACGCTGTGCCATCGAAATCCCGCAGCTGGTAATAGTCCAGAGGTCCCAGGAACATCTGGTAATTGTACGATGAGGCATCGGAAAGACGGGTGCGGATCGCCGTATTGTAGTCGTGAATCATCTCCCCGTTATCCGGGTCGATGGCGAGCTCAGCGGAGAGTATGGCACCATCGGTGTTCTCCTGAGCTTTCATAATCTGGGTGAAAAACTTGGATTTGCTGGCAACCCAGGATACATCTCCCGTTATGATACTCTCAGAATATCCCTCATCGGAAGGCTGGAATTCCTCCAGGACTCCGCCGGCATAGCTGTAGGCCGATGTGTACTGAGCTTCGGATGCGATATCCCGCTCAGTGGGTGGTATGGCGGGTTTCCAGGCCAGTTCGAAGCTGCGGCCGCTGATGTAGTGTTCCACACCTTCGAATCCGACATTCAGGTGGATCTGATATGAGTCGGCATCAATGGTATAGGTGTAGATCATCCGGCTGCCGTCTTCCAGTTCCAGTTCGTACTGAACGGTAGTGGTTTCACCTTTATCGAGTGTGATGACGGGCTCCGTCGATACCGGACGGAATAGCAGTTCATCGGTCTCGATGTTGTAGTTCTCTGTGGAGAGGAACTCCAGGGAATAAGCCGAACGGGTAGTGTCGGACATCAGCTGGACCGGTCCGCCGTCCCAGCGTTTGTGCTGTTTCAGTTCCAAACTGGCAGGGCCGCCGCCGAGGTTGGTGAAGCGTGCACGGAATTTTGGTGTTTCTATCCAGGTATCAATCGTGTCAGATACTGTTTCGTGGCCGAATACGCCCAGTGAGCGGGTTTCAACAGGCTCCACATCGGGATCCGTTTCAGCCAGGTCCTCTTCAAAACGCGGTTCTTCGGGCTCCTGCTCGGGAATAGTGTCGCGGGCCTGGCGCTCCTGGCGCTGGCGTTCCAGCTCTTCCTCTGAGGGCATGGTGACATACATCCAGGCAAGCATCAGCCCGAATATGAGAAGAAATCCGATTACGGTATTACGATCCAAAATGGTACGGTTTAAAAGTCGTTGGAAATAACAGGTGACATCGTTTTCTCCGAAACGGCAGCCGGCCGGTTACGCAGCCGGTGAGGGTGATGCCGGTTTCGATAGTGGTGTCGTTTACTTTTTTTAATCACCAGGCCGTGGTTTCCGGTACCGGACTGGTGTTCGTGCTGCTCATGTTTGTCATGACTCCCGTCTGTGGCATGACTGCAGCTGTGGGAGCGTGTGCCGGGCACCAGGTCTTCTCCGCCGGCAGTCCAGGGGTTGCATCTGAGAATTCGCCAGACTGTCAGCGCCAGGCCTTTCAGTACGCCATGAACGCGGAAGGCCTGAATGGCATAGTGGCTGCATGTCGGATAATACCGGCAGCTGGTCGGGAAATATGGGGAAATGAATAACTGGTATCCGCGAATGAGGTATATGAAAAAGTGTTTCATGATGCTCCGTCTTTTTCCCGGGCTTCGTCTTTTTCCCGGGCTTCGCGGACCCGCATGAGCAATGACCGGCACTGCTGTTCCATTTCCTGATACGGGATGCCTGCTTTTTTTGCAATAAAGATCCCGTGGATACCGGAGGTTCCGGATTCCGTCAGTTCACTGACAAGGTGCTGGTTATGCCGGTAAGATTCCCTCATACGGCGTTTGGTGGCGTTGCGTTCGTGTGCTTTTCCGAGTCGTTTTCCGACGATGAACCCCATCAGGCAGATGCCCGGCTGACCGGGTAGAATGAGATAACGCAGATCAATGTGTTTTTCGCGCAGGACCCTGCCTTTCCGAAAGAGGCGCTGAATGTTTTCACGTCCTCGCAGGATCCTTGAGCGGGGTAAAGTGTAATTCCGCCGGATATTATTTGCGGAACCCTTCATCACTCACGGTCAGTCGCTTCCGACCTTTGGCGCGGCGTCGTTTCAATACATTGCGCCCGTTGGCTGATTCCATCCGGGAGCGGAAACCATGCTTGTTGCTTCGGCTGCGCCGACTGGGTTGATATGTTCGTTTTGGCATGTTGTTTCGATGTTTGGAATTCTATGAAAGTGAATTCGTTTTTGAATTTAACAAAGACACAAAAAATACCATTTTTTCATTTAAAATTGAACAACGATTTACAGGCTATTTTTAATGTTTGTTCGTTGGAGAGGAGAAGCGAAACAAGAAGGCTGAAACAGCAAGTTGAATGAACCTGTAATTAGCCGTACTTTTAAAGATTGCATCAAATTTTAAAAAACAAGCCAGAAGGCTGCTATGATTGACAAAATTTTTGCCGGTATTTCCAAAATAATGGGCTCCAAAAGTGAGCGGGATATCAAGAAAATCCAGCCCATTGTAGATGAGATAAAATCGTATGAAGACGAGCTGAAGCAGCTCACCGATGACGAACTGAAGGGGAAAACCGAAGAGTTCAAACAGGAAATCCAGGGGGCGACAGCGGCCACCCAGCAGAAAATCAACGAGCTCAAATCTGAGCTGGAGCAGATTCACAACGCCGAATCCGACGACATCGACCGGCGAAATGAACTGGAGACCGAGCTTGAGGAGCTGGACAAAGAGTGGCTGGAAATTACCGATGAAGTGCTTGATGACATTCTTCCGGAGGCGTTTGCCGTGCTGAAAGAGACCTGCCGGCGATTTGTGGGCAAAAGCTGGAAAGTGGCCGGTAATGAAACCGAGTGGAACATGGTTCCGTACGATGTTCAGCTTATCGGTGCCGTTGTGCTGCACCAGGGCAACATCTCCGAGATGAAAACGGGTGAGGGAAAGACCCTGGTTGCCATTTTCCCGACTTATCTCAATGCGCTGACAGGACGCGGTGTGCATATCGTAACGGTAAACTCCTACCTCGCCGAGCGTGACTGTGAGTGGAACGAACCTATTTTCAACTTCCACGGAATTCATGTGGATTGTGTCGACCGCTATCAACCCAACACCGAAGCGCGCCGCAATGCCTACCGGGCGGATGTCACCTACGGAACCAACAGTGAGTTCGGTTTCGACTATCTGCGTGACAATATGGTGATCAACAAGGATCAGCTCGTACAGCGCGGACACCACTATACTATCGTTGATGAGGTTGACTCGGTACTGATCGATGAAGCGCGTACACCGCTGATTATCTCAGGCCCGGTTCCGCAGCAGGACAATCAGAATCAGAAATTCACCGAACTCAAGCCGAGGGTGGAGAAGCTGGTCGAAGCACAGAAAAAGCTGATCGCCAAATTCCTTCATGAAGCAGAGGAAGCGTATGCTGCCGGGGATGAGCAAAAGGCCGGACTGGCACTTTTCCGCGCGCGCCGCGGCTTTCCCAAAAGCAAAAAGTTTCAGAAAATGATGCAGGATCCGACCCTGCAGAAGCTCACGCAGCAGACCGAGTATCTGTATCTGCAGGATCAGGGCAAGAATATGCACATTGTCGACGAGGCGATGTATTACGCTGTGGACATGAAGCAGAATACCATCGAGCTGACCGAGATGGGCCGCGAGCTGATCACCCCTTCCAACGAAGACCCCGAGTTCTTTGTCATTCCCGATATGGGAACCGAAACTTCGGTTATTGAGGAGGAACTGGAAAACAAAGAGCGGGAACAGATTCAGGAGATTGAGAACAACGCCGGATTCAGTGATGATTACAAGCAGCAGCAGATCGAAAAGGTGAAAGAGGAGATCAAGAAGGAGCGGTCGGACCGTATGTCCGGGTTGTACCGGCTGTTTTCCGAGCGCAGCGAGCGCATCCACTCCGTCAACCAGCTTTTAAAGGCATACACACTTTTTGAACGGGATGATGAATACATCGTCACCGAAGGAAAAGTGCAGATTGTCGACGAACACACCGGACGGGTGCTGCCGGGGCGCCGGTATTCTGACGGACTCCATCAGGCCATCGAGGCAAAAGAAAATGTCAAGGTTGAAGCGGCCACACAGACCTATGCCACCATTACCTTGCAGAACTATTTCCGGATGTATCACAAACTGGCGGGCATGACGGGTACGGCATCAACCGAAGAGGGCGAGTTTGCAGAGATTTACGACCTGGAAGTGGTTGAGATTCCGACCAATGTGCCGGTACAGCGTATTGACAGGGAGGATCTGGTCTTCCGGACCAAGCGTGAGCGTTACAATGCCGCGGTTGACAAGATCCGGGAGTATAATGACAAGGGGCAGCCTGTACTGGTGGGTACAACCAGTGTCGAAGTTTCCGAGATGCTAAGCCGCATGCTTAAGCGGTCGGGTATCCGGCACAACGTACTTAACGCGAAACAGCACAAAAGCGAGAGTGAAATTGTAAAAGAAGCCGGACAGAAAGGCTCTGTCACCATCGCAACCAATATGGCCGGACGCGGTACCGACATCAAGCTCGGAGAAGGCGTTCGTGAACTGGGCGGACTGGCGATACTCGGTACCGAGCGTCATGAATCCCGCCGGATTGACCTTCAGCTGCGGGGACGCGCCGGCCGTCAGGGGGATCCGGGTGAGTCGCAGTTCTATGTCTCCCTTGAAGATGATCTGATGCGCCTGTTCGGGTCCGAACGGGTGGCCAATGTGATGGACCGCCTGAAATTCGAAGACGGCGAGGTGATTCAGCATCCGTGGGTGTCCAAATCACTGGAGCGCGCGCAGAAGAAAGTTGAGCAGAACAACTTCAGCATTCGTAAGCGTCAGCTTGAGTATGATGATGTTCTGAACAATCAGCGGAATGTGATATACGGCTACCGCCGAAAGGCGCTGCTTGGTGACGGATTAAGCAGCATGCTGCTCAACATGCTTGAAGATATGATCACGGCCATTGTAAATGAGCTGTATAAAGAAGGTGACTACGATGGTATCCGTGAGCGCATACTCCGCCAGCTTGCTGTGGATGTGGAGGTGGATCGTGAGAGATGGTCGAGTTTGCGGGAAGACGGCGTAATTGACCTGATTTTTGAAGAAGCAGTCAAAACCTATCAGCAAAAGGAAGAGCGCCTGACCACTCCGTTCTACCGGGTAATAAAGCAGGTACATGAGAATCAGAATGAAAACAAGCCGACCAGCGTGCAGATCATGTTTACCGACGGCGTCAAGCGCATGCGGGTTGTGGTCAATGTAGAAGATGCAGTTCAGAACGAAGGCCGCGAGGTCGTCCGGGCGCTGGAGCGCTCGGCGGTTCTGTCGGTCATCGACGAAAAATGGATGGAGCATCTCCGCGAGCTGGATACGGTCAAGGAAGGAATCGGCTTGCGGGCGTTCGGTCAGAAGGATCCACTGCTGGAGTACAAACGTGAGGCATTCAACATGTTCTCACAGTTGCTTGAGGATATCAACAGTGATGTCATTTCGCTTGTCTGGCGTGCGGTTCCGGAAGTGGCCAGCGATCCGAATCAGCTGCAACAGGCCAAACAGCCGGCCCGTGCCAAGGTGGACCTCGACAAACTCAAGACCCAGCATGATTCCGCCGAAAACATGGGACTTCGTTTTGGCGGAGGTGACGGTGAAGGGGATGCACAGCGGGCTGCTGCATCGGCGGGACGTGGTGAAAAAGCCAAGCGTCAGCCGGTAGTTGTGGAGGAGAAGGTCGGACGAAACGATCCTTGTCCCTGTGGTTCCGGTAAAAAGTACAAGCACTGTCACGGCAGGTAATGGAGTCACGGCAGGGGCCTGATATTCAGAATTCCTTATTCCAACCGGTGTTGTGATCCAGGCTCCATTTGTTTGCATTCAAATTCCAGAGCAGAAAAAACGTGATGATTGTGTTGGCCAGGCAGCATACTGTAATTTTGCTGTCAGTGCTGATTTACCAAGGGAATATTATTCAAAGCTTGTATATTATTGGTTGAAATCAGCAGCAAGACCAAAACCTGTACGTCATCACGATTGCCATGGCCAAACCCGCCCGATTTGGTTTTATACTTGCAGCACTTCTGTTAATTCCGGTTTTCTATCAGCCGGTTTGGACAATCACTTTCAGCTCTCCTACATTAGAAAAAGATTTCGGCGCCTATTTCTGGATTGATGACATTACAAGTCACAGTGAAGGTGATCTGGAAACAATAAATTTTATAAGCAAACACATAGGCTTGGAGGAGCTGGATCCTTACAACACTCCGTATTTTGAGTATACTCAGGCGGTGGTTATCGGCATCATGGTGTTTTCGGTTCTTGTAGCGTTGTTCGGAAGCCGTGGGCTGGCCTGGCTCTGGGTTTTCCTGGTTGTTGCCGCTGTTCTTGCGGGACTCGCCGAGCTGTTCATGATCGGCTTTGATTACGGACACAATATGGATCCGCGTCAGTCCATTGTGATCCCGGACAGTCCGGATAGTGCGCAGCCAACGGACATGCAGACTCTGCAAAATGTCAATGTGGCGTCCTGGCCATACTGGGGGGCATTCTGGATAGGGATATCATGGGTGACCGGCATGCTGTCCATTTGGCTCAATCGTTAGTTTCCTGCCGACGCAATGCTTCCGCGCCGGTAAATTTTCCTGTTTTTATTTCAGACTATTCAGTCTTACTTTAAAGCACTTTTTGACTAAAAATAACAATATGGTACTGTCCAAAGCATGTACATACGGTATTCTCGCTTCATTGTTCATAGCGAGAGAGACTGCGCGGTCCACTGCATATGTCCCCATTGGAAAGATGAGCAAGGAACTGCACATCTCGTTTCATTTTTTGACCAAAATACTTCAGGAGCTCACCTCGGCAGGACTTCTGGTTTCAATGAAGGGACCCAGGGGCGGGGTCGCATTCAAGCGTGACCCGGATGAGATTACCATACTGGATGTGGTTCTGGCTATTGATGGCATCAAGGTGTTTCGCGAATGCCTGCTTGGACTGCCCGGTTGCGGAAACGAGGAGCCGTGTCCAGTTCATGATGAATGGGCGGAGATCCGCGAGAACTTGTATAATACATTTCACTCCAAGACCCTTTCAGATACCGCACGCAGAATAGATGAGCTCAATCTGCGTTTTGCTTTGCCGGAGCTTTATGATCAGAAGTGATTATTTTTTAAAAATATTTCGCAGATCGGCTGCAATAACATAGACACCGGGCAGTAACAGCAGAGTAAGTAAACTGCCGATCAGTAATCCTCCTATCACAGTTACAGCAAGGGGCTGCAAAAGTTCGGACCCCTCTCCTATTCCAAGTGCCAATGGCAGCATTCCGAATATGGTTGTCATTGTGGTCATCATGATCGGGCGGAAACGAATTTCACCGGCGCGGATCACGGAATCTTCAACTCCCATGGTTACTCTGTTTGTTTCAATGAATTCAACCAGCAGAATGGCATTATTCACAATTATACCGGTCAGGAAAACCAGACCAAGCAGTACCGGAGCACTAAGTGATAATCCGGTAATCCAAAGCATAAATCCAACCCCGATTAAGGCAAAGGGCAAAGTTGTAAGAATGACTAACGGACTGGATAGTTTCTCGTATTGAACCGCCATAACCACAAACACAAAGAAAATTGCCAGAGCAATGGCAAGCATCAGCGATCTCTCTGATTCTTCGATTGCTTCTTGTTCACCACCGTAAATCAGACTGTATCCGTCAGGCAAATCAATATCCTCCAGTTGATTGCGTATACGGTCAGCGACTTCTCCAACGGTGGCTTCCTCCATGTTGACTGTAGTGTTGACCCAAACAACACGGATCTGGTTGAATCTTTCAATATGTGCCGGTCCGGTTGTTTCCTCAAAAGATGCAAGAGCACCAAGAGGGACGGATTGTCCGTCCGTATTGAATACAGGAATCCGGGAAAGTCCGTCCGTTGAACCGGTAACACTTCTTGGAAACCGAACCCGGACGTTGTATTCAAAACCGCCTTCGACGAAGTGTGTGGGAACAACACCTTCGACGGCACTATTGAGCAAATCAGCAACTTCATTTTGACTCATGCCGTGATCTGCGGCTCTTTCCTCATCCACGCGGATCATCAGCTGAGGAATTTGTCCTTCCCGCCCAATCTGGATACTGCCAAGGCCTTCAATTCCTTCAAGCTGCCGGAAGATTCCGCGGGCTTCGGTTTCAAGAACATCCAGATCCTGTCCGACCACACCAATAGCAATATCAGCATCAAGGAGTCCGGTTTGGATGCCAGGCAAGCGTGGCCCGCGTATTCGTTCCTGGACAAAAGGAAGCCCCATCTCATCCGTTTTCTCAGAAAATTCGGAAGCCCAGCGTTCCCCTGAATATCCTCTGCGTTCCGACAAGGGAACAAGCTGAACGGTAATATCAATCATGCCACCGCGAATGGAGAGTTGTCCCCCACGGAAATACCCGCCTACCGTCATGTAAACAGTTTCCACGTGGGGCATATCCCGGATAGCGTCTTCTATGATTTCTGAAGCTTCATAAGTAGGATCAACAGAAGTTCCTGCTGGCAACACAAAGCGCATGGTGATACGGCCGTCATCAACAGGAGGTAAAAATTCGGTGCCGAGTCCGCGAATAATATATATGCTGCCGCCAAGAAGAATCAAAGCAAAGGTAATCAGCCAAAACCGGCGTCTGATGAGCCATTTAAGTGAGGTGGTATAGTGATTCCTAACCCGCAGAAAACCGGAATGAAATAGCCTGACGGGGAGGGATCGGCTGAGCCCGCTGTTTCCGGAGCGTCCGGCGAATTGTGCTGAAAGTGTGGGGACAAGAGTTACGGCAGCCAGCAGGGAGGCAAGTATGGCAAAAGAGATGGTCAGAATCAATTCACGAAACAGCAGTGCGGCCAGACCTGTGACAAGCAAAAAAGGTAAAACTGCAGCGAGATTTGTCAATGTACCTGCAGTAACGGCAGAGATTACCTCTTTGGCGCCGTTATGGGCAGCCTGGACAGCGGAGTCACCCTCCTCATTTTGTCTTCGGAAAATATTTTCCAGCATGACGATCGAATTGTCAATCAGCAGTCCGACACCCAAAGCAAGGCCGCCGAGGCTCATGACATTGAGTGTTAGTCCGCTCATCGCCATGAGTAAAAAAGTGGCAATAACAGCGACGGGGAGTGAGAGTATGACAATAAAAGATCTGCGGATGCTTCCGATGAAAAAAAGGATAACTGAAATAGCCAGAAGTCCGCCAATAATGGCTGCAATACTGACTGAGCGCAATGAGGCATCAATGAAAAAAGATTCATCCCGAATAACATGGTATTCAAGATCGGGTGTGATAAAGCCCGATGCCCTCAGCTCTTCAAGTTGTGATTTAACATTGGCAATGGTAGCCGATGTGTTGGCCAGCGGCTGTTTCATGATGGAGATCTGAACGGCATCATCTCCGTTCAACCGGGCAAATAACCGTTGTTCGCGGTGGCTGTCACTGATATCAGCTATATCAGACAAGCTGATGCGCCGGTTCATACCGCCGATATTAACCCGGGTATTGCGGACATCATCTTCTGTCCGGTACCGCGTCTCGATACGCCCCATGATGTCGTAATCCGGAGAGGTGATGTTTCCGGCTGCTCTGTCCACACTTCTGCCTTCCAGTAATTCACTGATGTCGGGCAAGTTCAGCCTGTATGAGCGAAGCCGCTCCGGGTCCAGCACCACGTCCATTTCCCGCTCCTTCCCGCCTCCTATATCAATAGTTCCAACCCCGGGAACCGAGAGCAGCTGAGGAGCCAGTTGCTGATCTACCCAGTCCCGTACTTCAATGGGATCACGGACAGGGGAGCTGATGGCAAGCTCAAATACCGGATCCTGTGACGGATCCATTTTCATGATACGAGGCGGGTCTATGCCATCAGGCAGTTCGGTCCGGGCACGTTCCAGCTGGCGGGAAGCATCCTGAAGTGCAATGTCAATATCTGTTTCATAATCGAAGAACATTTCAATATAACTGCGGCCCTCAGATGCCCGTCCATGCAGCTCCGTCAGGTTTTCAGTTGCAGCAAGGTTGCGTTCCAGTGGTCGGGTGACCTGTTCTTCGATGACTTCCGGAGTTACCCCCGGGTAATTAACTACTACTCTTATGTGGGGATAGTCTGCCTGTGGGAGCAAATCTACGGGTAGTCGTCCGGAAAACAAAAGGCCCAGTACCAGAATAACAGCAGTCAGCGAGAGTGTGGCAACCGGTCGCCGGATGGCTATGGATGGTAGACCACTGTGCTGAAAGTTGCTGCCGGGTTTGTTTTGAGAGTCGGTCATATAGCTAACAATATCGGGCGAAGATCTGTTATGATATCATTCGGGTCAGAAATAAATAAATTATAAATCAGCGCTTTTATTTAATGCCGGATAAGAGTGGTTTGTCAGTCGCGGAAGCCTGATCTGCGAAACTCTCCGACAACGGAAACGGCAGAACCATCGTCAAGCGCATCTATGTTGGCAGCTGCAACAGTATCATTTTCTTCAATACCGGAGATGATATGGGTCCACCCGTCACGCCGGACTCCCGTTTCGACAGAAGCAGCCGTAACCGTCGTTTGATTTTCATCAATCAGGAATACAACGGTCTCATTATCCCGTTCTGCAATAGCGCTTGTCGGCACTGTAAGGGCCGGGTCCTGATGGTCTGCGGAAAAAGAAACCCGGGCAAGATAGCCGGGACGAATGACCGGGTCTTCATCAGAGTGCTTCACCTGAAGTTCTACTGTAAAGAGCCTGGAATCAGCATCGACATCAGGGAAAATACGCCGGACCTGGCTTTCAAACTTGTGGTCTGGATACACATCAAGAGTAACATCAATGGTTTGCCCCTGTTCAACGCCTGACAAATCCATCTCCGAGATACCGGGTCTGATCACAAGGTTGTTCATGTCGACAATTTCAAAAATCTGCTCATTTTCTGATACACTGTTTCCAATTTCCACATCACGGGACGTTACAACGGCATTTTTGGGTGCGGTAATGTAGCTGTAGTCGATAAGTTGTTCCAGTCTTTCCACTTCATTTTCAGCCAGTTCAAATTCCCGTTTGTCAGCAAGGTATTCTGACTCGCTTATGGCCTCACGTTCGTAAAGCTGCCTGGACCTTTCATAGTTTGTTTCCGATTCAGCGAGTACTATTTGGGCACGATTTAATTCGATCTGCTGAAGCCTGGTATCGATTTCAGCCATGACATCTCCTTCCTGAACATGATCGCCTTCCTCAAAATAGACTTGCCGGACCAGCCCGGAAATTTGGGAGGCGACAAACACCCGTTGATAGGGCTCCACTTTGGCAGATGTCCGGACCCTGTGTGATAGATCTCTGTATTCCGCGGAAGCTATCGTGACTGAAGTCGCGTCGGTTTCATCAGAGACGTCAGTTTCGCTATTGCAGGCTGAAAATACAAGCAGACCAAGAATCACGGAAAGGGTGACGGGTGTAAGTATTTTGTTCATGGGAAAATAGCTTTCCGGGTGAAATGTATGATTCTTGAGCAAGATTATGAAAGTTATCTGGATGCAGATAATAACTCTTTTACAGCGTTGTCTTTAAAACAAGCATAAGCCTGAAATAATTTCACTTCAACGAGTTATAACAATTTCACAGGATAAGAGATAAGCTCTGAATTAACAGGGTGTAAAGGAGCGGTGGTGACATCCCCTGGCGTGAAAAATTTGCAATTCAGTGGACGGGCTGGCATTTATACGTGCTGAACATGCCGTGGCTGTCTCAGAAACCCTGTTTGATGAGTTCCTGCAAGGGTCGTTTTTGCATATGCTCCCTTGGTTTAACCGGATGCATCTTCAACACAAATTGCGGGTGACCGGGAAGGTTGATCTGCTCTCTGATCCATTTCCTGCAGCAATCGGTGCTGATTACAGGCAGCGCCATCATACCTGCATCCTCACATTGCCTGAGATGTATCATCATGTTTCCGAGCACTTCGCCTGATCGCAGCCAATTGTACCGGTTATCGGTCCTGGTGTACAGTATAAAGTACCTGTGTTTTAATTCTTCCGGAATCCCGGAACCACTGCCTGCGGTAAAAGAATTATTGAAAAAGCTGTCGGACAGTATCACTTCATCTTCATAGATGGTGTCGGAATCGGATTCTGACCGGAGCAGTAAATTCAGACTATTTCTGAAATACTCAGTATCCAGCTTTTTGGCGCAGTTCGACCTGAAGTATTTTTCGAAACGCAGGTTTTCATCATCATTTTGAACCGTCAGCTCGGTATCCTTTTGACGGGCAATACGTGTTATATCCTGCTGGATTTTTTCGATGCAGCGTTTTTGGGAAGTTGGTGCCTGTTCAGTATCTGTAGGATCGCCGGGACCCTTAAGCTTAATAAAAGCAACAAGGTTTTCTTCTTCGAATCTTGGAAAATAGCTTGTTTTTTGCATCCACCCTTTTTCCCGGATGGCATGGGACAAATGTGAAATGAATGTGCCGCAACTGGCAAGCTGAAGCCGTCCGTGCGGATCAACCGGTTCAAGCTCCGGAATTTTGTTCAGATACAGCTCAATGGTGTTCCCGCATACGCGAAATCTCCACGGCTGAGAGTTCAGAACGGACGGGGCTCGGCGGGCCTGTTGTAATATATCGGTTATTACATCTTTCATTGTATGTTGCAGATCACATTATTTGCATCTGAAACATGTATCAGATGCAGTATAATCACTTTTTGAGTTTGGTTTCGCATAAGTTTGCGGCGATCAGCGTCACTAAAAGTAAAAAGCATTTTTTAGAAACATGTGAACCGGGCTTTTGGTTTCTGAAATTGAAGTCAGTGATTATCCTGCTTTGCCAGAACAATGAGATCGAAAAAGACAGTAAGGTCTTCATGAGCGCGGATCAGTCCACCAAGTGCTGTAGGCGGTTCAATGTCAAAATCATGCATGGAAATCTCTTTGTGCCCTTTTACCCGGTATCTGCCGTCCCCTTCCGAACGCCCCTGTGTAATCAGGGTGATCTTGCGATCGACACCGGCAACATTCAGTGTACCTTCAATGGTGTAAGCCCGGAAATCACCGGCAAAAAGTGAGTCAGGTTTGGACCCGTTCTCTTCGATTGGATCAGCCTTCTCAAAATCAAATGTTATGTATTCGTATTCATCTGATTTCAAAGCCTCATACATGTCACGGTTCATGCGGGACCTGCCGCAGTCGAAACTTTCAATCGGGACTTTCAGATTGACATTCAGCCCGGGCTGATCGCCGGAACCGGCGCTTTCCCCGGAAGCGTGATTGTCCGTCCGTGAACCTTCATTGCTGTTACCGCTTCCGGCATTGCCTGCCAGATGCGCTGGTGTGGCAGCAGATGAGGTTTCGACGTAGGGTCCGCCTCCATCATGAGCCTGTCCGGCAATATCCGGGTCCTTACGCATCGTCCCGTAATTTTCCATGTAGGCCGTACCCTCTATGGACATGGCCACACAGTCAAAACTGTGAACGGAAGAAGACCCTTCAAGCCACAACTTACTGTCTACGTGTGTTTCGAAATAGACCTGTCCGGATACATCTTCAGAAAAGGCGAAGAACAGGAAGCATGCAGACAGTAAAAGTGACCTGGTCCACAGGGTGTGTTCGGACAAGGTACTCATAGGTCCCCGGGGATTATTTTTCCAGAATCAGCTCAAATTCGATGGTCATTTCATCACGTGCGCGTACGGACCCAAGCATGGCTGTAGGAGGTTCGATACCGAAATCAGACATTTTCAGATCTTGCGAACCGCTGATAACTAGTCTGCCGTTTTCCTGTTCAGCGATTTCAACATCATGAACAATTTCGTGTGATGCTCCGGCAGCACTGATATTTCCCTTGACCGTGAGCTTATACCCCGGATTGTCAAGTGAAGCAAGTTCTTCGGCTTCAACCAGATTGTATGTGATCTCGGGATAGTCATCCTCTTTAAGATACTCATGCATGTTTCTGTTCATACGCCGGGAGTCAGCATCAATATCACCAACCGGAATGCTGACAGTGACGCTTTCAAACCAGGAGGCTTCGGCCTCGGACCAGTCTTTACCTTCCGGGTTATTAATCGTTATTTCACCGTTGATGGTCTTCACTTCAGCATCCCAGTCGGTAACATTGGCCGATCCGTAAATGTACATATGTGATTCATCAGAGATGGTGAATGTCTGGGCGGAAGCCTGGGTAAACTGTCCGGCTGCAAAGAAAAACAGCAGGGTGAGAAGATATGGTGTGATTCGGTTTGTAAGCATAAAGAAAAAATTTATAAACAGAGCCTAAGGTAAACTCTGTCAGATTAGACGTTAATATACTTTTTAGTGTTTAAGAAACTTAATTCAAAAAACTTGATAATCGCTTCGAATTTTTTGCCGATTAATGTGTTAAATTCGTGTAGTCAGAGGAGAGCGTTTATTCCGAACTACGAAAAATCATCCGAAACTTCAGCTGATTTCCTTTGACCACGGTAAGGAGTACCGGCAACAAGAAGTCAACTGTAATTTCTTTACTTATTCGTTATCAGGTAATAGGCTATACCCTGAATATGAGGTAGGAAATCTCCTGCGTTGTTTTGTAGTGAAAAATCCTACAACTCTTTCTCATTGACAAAATGCATGGCCTGCTGAAGCAGCGACGCCCTGTCGGGTATATTGAGCTTTTCACTGATCCGCGATTTGTAGGTATCGACGGTTTTCGGGGAGATATTGAGGCGTTTAGCAATTTCTTTGGCCGGTTTCCCGCGGCCGATCAACCGGAATATTTCCAGTTCCCTGTCAGTAAGTCGTTCCAGCGGAGAGGCATTTTTGTTATCTGAAGCGGATGAAATTCCCATTAGCAGTTTCTGGCTTACCGCTTCACTGAGATAGAGTCCGCCATTTGCAATACGGCGTACGGCATCTACAATCTGTTCGCCGGCATGCAATTTCATGATATAACCCTGTGCTCCGGCCCTGACGGCACGTTCGGCAAACAACTCCTCCTCATGCCGGGAAACAACAAGAATGCGCAGGTCAGGATAACCGGAACGCAAATGCCGTATGAGCTCAATGCCATTCATGCCTGGCAGAGAAATATCGACAACGGCGATATCAGGCCTGGTCTCTTCGATCAGTCCGAAGGCCTCTTCAGCTGTGGACACCATGCCTGCAACCTCAAAATCAGGCTCTGTCTGAAGCGTCATCTCCATCCCTTTTTGCATCATGGGGTGGTCCTCAACCAAAACTATTTTATGACCCATATGATTGCCATTGAGTGATGATCGTTCAAGAGGTTTCCGCACCGGCACTGTCCAGACTGTAAGATGATTCCGAAGCCGGAATCTTGCAGACAATACGGGTACCGTTATCAAAGTGCTGAATGTCAAGAGTGGCGCCTATCAGCCGGGCACGAAACTGCATGATATCCAGGCCGGAACCTTTTTTGTCCTGCCAGTTTGGTGAAAAACCCTTGCCGTTATCGGAGATGCCAAGTTCAGCAGCGTGATTGTCTGCATCGAGATCCAGCAGCACACTATCGGCAAGTCCATGCTTCACTGCATTGCTGATGGCTTCCTGGGCTATCCGGAAGAGATGTTCTACAGCGGAGTTGTCGTGAAAAACCGGGGCGTTTTTTTCCTTGAAAGTGCAGGTAACGCCAAACAGTCTTTCGGCATTTTGTGCCAGCCGTTCCAGAGAGGTGACAAGTCCCCGGACTTCAAAGTCAACCGGCAGCAGGCCGCGCGACAGGTTTCTCGCATATTGATCGGCATCTTTGATCAGACGTGTAATTTCTTCGGCCTGTTCCGCGGCTTCCGAATGCTCATTTTTCAGCCTGTTTTTCAGGCTTTGACTCATCAGCCCGATGCCGGTGAGCATCTGTCCCAGTCCGTCGTGAAGATCCTGCCCGATGCGCCTGCGCTCATGGTCACTTGTATTCAGGACTTCCTGTTCCAGGCTCCGCTGTTCCGTTATGTCCCTGACAATCCCGGTGAAGTGCCGTTTGTTGTCGATGTGAAACTCACTGACGGCAAGATAGAGCGGGAATGTGGTACCATCCTTGCGGAGGCCGGTGACTTCACGGCTGCTGCCGATAATTCTTTTTTGTCCGGTTGATGAGTACTGCTCAATATACCGGTCATGTTCCGACCGGAACGGTTCCGGCATGAGCATGCTGACATTTTTACCGATAACCTCATCTTCCCTGTATCCGAAAACTTCCTGTGCCGCCTTGTTAAACAATCCGATATTGCCGTTGGCATCAATAGTTATGATGCCGTCAACAGCGGTGTCCAGAATGGCTTTGGATCGTGATTCGCTCTTTTTCAGCTCCCTGTCCTTGGCATCCCTGGCAAGTTTGCCGGCCAGCATGTTCGCAATTGTTTTCAGAAAATCCTGTTCATGCTGCAGGAAGTTTTTTTTATTGCGGTCATAAACGGCAAGAACGCCGCTTGCACTATCTTCACCCGGTATGCGGGTGCTCATGGATGACCGGAATTCGCGAAAACATTCACGATCGGGCGGATAGTATACTTCGGATTCGGAAAAGTCCGAAACCGCAATCACCCCGGAGCTGTCCATGGTAGTCTGCAGGTGTGGATTCTCGATCCAGTTGGTTGTCTCCAGCTTGTCCATTTCGCAGAAGCCGCAGGCGGAATAGAGCCTTACCTGATTGGATTCCGGAATGCGCTGCAGAACCAGGCATCCGTCCACCTGAAGGACATCCCTGACCAGCCGGCTAAGCATACCGTAAACTCTTTCATCTTCCTCATGACGCAGAAAGAAATCTGAGAGCGTTGCAATGGTATCCTGCTGCCGGGTCAGGAACTCTGACCCGGTAAGAGATTGTCGCGAACGCTGATCCGGTATCTTGAGCTGATTATTGCAGGTCTTCATAAGAGTGATATAACCGGATAATCACGTCATCCGGAAGTATTGATTCAGTAAAAGATGGCAATGACCGGCCGGGTTTCAGTTGCCGGCAAGCCATTACAGATCCGGACTGACGGTAACTGCCGGTCATTGATTGTGCAACAGAAGAAGATATCATTATATCTTTAACATACTTACAACTAACGATGTGTCAGTATAATTATTTATGCCGGATTGTTCTACTGGTAACAAGGAAAAAAATGCAGCTATGCCGATGCCGGTGGTGGCCGGCATAACGTGTCAGTTGCGGCGTTCTGAATGTGACTTTTTCATTCCTGAAAACATCCAAATTGAGGAGGCTATAATAAGCAGTCCGGTGATGAAGATTACAAAATGCAGATCAAACATATCAGCAATAATACCTGAAAAAATGGCTCCGAAGGCGTAACCTCCGTCCCGCCACAAGCGAAAGACGCCAACGCTTTCTGCGCGGTCCTGCGGATGTGTGAGATCGGCAATAGCGGCGAGAAAGGTTGGATAAACCATAGCCGTGCCAGTTCCAAGGAGTGCTGCCACGAGAATGAATGCCGAGTAGCTTTCAAGTACGGAAAAAAGCAGCAAACTGATTCCCTGAACCAGCATTCCGGTCCAAAGCATATGTCTGCGCCCGGTATAATCGGATAATTTGCCGGTAAAAATTTGCAGTATTCCCCAGAACGCAGGGTATACAGCTGCAATGACACCAATCTGACTTATGGATAGTCCGGAAGCCGCCAGAAACATCGGAAAAACGCCCCATGCCATGCCGTCCTTGAAGTTGGTCATCATGCCGGCTTGAGAAACAGCCATCAGACTCCGGTTGCCCCATGTGACTTCCCTGAAAAGGTTTTTCTTCTTTCGGATGCGGCTGTCATTTCCGGACTCGTAAGCGACAAATGGAGCGGTATCACGTACGATGAACAGAGACATGCCGAGTCCCGCCACAGCCAGGGCGATACCAAGGTAAAACGGATATGGTCTCAGGCCGAATTCTGCAGCAATCCATCCCGTCAGGAAGGCAACGGCCGCCACAGCCAGATAGCCGGCAAACTCATTCAGCCCCATGGCAAGACCCCGGTCCTTTTCACCGGCCAGGTCAATTTTCATGATGACATTAGCTGACCACGCCAGTCCCTGATTGATGCCCAGCAGGACATTGGCGGCTACAACCCAGCTCCATTCGGGAGCAAACATCAGCATGAAGGGAACGGGAAGGCCAAACAACCATCCGGTCACCAGCATGTTCTTGCGCCCGAATTTCTGGGCAAAACGACCGGCAAAGTAGTTTGACAGTGCTTTGGTGATTCCGAAGACTACAATAAATGAAAAAATCGCAGATCGGGCGGCAATGCCAAAGTCAGACTCGGCAATTTCAGGCAGAATGGTGCGCTCGAGTCCGACCATGCCACCGACAAAAGCGTTGATCAGAACAAGCAGTGCAAACTGTCTCCAGTTTTTTTTCAGACCCGGTTTGTGGGTATGATCACCGGGTGATGCAGTTGAATGCAAGCGCGGTTTATGAAACGGCAAGGCAGTGCGGGTTAAGTGTAAGAATTTGACCGGGAGCAGGAGTTGACCCGAAAGATGTATGTCTCAAGTTATTCTACCCAATACACCAAAATGATAAGGTTTCAGTACTAAAGGACCTTTGAAAACCCTGAACCCCGACTTTTGAAATTGTGATACGATATACTCCGGGGTTGGACGAATAGATAAATCGGGGCCGCGGGGTGTGGGAATGTCACTGCGCCAATGAATGATGCCGGCAAGTCCACCGGGCTTCAAAATACGCCGGGCCTCACCGAGCAGTTCTTCCGGATGTTCATGATGCATGATATTAAAAAGCATGACATAGTCGGAGACGTTATCGTGTAGTCCTGTGGATTCTGCAATTGCGTCACGTATATGTGTTTTGATGCTATCGGAAAGGTTTGTGCCGGCTGTCTGATGTATTTGTATGCTGTGATCCAGGTGTTGTTTCATTTGAGGATCAATGTCAAACGCATGCAGGGTTCCACTGATGCGCTTTGCGGCGGGTATTGTAAAGGTTCCGAATCCGAAACCGATTTCCACCACATGCCGAAGCTTGTAACTTACCTCCATCTCATCCAGAATTTTGTCAACATCAAAATGAGAAGACCAGTTCTGTTCATCAGGCATGCCGCTGTCTCGTACTTTCATCTGTTTTAAATATTTGGATTTATATCGCCATATGAACCGAAGGTCACGAAGTGAAATATCATGACCGAATGTGATCATGCATCAGTGTATCTGTGACCAGGTTGGGTTTCAAAATGTCATTACCTGATCGCTTTCGGCAATCCAGTTACCCAGTTCAGGCATTGTGCTCAGTTTTGCACCTTTGACAAATTTGTTTTCGGCGATGCCACGAGCCTTGGCACAGGTGCCGCAAACTCCAATTTCTGCACCTTTTGCAACTGAAAGCTTGAGCATTCGCTCGATGTTATAGTATCCTTCCGGCGTGTCCTGTCCCGCAACAGCACAGAGTGCTGCATCTGCCATCAGGAAAAGGCGTACGTGAATGTTCTCTTTGTGATCTTTAGCCAACTGGTTTGCTATACGCATGGCATTGTATGCTTTTTCAGTTCCGTAAGGAGCGTCATTGATAATGATCAGAATATTCTTCATCCGTTTGGCTGATTTTGAAGTTCATAGTGATGGTGTTTATAGTGAAATGCAGGGGATTTTTGCAGATACTATTCAACAGGCAGATCGTAACTCTGCCATTCGGGATAGCCGATATCCATTCGCGCGGCATCAAACCCGTGGTCCCGCAGTATGCGAACTGCATCATCCGACATGGCGCAAAGCGGGCCGCGGCAATAGGCTATGATCTTGCGGTCACGCGGAAGTTTATCAAGATGGTCGTTTAATTCAGCGACCGGAATAGAGGCGGCATCGGCAATATGGCCGGCGTCGAACTCTTGTCTTGGCCGGACATCAAGCAGCAGCGTCTCCCGGTTTCGGATGCGTTCACGAAGCTCTTTTGCATTCACAGGTTCCAGTGCGGATGGCTGTTCGTGCAAATCCTGCATGAGTTGCCGTATCTCGGAATTCAATGTAAAACCAAGGTCGCGAAGTCCCTTCCAGGCACTGAAAACCTGTTTGCCGGCAAGGTAGTAGTAGCTGTACTTTCCTCTCTTTTCCGCACGCACCAGACGGACTTTTTTCAGATTCTGAAGGTGTTGCGATGTGCTGGCTATACTGCTGCCGGTTTGTTCGGATATGTATTCAACAGAAGCGGGACCCTGAGCCAGAAGCTCAAGAATCTCAAGCCGAAGCGGATGTCCCAATGCTTTGGTGAGATCAGCCAGCTCTTCGTATACCTGTTTTTTGAATGACCGGATTTGCATGGTTGTGATTTTTTATTCCAGGTTGACAATGAGCAAGTTAATCATTATCAAACTATCATTCAGCTGAATAATATAATGATTGAATGAATGCAGTGGAATCTCTGCACTTTCCGGTCATAATAAACCGTCAATAATAACCCGTCAAAGCAGGACAGCCTCAGACCAAAGCCTGGGCTTTGCGGAACAGAAGATTTTTTTCAAGATGCACGTGTTTATGAAGATCCTCTTCAAATCCGGCCAGGTTTTTGTAAAGAATTCGGTATTTAGTGCAGGCATCATCGGGAGGAGTAAAGCCATTGCTCGCTTGTCTGATGGAAGCCATGAGGTTGCCGGCACCTTCATGATCTTCATGAAGCAGCTCCAGTCCGTCGTGCAGCTTTTTTACTGTATCTGCATCAATTGCTGCTCCTTTATTGCTCATCTCTTCTATCTTTCGAATTAGTGGAAAGACCTTTTTTTCCTCTTCTTCCAGGTGATCGAGCATGTCCTCGGAGAGCTCCAGGAAATCCTGATAAATGGTTATGTTCCACGGGTGGCGCTGACCATGAACATGGGCCACTTTTTTTGCATAATCTGCTATTTCATATACTTTCTGACGGACAAACCGGTGATGCCTGCTTTCAATGTAATCAATCAGCAAACCCGGGCTCCAGTCCTGAAATTGTTCATCAGATGCTTCCCTTTTTTCCAGTGCATCCAGAAGTTTTCCGGATACCTCCTCAGTTGAGATTCCTTTCCTTTCACATGCTTCCCGGAGTGTGATATCCCCTCCGCAGCAAAAATCAATACCATACTCCCGGAACACGCCGGCGGCATGGTAGTTTGAGCAGACAATGTCACTTACGGTGGTTTGATGCAATTCAGATGTGTTCATTTTTGTAAACGTTTGGATTAATTGTGATTAAGGTGTCAATATTCAAGGGGATGACAATGATGTTGTTGTATATCAGAGCGTACAACCTGCCGGGGTATGTAAGTACGAAACTGGAATTAAGAGTATTGTGTCTTAAATATATTTAATAATGCCTCTGCCCGGCAATTAACGTTATATGTACACTTTCCGGGAGAACGGTTGCGGCGAAGCCGATACCATTCAGCCGGAAGCGAATAAGCTGTGAAGCATCGGATAGTCAGCCATCCGGATCGCGGGGAGTGCCGGGGTCGCGGTCGTGTGGGCGGATCTTGTACGTGCAGGCGTGGTCGCCGTTCGGTATGAAATTTGTCCGCCTGACTTCGGCATCAAAGAGTTTTTCTTGCAACGGTGCAATATTTCATATATTTTTGAGATAAAATAGTCTTAAATACAAAAACTCTGAACACATAGCACAATTATTATGCCAAAAAGATTTGAAGCAGAATTATTCGAACCAAAAAATTTACCTGAGCGCGGTATTCTCAGTGAAACAATTTTTAAAAACGATCATACGGCAATGGTCATGATGCACCTTGCTCCGGGAGAGGAGTTGAACGAGCACACCTCGAAGTTTCCTGTCTGGATTCAGACCATCGATGGCCGGGGTGTTCTGAAAACACCGGATGATGAGCAGGATATGACTCCGGGCAGCTGGATCTATCTCGAACCTTCCGAGGAACATGGCGTGTATCCCGCCGGCGAGACATTCGTCCGTTTTGCGCTCATCATCATGAAAAAATAGCTTCGGTCAGCAGGAAGGGATATGTCTCCGTTCTGGTTGATGATGGCCGGTCTGCTCCATCAGAACAAGTAAAAACAGACCGTTACCCTCAAGGTTTTTAAAAAACAAAGACTGTTTTGCAGGTGTTTATTATCTTGCAGTCAGGCATTTCCGACTTTTTGCCTTGCCGGACGTATAATCAGACAGCAACAGGTGCCTTTCCGTTTTCCGGAGCGCCGGTGTCACATAAATTCGAATATTTTTCTGATAGATTTTGGCCTATGACCATTTTGACAATTTCAATACTTATGCTGCTCGTATTGTGGCAGCCGGCAGAAGCACAAAACGGCGCGGGCGATCATCATCCTGACCGGATTATGATCCTGTTCGAAGCGCAGAGTCCGGTTATTTCAGAAATCGCGCCCGGACCCGAACTTCAGAAGTCGTTTCCTGATGGTATCATCACACTGGAAAGAGCGGCATCCATGCCCGAAACCGAAGCACTGATTCGCGATTACGGACTGGAGTCTATGCGGAAAATGGTCCGCTCTTCGGTGAACCGGAAGGTGAATTCTGACGAACTGCCTGCCCGTGACCGCATGTTTGTTGCGTATATTGCTGAATCACGTGATCTCGACGAGGTGATCCGGCAGCTTCAGCAGCGCAATGACATCATATATGCCGAGCCGGACTTCAAGGGAAAAGGAAGCGGCAAACAGAACTCAAATACAAACGCATTCCCCAACGACCGGTTATTTCACCTGCAGTGGGGGCTGGAAAATTCCGGTCAGGCTATCGATGAAGTGGATGGGGTCGCCGGAATAGACATCAACATCCTTCCGGCATGGGAAATTACGACCGGAAGCAGTGATGTCACGCTGGCTGTTCTCGATTCCGGTCAGCCCGATTCTGTCCCGGATTTCGGCAACCGCGTTGTGCCGGGATATAATTTTGTCAGTAACAGCACAAATACGGCAGATGATCACGGCCACGGAACCAGCGTGGCGAGTATCGCCCTTGCAACCGGCGATAACGACGGCGTGATGGCCGGGGTGGACTGGAACGCCTCCATCATGCCCGTGAAAATCCTGGATGAAAACAATGAGGGTTCTTATTCCTGGTGGATTGACGGTATTTACTGGGCGATGGATAACGGCGCCGATGTTCTGAATATGAGCGTGGGAGGAAGCAGCGAGAGCAACTTGCTGCGACAGGCAGTGGAAGATGCATTATCAGAGAGTGTCCATGTCATCGCCTGCATGATGAATGAAGACAACGATGTTACCTTTTATCCGGCCGGGTACGACGGAGTGGTGTCGGTCGGTGCGATTAATAGCCGGGGAGAGCGTGCCAGCCCGTTCAGCTGGGGCGGCGGCAGTAATTATGGAGATCATATCGATCTTGTAGCCCCCGGGGATATGATTGTTTCCTTATCGAGCCAGGATCCCGAAAGTGGAACGTACTGGTCGGGAACATCCCAGGCTGCCCCGATGGTGGCCGGTGTGGTTTCCATGATGCTTTCTCTGGATCCCGGTTTGTCACCGCAGGAAGTTAAAGATCTGCTGACGGAGCAAGCCGATGGTGACGGGACCTGGGACCGGTATTACGGATGGGGCCGGCTTGATGCCCATGAAGTCATCAGGGCGGTGTATAATCCTACGGGAACCGAAGTTGCAACGGACAAGCCGGAGGATTTTTTGTTGGAGCAAAACTACCCCAATCCGTTCAATCCTTCAACAGAAATCGGATTCCGCCTTCCGGAGGCCGCAGATGTACGGCTCGAGGTTTTCGACATTCTGGGACGGCGGGTGGCATTGCTGGTCGATGAACAGATGGCGGCGGGACGGCATCAGGTTACTTTCGACGGGACGAACCTGTCCAGCGGCACCTATATTTACAGGCTGACAACCGGGGATATGATGCGGTCGCGCACGATGGTTCTTTTGAAATAAGGAAATTTTACTGATAGAAACCGGGGCAGACGGCAGCCTGAACAGCAGGTGAATCAATAGCGGCATAAAGGCCATCTATTTCACATAGATCACGGTCTTGATCTCACGCTCTCCTTCATGGTCAAACTCCTGATTGTCAGTGGGGTGATTGACCACTCCTTTCGCAGCGGTCCACATGGTAGTTGACCCGCCCCCGTCGAGGTTGATGCCGTCCATACATCCGAGATCCAGCATGAAACGGGCGAGTTCGTTGAGGGTAAGCCCTTCGGCCTCGCCATCGTGGCGTCCGTCTGCGGCAATCAGAAGGGTGTGTCCGCCATAGGTGCGGCAGATGGCGGTCCGGGGATGTCTGACGGCTGAATGGCGGTCTTCGATATGGGTCGTGTAGGACTCGTCATAGACAACGGGATAGACCGATCCGCCGGTAACCAGCATGTGTCCGCCCGCCATGGCATGATCTACTTCAGGCCACTCGTCGTCCCAGTCATCGCCGTTCCTGGTGCGGAAAACAGGCATCCCGTCCTCATCCAGACCCACAGCCGAACTGCCGACAAAATGGAGCTCGTCGGGTTCGTCATCAAAAAAAGGCAGCAGTTCACCGTCGATTTTGAGTATTCCGGAATTGGCATAGTCCGGTCCGCCGTGTCCGAAACCGGAATTGATGGCAGCAATGGCCCCGAGGCGCTCCCCGTATCGTGACACCGGTTTGCGAAGGTCATCGAACAGGTAGCCGGACGAGAATCCAAGGCCGATGTCACCGGCATCCGGGGTCACTGAAACGACATGGATAAACTGGGGCGCATCGAACAGCGAATCATAGTGGCGTTGAATCAGCTCCACTCCGTCATCCAGTTGGGTGAGTGTCCAGGATTCCGGCTCCGGAAACGAACTGAGCACCGAGTCGCTGTCATTGCCGCATCCGGACAGCAGCGCTGCCGGCATCAGCCAGATAAATATGTATGCGGGCAGCTTTTTGATATTCATCCCGGGTAAGACATGTGATTCTGACATAGAAGTATCAGTGATTTAGTGAGATCAGATCTGAAAATGAAAAAAGGTCTGATAATGAAAAAACTTCTGATGCGGAATAATCAGGGTTCGAGCAGGTTGTCCAGTTCATCCATAAGCTCGCCGTACTGGCGCCAGTCGCCGTCACTGATGGCCTGGCGCATTTCCTGCCAGAGCGACCGGATTCGCTGCAGTTCATCCGGATCAACAGCAACGCCCGGTTCTGCGCCCGGCCGGTCCTCAACCGGAAGCGGCTCTTCCATTTCGGCCAGCAGCTCCTCATCATCCGGTATCGCTTCAGGAGCAACTTCCGGCTCAAGAAAATCGGCATCTTCGCCGAACAGATCGACCATCGCCGTTTCGATGGTTGGTTGCATGGATATGTCGTCACCGACCGCCACGATCACGCGCTGAAGCTGCGGGATGTCGTCACGGTCAGCCAGCAGGAATACCGGCTCGACATACATAAAGGAGTTGGCGACGGGCACGACCAGCAGGTTGCCGCGAATGACCCTGGACCCGCGCTGGTCCCACAGCGCCAGCTGCCGTGAAATTTCCGGATCCTGATCGATGCGTGATTCGATCTGGGACGGCCCGAAAATGAGGCGGTCTTTGGGCAGACGGTATGTGATCAGCTCACCGTAATGTTCGGGATCGGATCGCGCCGCCATCCAGGCGATCATGTTGTTGCGGCCTTCGGGCGTGAACGGACTGATAAGCTTGAACTCCAGCTCTTCGGTTTCTTCACCGGGAAGCCGGCCAAGCACATAGTAGGGCTCCATGACTGTCCGTTGTCCGGCGTACTGTTCAAAGGGTCGCCGCCAGCGGTCTTCGTCATTATAGAAAACGCGCGGATTGGTCATGTGATAGCGCGTGTACTGCTGCATCTGCACCTCGAAAAGGTTGACAGGGTAGCGGAAATGTTCTTCCAGACCTTCGGGAACCTGGTCTGCCGGCTGGAATATATCCGGGAAGATATTCTGATAGACGGCCATCACCGGATCGGTTTCATCCACAACATAAAAATCCACCGAGCCCTCATACGCATCCACTACAATTTTGACCGGGTTGCGCATATAGTTGATATCTCCCTGAGGTTCGGAGTAAGGGAATTTTGAGGATGTGGTATAGGCGTCCTGAATCCAGACCAGCCGTCCGTCATGAACGACCAGATAGGGGTCCTCATCGAGCTGGAGGAACGGAGCGATGCGTTCAATGCGGTCCTGCACCCCGCGCCAGATCTGCAGTCGGCTTTCGGGTGTAATGTAGTCGGACAGCAGGATGTTGATGTCCCCGAGCTCCCAGGCGAACAGCAGCCGGTGGAACCAGCTCCGGAACGGGATGCCTCCGCTGCCGGAATAATGATGATAGACATTGCCGTCGCCGGCAGGATAATGCAGCTCTTCGGTGCCGGTGTTCACAATGTGATATCCAACGCTCTGCTTGCCATAGTAGATAGCCGCATTGTCGATGGGAATGTCGGGATGGGTGACTGGAGGGAGGTCACGGGCCAGCATAAGGGGCTCGCCCTGGCGGTTGGAACGGTTGACCGGACTCATGGCAACGCCGTATCCGTGCGTGTACTGCAGGTGGCGGTTTACCCAGGTGTTGGATCCGTCCGGCAGACGCGGAGACAGTTCACGGCCGGCCAGCATGACCTGCTGTTTCTCACCGTCGATGCGATAACGGTCGATGCCGATGGTATTGAACTGGTAGTACGGACGGATCTCCTGAAGCTGCCGGTAGGTCTGGATGAGCAGCCGGGGATCCCAGAGCCGGATGTTTTCGATTATTTCCTGATTCTCCCGGATATCGCCTGCCTTCAGCGTATCATCTGCTGAATAATCGATCTCCCGTACGTTATCCAGACCGTAAGCAAGCCGGGTCATTTCAATATTATGCTCGATGTAAGGGCGTTCTACCTCAAGTTCGTTGGGGTCGACGCGGAACTGCTGCACGGCCGCAGGCAGTATCAGCCGGCCGAAAAGAAGTGACAGAACAACCAGCACGGCCACACCGGCGAGCACCTTGTTCATCCGCACCCATCGGCTGGCAATGAGCAGCGCCGCCAGAAGAATGGTCAGTATGGATGCAATCCACAATGCGGGAAGTTCAATGGCCACATGCGTGTAGCCGGCTCCGAAAACCACCCCGTCCTCACGGAAAAGCAGTTCGTAGCGGGAAAGAAAGAATCCGAAGCCGAGAAAGAGCAGCCAGATCGCACCGTTGATTTTGATCTGCATCAGCGCCGACGGGTCGGCCCGGAGTCCCTCGTTGGGCCGGGCACTGATCATATCGGTGGCAAAGTAAATCACGGCCAGCAGAAATGTCACAAAAAAGGCCAGCGCGGTGATCGATCCCTGAATGGTGGAAATCAGCGGCAGCTGAAACATGTAGAAGCTGATTTCGCGGCCGAAAACGGGATCAACAGCGCCGAATGGCTGGGCGTAGAAGAACCGCAGGGCGTCATCCCACCGCAGCATGATCGCCAGGGCAAAAATAAAGGCGATGATCAGTGATCCGGCGGTGAATGCGCGGCGCAGCCATTTGTACTGGCGGTCTGCGGGAATGGCAATGTTGAGGCTGCCGATGATGGTGGTGACCAGCCGGGAGTTTTGAAGCTGCCGGGCCAGAAACCGGAAATTGATCATCAGATAAATTCCGGAGAGCAGAAACGCCCCCAGAAACATCATTACCTGTGTGGATTTAAGCACGCGGAAAATATCGGCGTAGCCCAGCTCGCGCAGCCAGACCCACTCCATAATCCAGCTGGAGAAGATCATCAGCAGAATCAGCGGAATGATAATAATAAGAGCGATGCGCAGTATGCGTAATGTCATGGTAAGGTTTGGCTTTTTTCAATGAATTATTTCAGCTGTAAATTAACCAAAAGCCAGCCCTGCCCAAAGTGACCCGCACAAAAAACGACAATTCGTTTCCGGGGTGCCGCCGGGCGAAGAATCCGTTGACTGCTCCCGTTCAGGAAACGTTAAGACAGTACCTTATCGGTCGATGTGATGCGGCGCCGGTGGAAATGGCACTGGGTTACTTTTTCACCTTCTGCATGGCCTCATCCAGGGACTTTTCCGTAGTGTAGAACCGGCCCCACTTTTCTTTCGGATCGGGCGGGGTAAGCAGCGATACCACGATCAGCACCAGAATGGATGCCGATGCCGCCGGCAGAATAATGTACTGCTCGTTGAGCAGCTGCTCGCCGGTTGTACTGACAAGGATGGAATTTGCCACGGTGATGAAAAGCGTGACGCCCATCCCGGTAGCAATGGATGAGACACCGCCGGCAACGGTCACGCGTTTCCAGAGGAAAGCGGCCAGCAGCGCGGGAGTGAGTCCCGCCCCCACCATCGTGTAGGCCGTAAGCGCCATCGCCAGGATCGTCTCGAACTGGGTAAGCAGCAGCCAGGCCAGAATCCCGAGAAGTACTACCGCCATCCGCTGGATGATAACGATCATCTTGCCGTCGGCATGCGGATTGATAAACCGCTGATAAATGTCGCGGGTCAGGTTGGTGGATGGCGTCAGCAGGAAACTGTTCCCGGTCGAGGTGATGATGGCGACGGAGGCCATGATCAGCAGCAGTCCGACGATCAGGGGCAGACCGACTTCGGAGCCGTACCGGGCCGTGTGCAGGATGATCCGCTCTGATTCGCCGCTGGAGAGGAAAAATTCGGAAGCGGACGGCAGTGCGTTGAAGTGGCTGAAGGCAAAGATGGCCAGCGAGGCAAGGGCCGTTTCCACAATGATGGTGCCCACGACCCACCACATAACGGCGGTTTTGGCGGATTTTTCATTCCGGGCAGAAAAGAACTTCTGATACATGTTGGACTCGCCCAGCAGCAGGAAGAACGTCGGCAGAAAGATCCCCATCGCCCACCAGAAATTGTTTTCACCGAAAATGGTAAAGTAGGATGGATCCAGCGTGGTGGTCAGATGCTCGGCGCCGCCGATGTTGATGTAGACCAGCGGGACGGCTATGATGACTGCCGCAGTAATTACCGCACCGTTGATGATATCCACCGAGACGATGGAAAGCATGCCGGCAAAAGCGGTGAAGGTGACGATGAACCCTGCGGTCAGCAGCACACCCTGCCATTCGGGAACACCGGCGACCAGGTCCAGGACAAATCCGCCCGCGCGGAACTGGTACCCCACGATGGTAGTATAGGCGATCACGATGACGATGGTGCCCAGTATGCGAGCCCACTTGTTGTACCGCAGCTCAAGGATGTCGGGCACGGTGAATTCGGCGATGCGGCGCACGCGGGCGGCGAGAAAGAAGACGATGACGATGGCAACCCAGGCTCCGGCAGCCATCCAGAGCTCGGAGAACCCGATGTTGGCGGCGAGTCCGGCTCCGGCCAGAAGACTGCCCGATCCCATCCAGGTGCAGAGGAGCGTACCGACCAGCTTGGATGTGGAAACCGACCGTCCGGCCACCATGAAGTCCTCCTGGTTTTTCACCAGAAAGCTTTTCCAGATAGAGATGGACATCAGCAGGATCAGGTATCCGATCACAACAATAAAAAAGATCACAAAAGCCTCCGTATGTTCGTCCGGCCGGATAATATCCGGCGATGTGGCAGTTTTTCAAGCGCTCCGGGTGCCCGGGCAGTGTCGCGGCTCAGAATGCAAGCTCAGAGGCGGATAATAAATGAATGTGCGGTTATTCACAAGTGACGGCAGGCAATTCCGGACAAATTGGATATCGTCCGTCGGGTAAGTCGCGCTGCCGGGCAGGTTGCGGGGTGCAATCAGCGGAACACGAAAGGAGAATTGGCGCGAATGCCGAGTGTCAGCAGATGCGCTTCTTCCGGTTCGGCCGGGATGCCGCTGTCGTGGAGATATTCGTAGCTGAGCACAAGCCGGAACTCACCGCCGCTCCGGGGAAACCGCCATCCGACGGAAGCGGAACGGTTCAGCCGCAGCCGGTCTTCCATATTAATGAGCTGCAGACGGGTTTCGGCGAACAGACTTTCCTCCTGCGGATTTGCATGCCAGTGCATGTGCAGGGTGGCCATATTCTGAAGATCGTTCCAGTCCGGACCGGTCTCTTCAAGTTCGCGGGGTGTTCGGCGGTCCCAGGTGATCACATACTGCTCAAATCCCAGCATCATCATAAGGTCATCTTCCCTGAGCAGACTTCCAAGGTGCTGGTAGCGCAGGATCATGCTGCTGAAAATGAGTGAGCGCTCCCTGCCGATGTCGAGGTTGTCGATGTCGTGCTTGCAGCGGTGCATGAAGCCAAGCTGAAGAAAGCCGGGGGAGAGGCGTGTGGTGTAGAGAAGTCCTTCTTCCCAGAAAATGGCCCTCGGATTGAAGTTGATGTCGTTGTGCGGGTCGGCGAGGAACTGGATCTGGCCGGTCAGCAGCATGGAAGAAGTGTCACCCTGACGCCAGAGCTCCACATAGCCACCAAGATCCTGATACCACAGATGGTGATCATCGCTGCTCAGCGGGAAATTTCCGAACCCGGCCCAGCCTCCGAATGTGTGAAAAGCGCGGACATCCATGTCCGGCAGATGGTTCCGATCGTCAAGAAGCGGATTGATGATCAGTGAACGTGCTGCATGGCGCTGGGCACCGGCTTCCGGTGCCAAAACAAGAGCCGCAACCAGAAGCAGCAATTGAACGGCAGGACGGATTATTCCGGAAATCCCGGTTGGCGGATGCCGGAAGTGCATGGAAGACCGCTGATCCCCGCAGTCGATGCCGGGTAATTCAGACCTTGCGTCCGGCAAGGAACGTCCACGCTTCACGGAAAGATGGTATGAAAACCCGCTGTTCAACAAAATCTGTGAAATGAGGTTTCAGAGCGTTTTCGATATCGCTCATAATGTCATCGCGTGCAATACCTGTCTCTTCATCAAACGCACGAGTTCCGCAACATTGCATATTGAGCATTCCGCCCGGTTTAAGACTGTCCGCCACCTTCTTCATCAGATCGCTGAGAAACTCCGCGCGGGTCTGCCCCTCTCTGACCGGATCGATAGTGAGATCGTAAATCACACCGTCAAGCTGATCCTGAGAATCGATGTACTCAAATACATCACCGGCAATCACCTCGGCTTTGGGATGGGCGAACGCATCTCCGCACAGGCCGGGCAGATATTTGCGCGACAAACGCATGACCTCCTCATCTATATCGATCATTACCGCTTTTTCCAGTGCTCTGGACTGCTGGCGGTCGATCTCGAGAAGTTCGTGCAGGACGCCGCCGTCACCGCCGCCCAGTATGGCGACGCGTCCGAACGTGCCCAGCATGACAAGCGGACTGACCATGGCTACGTTGTAGGACCTGTCCGATTCGGATATCTGCAGGTCCTTATCTATAATGAGTTGGTGCCCGAACTTTTCATGATACCGGATTTCGATATCCTGCCAGGGACTGGTTGTCCGGGTGATAATTCTGGATTCGGCATCATTTACCGCTTTTTCGAATTCAGCCATGTGTCAGCATAATTTGTGTTCAGGTATTGCGGTCGGTGTGGGGGTCCGGTCGATAAGACTGGCCGGCGCAGCTTCATCAGCAGTTGCAAAATACAACAAATAGTACCTGTATCACCGTTTTTCAGGTAACGAAAGGTACAAAATCCGGCGCATATTCGCATATGCCGAGGTCAGGGTCTGGTTGCTTTGCGGGTATTGGACTGCTCCGTATTTTTCGTGACCTTACATTGTTTGTAAAAATGTATTGTTTGTTTCTGAGTTATCCGTATGATCATTTCGAATCCATGACGCAAGTGACCGAATCCCAAAAACCGGACATCAGCCAGAAACCGGCCATTGCCGCCATCGCCACAGCGCTGGGCGAAGCCGGTATTTCGGTGATACGAGTATCCGGTGAGCAGGCCATCGAAAAGGTGTCCCGGATTTTCCGGGGGAAAAAGCTGTCCGGACAGCCCACGCATACGGCTCATTTTGGACGCATTGCAGATGGAGACCGGATGATTGACGAGGTTGTTGCAACGATATTTCGGTCGCCGCGATCTTATACCGGGGAGGATACAATCGAAATATCGTGCCACGGCGGTGTACTGGTGACCCAGGAGGTGCTGGAGGCGATACTGCGGCAGGATGTGCGTCATGCCGACCCGGGGGAGTTTACACAGCGTGCGTTTCTGAACGGCAAGATGGAGTTGTCACAGGCCGAAGCGGTGGCGGATATGATCCACGCGCGCAGCCGGAAAGCGGTTGAGGCGGCCGGGCAGCAGCTTGATGGAGAGCTTGGCAGGCACGTGAAGGCCTTCCGGCAGCAGATCATCGATGCCACAGCGATGGTGGAGCTTGAGCTGGATTTCATCGAGGAGGATGTCGAGTTTGCCAACAAGGAACAATTGACCGGACTGCTTCGGGATGTGGACAGCGAGCTGGGACGGTTGCTTGAGACATATGAATCGGGCCGGCTGGTGCGGCACGGGGTGCAGACGGTATTCGTGGGCCGTCCGAATGCCGGCAAGTCCACCCTGCTGAATACGCTGATGGGCAAAGAACGGGCAATTGTGTCGGCAACGGCGGGCACCACCCGCGATGTCATCGATGCGGAATGGAGCTACGACGGACTCACCTTCACGCTGACCGACACGGCCGGATTGCGGGAGACGGCAGACGAAATCGAGTCGGAGGGTGTCAGGCGATCCGAATCGGCAGTGACCCGGGCCGATCTGATCATCTATCTTAAAGACATATCCGAGCCGGTTGATGACGAAGAGCTGCGCCTGCTTGCACGGATCGAGAAGCGGGCCAAAGGCAGGGCTCTGCTGAAAGTGGGGACCAAGCTGGATCTGCTGACATGTGCAGAAGCGGACAACGGCGGAGTTCCGGAATGGTGTGACATGGTGGTATCTGCCAGGGACGGCAGGGGGATGGATGAGCTCAAGCAGCGGATGCGCGCCGAAGTTTTGCAGAACCGGGAGATCGACACCGGCAAGCTGATGGTTACGTCCAGCCGTCATCGTGACGGACTCGAAAAAGCGCGGCATCACGTCCGGGAGGCGCTTCAGGGGCTCGAGGCCGGAATGACCGGAGACTTTCTTGCCATCGATCTGCGGGCGGCGCTCAACGAACTGGGTGCCATAACCGGTGAGATCACAACCGAAGATCTTCTGGACTCCATATTTTCGCGGTTTTGCATCGGTAAATGACCGGTGATGCCGGTTTCTTATCCCGGAGCAAAAGGCCTGTAGGGAAATCCCTTACAAAGATATCAGATTAAGTATTACAAAATAATACTATTTACTCTCATATTTTTAGATCGGCAGTGGGAAGCCTGTAACTGCTTATAAAAATTACAACTAAAGTATTTAATTGAATGCCATGAAAAAAATAATCGTAACGATCATAACAGTGACATTTCTGGTTGGATTGTCTGTTCATACTGCTGACGCGCAAAAACCCGAATATGACAGAAAAGGGATCGAAATAGGATCAACAGATAATCTTCAATTTACACTTGGCTTGCATTCCGTCGGAAGAGTTCAGGTTCTTTCACAAGACAATGTCAGAGTCTGGGATGATGGTGACTGGGTTACTCCGGACGAAAATCTGCACGGTATGCAAACATCCTTTGCAAACCTGGAGTTTAACATGACCATCGGTGACAATGATATCGATGTGTTTTTTGACGGGCTCCTCGCTACACAGCGCCATCCAAGCCAGTGGTGGGGAAACCAAGGGTATATGTACATCCGGAATATCCCGGGGAATTCATTTTTAACAGCCCTGAACCCTGTTCTTGAATACATAGACATTAAAGCAGGTAACTTTTTTGTCAACTTTGGTGAACACCAGTTCACAAGAACCATTAATGCTGATGCTCACAGAAATCCATTGGTGGGCAACCCTGTTCTTTCCCCGTTAGGAGCCGAACCGGGTATGGAAATTTATCATAAAGGCCCCGGTTATGGACTGATGGTTGGTGGTGGAATCGGTGCTCCTGAGCAGGATTTTCAGGATGCCCGGAGTTACAGCTTCCGAACCAAAGCGTGGCTGGACATGATTGACGGCGTATATCTCTCCGGATCTTTCTATACCGTTAACCATGATGCAGGCGTGTTAAGAGGTACTAACCTTTTCCGCAGAGAGCGTCATGGTTCATCCTACGGAGCAACATGGAACCTGAATAATGATGGCTCGGGAGCCGGTGAAGGACCCGGTCAGGGACGACCCGGTGTCGGGCAGGAAACTACTGCATGGGAGGCAAATGCCATATTCAACCTGTTTGAGGGTAACAGAATATCTGCTCTGTTCGGTATGGCTACGGACGTAGGCCCTAACCCCGATAACTTTAATGAAGAAGGCGAGGAAGAGTGGAGCTATTATTCTGTAGAGACACGTCAATTTCTGAATGAAAACTTCTACCTTGCCGGACGATACAGCGCCATTGATTACAGCAAGTTTATGACTACGGACAATGATGGGAGTGTATCCCGGATTCAGGCCGGCTTCGGAACCTTTATTACGGATAACATTCTTCTGAAAGGAGAGTATGTTTACCAGTCGGCTTCCGGTTTCCAGGAAGGAACCACTGGAGTTGTTACCAGTGTGGATGTCGGGCAGGACCCGTCATTTCAGGGGGTAATACTTGAAGTGGGTGTTAGCTTCTGATATATCTTAAAAATTCAGTCTGATTATTTAAAAAGGTCACCGGCCGTAATAGCCGGGTGGCCTTTTTTTGTTGTTTCTCATCACTCCGGGGACGTACCGGATAGCTGTGGTTTTGAGTATTTGTAAATTATTATTAATAATGACTTAAAGCATATCACAAATAATAATAGCAGCTATCCATAATGTGTCCCCGGGTACAGTCATACCAGAGACGAGATAACGGCTTCACTATGCATTGCCATCACATCCTGCTATCATCTTTGTAGAGGGGAGTCAGGGAGACAGGGAATTCGGGTCACATTGAAACGAATACCGGAGGTTTCATGCGTTTGAGTTACATTGTTTTATACATTTTTCTTTTTTTATGGGGACGGGCTTTAACACAGTACAGGCACAGAGTGATGATCCCTTTATCACCGTCTGGAAAACCGATAATGAGGGTGAATCAGATGATAATGAGATAACCATACCGGGCCAGGGGATCGATTATCCGATACAATGGGTGCAGGTCCAAAGAGATCGCCTGCAAATTTGGCGGGAGGTAGACGGAGGTCACTCCGGTAGTGAAACCGGCTCCGGTACTCACACCATCGAATTTCCGGAGGCCGGATTCTATATGGTAAGCATTGGCGACGGTTTCAGAAGAATCAATTTTAGTCATGAAAGTGACAGGCTTAAAATTGTGGATGTCACCCAGTGGGGCGATATCGAATGGACAACCATGAACAGTGCTTTTCCGGGTGCAGAAAACCTGAGTATTACCGCTACCGATGCGCCTGACCTGTCACAGGTTACGGATATGACCCGGATGTTCCGGAACGCTGAATCTTTCAATGGTGACATCGGTCACTGGGATACCGGCAATGTCGAGACCATGAACCGGATGTTCAAAAGAGCTGACTCGTTCAACCAGGACATCGGCGGATGGTACACAGCCGAAATCACCAGTATGTTTGAGGTTTTCATGGGAGCCGAATCATTTAACGGAGACATAAGCAATTGGGATACCAGAAATGTCACACACATGAACGAAATGTTTAAAGGTGCCGAAACCTTTGATCAGGATTTTGGTTTTTGGAATACCGGGCAAGTAGAAACAATGTCGGGAATGTTCTCAGAGGCGGTTTCCTTCGACCAGGATATCGGCAATCTTGATGTCAGGGATGTCCAGGACATGGAAAACATGCTGGACGGATCGGGTCTCTCGGTCGATAATTACGATAACACACTCGCCGGTTGGGCTCAGCAGCAGGTCCAGCCGGATGTGATCCTGGGTGCAGAAGGACTTTATTACTGTCATTCGGCAGAAGAGCGGCAACATCTTGTAGATGAATTTGACTGGACCATCAATGATGCTGGGATATCGGTGTATTGTGAAAAACCCGGACCAGTCGTGTTGGTTGACCCGGGCGACGAAGATCCTATTGAACCCGATGCCGTAACATTTACCTGGAATGTCCCTCAGGCAGGTGTTGAGCAGTACGGATTTGAACTGGCCGGTGACGAGTCTTTTGATGCGTTGGTTATCGACTCGGTGACTACTGATACCACCATCACTCTGAACGATCTGGAGTCGGAATCGATCTACTACTGGCGGGTCCGGGGCGAAAACGACACCGGCCGGGGGGGGCTATCTGGTGCGGATGCAGACGGCAGGCTATAGCGATGTGAAAAAAATAACGCTTGTTAAGTAGATGACGGCGATGTTCCGGCATCCAGCGCTGTGTCAATAGATTTTTTTGTTAGAAAGTGTTAATCCGTTGGCGGGTTGCCGGTTAAAACCTTTTTGTATTTCAAAATATGACCGAATTGAGTTGCAGGCGCAGATTAGGCAATCTTAATTAAGCTAATTTAACTTGTAATGGACAAGGTTTTCGTCGTTTATTTGTGATCAAAATGATCATATGCATAATCGCTGTGGTCAAGCAATTGCCGATGTTCCGCAGTTATTGCAAGCTTTTGAGTATTTCATATTTACCAAACGAAAATGAAAAAACCACTGTCCACACTTTTTACCTCCCTGTTGCTGTTTGCGTTTACTCCGCATGGAAATGAGGCGGAGATCGAACAAATTGGTGACGGAAATGAAATCGGGATCGAGCAAATCGGGTCCGGTCATTCCGCGTTCATCACACAGATCGGGAATGATAACGTTGCGGACATAGAACAGATGGGTGCGTCTCATGAAGCCCGTGTTTCACAGGAAGGCAGTCATGAAGTGCATATTGAGCAGGCTGGTACCGGCAATCAGGCCTTTGTAGAACAGGTTTCCGGTCAGGGTAGCAGTGGTGGTGACGGGAACTGGCCGGGCAACTCCAGTCCGTTTGCTTTTCAGGGTGGAGGAGCTGCCGGTGACGGATCATCGTTTGCTCACATCGAACAGGTAGGCGAGCAGAATGTCGCTTCAGTTACTCAGGAGGGTTCACACTTTGCTGATATTTATCAGGATGGAACCGGCAACGCTGTTTCACTGACCCAGGTCGGTGGCGCTTCGGGCGAAGGTTCGGCAGGAAATCCCGGCAACGCCAATCCGCCGCCCTTTTCCGGCGGCAATTTCCCGGGCAATGCCAATCCGCCTCCATTTTCCGGAGGAGCTGAAACTTTCGCGGCATATGCAGAGCTTCATCAGGAAGGGCATGATAACCTGATTGACCTCCATCAGGAAGGCAGCCATTATGCCGAAATAACTCAGATTGGAGAAGGCAATCAGGCTAATGTGAACCAGTTGTGGGGTGACGGCAATGGCGGGTCCCATGCGGATATTTACCAGCACGGAATGTCCAATATGGCAGACGTAACTCAGTATGGAGGCGGCCATTCAGTGATCATCGAGCAGTTCGGAAATGGCAATTCAGCCACTGTGATCCAGCGATAACCGTCCGGTTAATGCAAGGTATGATTTAAGCCGGATGTCGGGAACAGGCAGCAATACCGACGATCAGTTGATGATCATTGCCTGTTCCGATTTATCAGATTGAAAACAAAACCTGATTTCGTAATCCGGAGTCGGGTTTTTTTATGTGCTGATCTTTGCAGGGTTATGTTGCCAATCAGTACAATTGCTTTAAGTAAAGTTGTAATGATATATAAAATAAAAGCCTTGCCGATGATAATATCGGCAAGGCTTTTTCAAAAACCGGGTAACCGGGTTAGCTCTGTTGAAATCAAATTGATGTCATAGAAAACAAATCGGTTAATGCAGGATACCCGCTTTTTGTATCAGCTTGTTGTGGTAAGCTTTTCGTAATCATAGCCGTCCGCCTTGCTCATCTCCTGAGCCGTCAGCGTAAGCAGAATGCCGTAGATTACCTTGGAGCTGACGTCTGCCACGGTGTAGGTGATGTGCCGTCCGACTACAGCAGCTTCACTCAAAGCAGGTTCGAGACCAAGGTTGAACAGATACGGCATCAGATAGGCGCCGGGGTACAGCATCCATGAGAAAAGGAACAGAGCCCAGATCGTGCTGAGATATTTCTGTACTTTCGGCGGCGCTCCTTCTTTACCTTCGGTGATTACCTTTTTCATGACCACAAGAATGTGGATGAAGAACAGTGTGGATATAAAGCCCCAGACAAAAAAGAGTGTTGGGTTGGTGTATTCATAATACTGGCCCACATATCCTGTGAGGATCATCAGTGTTCCTGAAAACCAGAACTGATTTCTTATCGAACTGAACGAGCTTCTGGTCAGCGAAACGACAAAAAGGATCTGAAACAGCAGCATGGGGACATCGATGAGCCAGTTCAGATAGCGGTAACCATTGTTGAACTGATCGGTTTCTGACCCCAGGAAGTAGCGTCCGGCATCTGAATCAAAGACAAAGGCACTGGTCCAGTTCTGCTGCTGAATCATCAGCAGAAGGAATGCAGAAACCATAACCACAACTGAAAGAACCGATGAAATCCGGTATTTCGGAGCTACCGTCTTCATTGTGAGTACGAAATAGAGCAATGCCGCCAGCATAATGGCAAAACCGACAGTCAGGACGTGCGCTGACATCTGGTAAGCCATTTCGGTATATCCTGAATCAATGCCCACATAATTTTCGAAAGTGGCGTTGCCCAGGGACATCAAATTATCCATAAACTCTCCTTTTGGTTAGGATTTAAAAAAAACTGATTTTTTTACAGCATGCCCCAAAACCGAGTTTTTTTTAAAAAAGTTTGACCTGAGTCATGTTTTTTTGAATGATTTCCGTCGTTACAAGCTTGGTTTTTTTACAATTGATTAAGGTGCAGAGAGTTGTGCTGGTTTTCCTGTCAAGGGATTTTTTTATCCGGAAAAAACAGGCAGGCTGTCCCGGAAATGTATCCGGGAATGTCTTCGGGAATGATTCCGGCAATGATTTGTTTTGTTTCAAAGTCATGTGGCAGCTCCTTCTGATTCCTGTATAAAAGATTCATATCTATGAGGCATTCATCCAAAGTGATGGTCTGGTCCGTTGTCCTGGTAACCATTGTCATGATCCTGTTCAGCAGCCTGTTTTCAGATACGGCAGCAAACTGGAGTCTCTGGATCGTACTTGCATCCGTGGTGCTTGTTGGGATACCGCACGGTGCCATTGACCACATTATGGCCGAAAAAATCTACGGACTGGACGCATCATGGCGCGGCCGGGCGCTGTTCTATGGTATGTATTTCGGACTGATGATACTTGTTGGCGGACTCTGGCTCATCCAGCCTGTGCTCGGACTGCTCTTCTTCTTTGCCATTTCCATCTATCACTTCGGCCAGGCTGATATGGAGGATTTTCTTACGCATGAATCAAGTGGATTCACCTGGTACATTACCCGCGGACTTTTCATCATCGGACTGATCGTATTCTCTGACACGACGGTGAGCTACCCCATTATGGCAAAGGCAGTGAATACGGATGCTGCAGCGATATCACACCTGCTTCCGGATGCCGGTGTCATGTTGTCTTTTGTGACAGTGATCTATGGTTCGGTCTTTTTTTATGCCTGGCTAACCAACAGGCTTCAAAACGGAATGCGTTTTCTCGCCGACAGTCTGCTTCTGACGGCTCTTTTTTTATTTACCGGCCCAATGATCGGTTTTGCTGTTTATTTTGCACTATGGCACTCTGCCGGACATGTATTCGAGATGCAGCGTTATCTTGGCGAACAAAACGAACCTATGTCGCTTTTACAGTTCTACAAATCGGCCGCTCCCTTTACGCTCATCTCCCTTGCCGGCCTCGCACTTCTTGCCGCTGTAAATCATGCATTTGGTATGGAAGAGCAGTTCATTGCTCTCATGTTTATTCTCATCAGCGTACTGACTCTGCCGCATATGGTCATTGTCGACAAGATGTACGGAGAGGCAGGCAGTTAAATTCCTGCTGAGAGACGCTTTATTTATCCAATTTCATTGAAACCATCTGCCGTCATTCAACTACGACACTGGTTGTCGCATCAGGATGGTATATTTCAATAGAGTTTAGAAGGGAGACCGCAACGAAGGGCGCGGCCGCTCGGGCAGCTCCTGATGCAAGCCGTCCGGTTGCCTTGTCATCTTCTGAGAAGAGGAGTTGCCCGCAGCGGATTCTGCATGATTATGAGATATCAGGTTGCTATATTGCCTCCATCGTCATGCGGTAATCAACTATTTCTGAGAAACAACTATTTCTTACTAATCATCAGCACCATCATGGTAAAACGCTACTTGCTTCTAACCGAGAAGATAAGCAACGACTGGTACCCTTCGTTCGATGAGCTCAGGGCTTTCCTCAATGAGCACGATATTCACATTTCCGGCCGGACACTTCAGCGCGATATTCAGCACATCCGCAACGAGTACGGTATCGAAATAGAATACGACCGACGGAAAAAAGGATACGTCATCAACCGGGAAAAAAGTCTGGATGTGAACTCTTTCCTGAGGTTCATGGGAATGGTACGGACGGCGGATATCCTGACTGACTCGCTGCGGTCAAGCCGCGAAAGCATGCAGTATCTGCAATTCGATTCGGTTCATCTGTTTGCCGGCAGGGAGTACATCAAACCGCTGCTGCGAGCGATCCACGACCGGCGGCTTGTCGGGTTCACGCATCAGAAGTTTGACCGGGACAAGCCATCAAACGTCATATTTCAGCCCTACTTCCTGCTGGAGTATCAGTATCGATGGTACCTTGTCGGAATTCCGGAAGGTCAAAAAGAGCCCAAAAATTACGGCCTCGATCGTATTTCACGACTGGATATCCTGCCGGAAACATTTGAGCGAACCAGCGATACGTACATCAGGGATAAATACCGCAACACGGTGGGACTCAATTATGATGCCGGGGATCCGGTCACCGTCACCATCCGCTGTACGGCACTTACCGGAAAATACCTCGAAACGCTGCCAGTTCACGAATCTCAAGCAGTTCTGGAAAGGGGAGAATCACACTGGCTGATACGCTTCCGGGTAGTTCCGAATTTTGAGTTTGAACAAAAGCTGATGATGCATTTGCAGCAGATGGAAGTTGTGAGTCCGGACTGGTTTCGCCGGAAATTTGCAGGAAAGCTGCGGGAGGCGCTTAAATATTATGATGGCACAATGCCATCGTCCGGATGACGGGAACGCTGCAGCCCGATGGAGGTGTAATTATAGCTCAATGCCATCACATAATGTCATCGCTATAAAATTACACTTCGCCCAAAATTTATGCCCATTTTTTCCCGCCTTCTCAATCAGTACGACCACATCGACCAGTCTGTCACCCGGTGGATGGCCAGAAACGGAATTTTCCTTCTGCGGATCAGCATCGGCCTGATATTCGTCTGGTTCGGAGCGTTGAAATTCTTTCCCGGTGCCAGTCCGGCCGAGCAGCTTGCCGGCAGCTCCATCGAAATCCTTACATTCGGCATCATCCCGGCCGCAATCGGGCTGCCGTTGCTGGCTGTCTGGGAGTGTCTGATCGGAATCGGCATGTTCGTCCGCAAGTACATGCGGTTTACCATTCTGATGCTTTATGTGCAGATGATCGGCACCTTTTCACCGATTGTAATTCTTCCTTATGTCGTGTTTGACGGATTTCCCCTGGTCCTGACCATGGATGGCCAGTATATCATCAAAAATGTGGTGGTGATAGCGGCGGCTTTGGTGATTGGCGCTACGGTGCGCGGCGGGAAGCTTGAGTCCGAGCCTGAATCCTGAAAAACAGATACGGCCCGATGAATACCCAGACCGGTACCAGCACCCACAAATTGCCATCGGAAATGTTATAGTTCTGCATTATTTCCTGCCAGGATAATCCGGTTGCATAGCGTCCCAAGCCGGTTTCAAATGCAAGCGTCATAAGCAGCCAGATACCGCCAACCGCCCGGGCCTGATTTGCAGAGGCCAGCGGCCACCGGACAGTGAGTACCCGGAAGTAAACGGAAAACAGAAGCAACAGGATGACGGTGGAAATCTGATAGGCGGCAGATGCTGACATTAGCGGGAGATATAAAGCATCCCTGGCGATTCCGTTCAGGATCGCCAGGATCATCATCCCGAACCATGCAAATATGTATTTGACGAGGATCACGTGCCGGTTTCAGGACTCGTCAATCCGGAAGCCGAATTTGACATCATCCCAATGCAGCATCAGTTTCCCCGAATCTTCGGCGATATCTTCAAAGTAAAACATCATCTGCTCCATGTGGAATGTTTCTTCGGGTTCAACCCGGACACGCAAGGCATCTTCATCCGGATTGTAGTTATAGGCGCCCCACTGATCGGCCACCTGATTGAAGATTACCGTCCAGGGTCCCTCTTCCTGCGGGATGGTAAACAGGCTGTACGTACCGGCTTCAAGAGGCTCGCCCTCAACTTTGACATCATCAGAAAGCGTGATGGTGGTAGCCTCATCGGCGCCGGTCCGCCATATTTCGTCAAACGGGACGAGTTCGCCGAAGATGTCCCGATCGCGGACAGCCGGTCTGCCGTAGGTTATCGTAACTTCGGTGGTTCCTATGGTCTGGGAAACAACGGCGTTTGGACTTACGCGGATGTCGTCATGGGCGCGGTCCTGCGCTATGGCGCCTGGTGCCGCGATCAGGTAAATAATGAGTCCTGCCAGAATAGTTTTGATGGATAACATTTGAGCTTTCATAGGAATACTGGTTTTGGTTCCTGTTTCGCGGAATAGTTCTCCGACCATTGTTGTTGTACCATACGCGCTTTCATATCTGTAACGATAAATACAGCTGCCGGTGTTCCGGTGTACCTGTCCGCTTATGGGCATAGCACTTCGTGACCTTCGGTTCGTCTGTTTAAAATTTTCGATTTATAATGACAGATAGAATGACATGACCGTTTTTAATTATGCTCATGTGTGTCCGGATTTCAGCTGGTCATGATCATTTCATGTGTTTAAAATTTTTGATTAAGTGGACACATGCAATTCCATGACCGGTTTTAATCATGCGCCTGTGTGTCCTGACGCCCGTCCGGTCATGTTCATTTCATTTAAAAATCATGTATCGTTTGCAATATGTAAATTATGGTCCGAGATGCCGTAATATTGCAGCCGGCATTTTTTTCTTATGGAAGCTGACTCCGGTCCGGGGCGGCATAAGCATATTTACTTTCTGTGTTACTCATGATGTACATACTTGATCTGCTTGGCACGGCAACATTTGCGGTTACCGGCGCCCTCGCTGCAGGCCGCAAGCGGATGGATATTTTCGGAGTGGTTGTTCTCGGATGTGTCACCGCTATCGGCGGCGGGACGCTTCGTGACGTGATTCTCGGCAATCATCCGGTATTCTGGATTTCCAACAATGTGTACCTTCTGGTTGCCACGCTTGCAGCAGTGGGAACCTTTCTGCTTGTCCGGTACTGGAGGGTGCCGATGAGAACGCTGGTGTACGCAGATGCGGCCGGACTGGCGATTTTTACTGTTATTGGTTTTCAGCGCGGACTCGAAGTGACCGGTTCCTACAGTATCGCCGTCGTTATGGGTGTGACCACAGGCGTGGTTGGCGGGATGATTCGCGATGTACTTGCAGGCGAGATCCCGCTGATTCTGCGGCGGGAGATTTACGCTTCTGCCAGCCTGTGCGGAGCCATTCTTTTTGCATTGATGCACTATTTCCAGTTCCCTGGTGTATGGGCCGTCATCGTTGCTGTCCTGACCATTTTCACGATTCGGCTTGCCGCACTGCGATGGAATGTGTCCCTGCCGCTGCTGCGTCTCGAGGAGGAAAGATAAACGCAATCGTCATTGCAAAAGGATTTTCTTTTTGATACTCTCTGAGAGCAGGCCCGGTGCGCGGGTTATATCCGCCGTTGCAGGGCCCTGTGTTTGGAAAAAAATGATAATAAATGGCTAAAAGAGGTGCATGAGTATGAAATATCGTCCGTTTGGCAATACAGATCTCATGGTCAGTGAAGTTGGCTTTGGTGCCTGGGCCATCGGTGGTCCGGCCATGGCCGGCAATATTCCCATCGGATGGGGGAATGTGGACGACCAGGTTTCCAGGGAGGCGCTGAAAGAAGCACACCGGCAAGGGGTTAATTTTTATGACACTGCCGACTTTTACGGACTGGGCCATTCAGAAAAGCTGATCGGCGAGGTGTTTGGCAACAGGGATGATGTCATCATTGCCAGCAAGGTCGGACACCGTCTCAAAGATGACGGGGTCATTCAAGTTGATTACTCAAAAAAATATGTGATCGAGGCGTGTAACGAGAGCTTGCAGCGCCTCCAGCGAGATACCATCGATCTCTACCAGCTTCATACGGCAAAAGTGGCCGATTTGGAAAACGGGGAGTGTCTTGAGGCACTTGATAAACTGCAGCAGGAAGGCAAAATCCGCTACTGGGGCTTGTCATTGCATACCTTCGAACCCGAGCCCGAAGCAGAATTTATACTTTCACATGAGCTGGGAAACGGATTCCAGCTTGTGCTGAATATTTTGAACCAGCAAAGCGTGCCTCTTCTGGATAAAGCCGCAAAGCAGGGAATGGGGGTGATTGCCCGTATGCCTCTGCAATTCGGCGTACTGACCGGCAAATTCACGAAAGAAACCCGTTTTGGTCCGGATGATCACCGGAGTTTCCGGCTCCCGCCGGATATTTTAGGCCGTACGCTCGATGCGCTTGAGAAAGTCTGGCCGCTGACCGAAAAATACGGATGCAGCAAAACCGAACTCAGTTTGAGTTTCATTCTCAGTTTTGACGCGGTATCCACGGTGATCCCGGGCATCAAAACACCGCATCAGGCCAGGGAGAATACCAGCGGAATCGTGCGGCTGTCCGATGAAGACCGGGATTACATCACTTCATTGTATGAGGATTTGTTCAAACCTGTGCTGGTGCAGAAATAATATGGGGGCATCGGCCGGGCAGCAGCAGTTGTCCGGAAATCAGACAGGATATCTTATTCTCTCCTGAATGTCCTGACCAGGAAGCCGGCTGCAACTCCGGCTGCAGTCGGGATGAGCCATGCGAATCCCTGTCCGGATAAGGGGATGTAGCCGATCAGCGTATCCAGATTATCCAGCGGCAGTCCGACAATGGTGAGTGCTTCGGGGACACTGGTCAGCAGAGCACCGATAACCGCTCCGGTATATACGGCGCGATCGGCGAAGGGGCCGCCGATGAGCGTCAGGATAATCAGGGCGATGGCAACCGGATAGACCATCACCAGCAGCGGCACGGCGACGTTTACGATGGTTGTCACACCTACGGTCGCAAATACCCCGCTGAATACCACGGTGATCACAGCTACAAGCCTGTAATGAAGCCATCCTTTTGTGAGGCTGCTGAAGTATTCGGCCACTGTGGCCGTCAGGCCGATAGCGGTAGTCAGGCAGGCGAGGCTGACCGCCAGTCCCAGCGAAAGCATGCCGGTTTCGCCCATCAGTTCATACGCAATAGCGATCAGCAGATCGGTTCGCTCTATGGAAGTTGCGTACAGCTCACCGGCCGTCGCACCAAGGTACATCAATCCGCCATAAACCAGCCCCAGGCCAAGTGCGGCAATTCCTCCGGCCATCGAAGTCATCATCACCTGCTCTTTGACATTTTTGTACCCTTTGAGCAGCAGCGCACCAATGACAATCTGGGCAAATACCAGTGATGCCAGCGCATCCATCGTCTGATACCCTTCCCTGAAACCGCGTCCTGTCGGACCCTCAAGCTCGGATCCCGTAATACTTCCCATGGGAGAGAAAATCCCCTTCAGGATGATCCAGGTCAGGGTGATCAGAAGCAAAGGTGTCAGAAATTTGGCAATTTTATCAACAACGGCAGTGCGATTCAGTGAAAACAGCAGGGCGATGCCGAAAAAGATGATGGAGAACAGAAAACGCGGGAAGCCTTCCCAGGACGGACGCACACCAAGTTCAAAGGCCGTCGCGCAGGTGCGCGGAATGGCCAGCAGCGGCCCGATGGCAAGAATGATCACGATACTCAGCGCCAGTCCGAACCATGGGCTCACCCTGCTCCCCATATGCTCGATGGTACCGCCGGCCCGGGCAGCAGCCATAATTCCCAGCAGCGGCATGCCGATGCCCGTTATCAGAAATCCGAGAAGCGCCCATTGCCAGTCCACTCCGGCCAACAGACCCATATAGGGCGGAAAGATGAGGTTTCCGGCCCCGAAAAACATGGCAAACAGTGCCACCCCCACAACCAGGACATCTCTGCTGTTCTGCTTTATCATAATGGATGTTACAATGATTCGGACTAAATGACAATGTCGGGAAGGAGACTCCCGAAATGCCGTACACGGCAAGCCCGCATCCGGCAAGCCTGCATCTGGCAAGCCCTTATACCTTAGCCAGTGTCCCGGAAAGAAAGTATATTGTCATGCACCGGTAATGAAACAATCTGATGATAATCACAGAACTTTTCCCGGTAAAGACCGGCCGCTTGCACGGGCTTATTTTGAACTTTTGGATGGTAGTTTGAATTAATGGAAAAGCAACGGCAGATTCAAATACCCGATATACCATAACTTTATACCACAATGTTTGAGCAGAAGAGATCCCGAAAAAAAAGTATTCAGCCTTTTTCCGGCGAAGACAACACCCAGGACTTTTTCAAGAAAGTCAGGCAGTCCTTTTTGCGCGGACTCGCGATTCTCATCCCGGCCTTGATCACCATCTGGGTGTTACAGTTTCTTTTCTCAGCTATCGATGGCATTGCCTCACCATTTTACCGGTACATCGGACTTGATATTCCGGCTCTGGGCTTCATCACTGCCATTATAATCATCTTCCTGGTAGGGTATTTTTCCAGGAATCTGGTTGTAAAGTTCACCATTCACGTTATGGAACGGATATTTCTTAATATTCCGCTTGCCAAGTCAGTTTACAGCGGCGCCCGTGAGCTTATTAACGCCTTTTCACCCGAGCAGAAAGGCCGGACATTCCAGGAGGTTTGCATGATCGAATATCCGCGGAAAGGAACCTATTCGATCGGTTTTGTGACCAATGAGATGAGTTTTCGGGAAAGTGAAACCCGGACCCGCTCCCTGACGAACGTCTACATCCCGCTGCCGCCCAACCCGACGACCGGGATGCTGACACTGGTCCCGACCGAGGATGTTATTCCGCTGAATATCAGCGTGGAGCAGGGAATGAAGCTGATCCTGTCAGCAGGAATTGTTTCCCCCGAAGATTTTGGCAGAAGTGTAGAAACGGATTGACGTTTTCTACCGCAGGCTGCTGGCGAAATCTACACTCAAACTCATCAGATCAAGATGCCGCTGACGTGAATGTGTCTCAGAAAGCGGAATGGATATATCGAACCGCAAACCACCTTTATCCAAAACGGAGACTCTGACAGGCTTCGTTATACTGTGATCAAGGGGGGTAAAGAGATCAAATGTGCCGGTACTTTCATGACTGACATCGTCTGACAAATCTGTTTGTACCGATTCATATGAGTTACTGTTCTGGAAGAAAGGTTTCAAATCCTTGCCTGAAATGCTTTCATCAGCGAACCAGACTTCGACATGGTATTGACCGTCGCGGCCTTCTGAAGCTGTCATGTTTATTCCGCCTTTTTCAGGTGTCAGGTGCAGAGCTTTCCGCAATACAGACCGGAGAATGTTTTCCAGGTAGTCCGGATTGATCTCGGCCATTTTACGTGAATTGCCAATAAGCGATGAGAACTTCTTGTTCATCTTATTTGCTTCAGCGCGGAAGTTCTCAGCTATCAGAGTTACGATGGTGTCGGCACGGAAACTTGCTCTGAGCTCATCAAGTTCGTTGGCCTCCATAGAAGCTGTTGGTTGATGAGCACTTTCTGATGGATGTTCTGCAACTTGTTTCGGTCGTGCTTTGTCTGAAGCGGCTACGCGCTGTTCCGTCCGGTTGTTATTGCCGGTTTTAGTAATGGTACCGGCCTGCATCCGCTTAACTGCGGATTTCAGGGTTTGATTCGTACTGTTTAGGGAGGATTTGTTTTGTTCAAGAGTGATTTGATGCTGGTCCAGGCGGTCGGTTTCTCTTTTCAGCAGAAATACAAGTACTCCGGCAGCCAGTGTAAAAAGGAAACCATTCAGCCAGGTGACAGAATGGAAGTGTTTGATTTCAGTAAGAAATTGAAGCAGATCTGCATTGAGAATCTGGGAAATAAATCCTGAATCTGTCAGAAAATCTGACGTTGCAAGCAGCGGTACCGGCAGAATATCAAAAAGCATCATAAGCGAACTTTGGAAACAGAACGATTGGTTGACAGATCAGTTGTAACATCCTGGCAGGCAGGAATCAGACACAACAGCTGTCTCAGTTGATTAGTTCGTTCTTCCCGAAAAATTCGCACGGATATAAAACGGAAACCTGTGGCGTCAGCCGGATAACGTGAAGCGGTTACCGCATGATGCATTTACCCCTGTGCAACAGCCCGTATTTCTGCCATTTCTTCCTCGCTCAATTGCTCGAATGAGCTGGCGATACGCACGTCTTCTTCCAGGTGCGGGATGGCTGATATGCCCATGATCGTAGTGGATACCGGATAGCTCATGGTATAGGGAAGCAGCTGCCGGATCGACAGTCCCTTTTCAAGCAACCGGCCGCGGTTGGCCACCTTCATGGCAATCACACCCACCTCCTTTTCCTTCGCGATTTCGAAGAAACGGTCGAGCTGGTCGGTATCGTCCATGACCACCTGAGCGGCATTGATGGTAATCAGTGCGCAGTCATAGGGATAGTCCTGAAGGGCATCGGAAAGAATGCGGGAAGAGTGTCCGGTCACGCCGATGTTGCCGATAACGCCTTCATCCTTCAGGCGCTCGAATGCCTGCCGGGCACTGTTTTCCTTCTGAAGGTCTTCGAGCTGACCGAAATGTCCGACAAAATGGTGCTGATACAGGTCGATGTAGTCGGTTTGCAGGCGGTGCAGGCTCTGGTCGACCAGGCGCATCGTGCCGTCGTAGGTATAATCATGGCTTTTGGTGGCCAGGAAGACCTCATCCCGGCGATCTTTGATTGCCGCCCCGATGTTCAGCTCACTTGCTCCATTGCCGTACCATGCGGCTGTATCGATATAGTTGACGCCGAGATCCAGTGCGCGGTTGATAATCTCAACCGCTTCATCATGACGGTCGGCCATCTCAATGGTGGTCTCCCCGCCGAGACTGAAAATACTTACCTGATGACCGGTTTTGCCCAGAGGCCGGACAGGCATCGGTCCGTTGGCCGGTTCGGTTGCCCAGGCTTTCGTTTTCGCAAAAATCCCGGTGGTTCCCACCAGGCCGATCCCTGCCGTTGTTGCAAGACTTTTCTTGAGGAAGGTTCTGCGGTCACATCCGTTGCTCATAAAAACCTCCTTGGTTTGTGGCCGCCTGAATTGGCGGTGGCAATACTTTTATGTTCTGCGGTGCGATGTTTTGCGGCGCAAAAACCGGCGCCGGTTATATGTAATAAATTATGTCAGCGGCGCAAAAATCAGCGCCGGATAAATGAAAAATGATAGTCCGGAACAGTAGAACTGATCCAATAGCAAGGTATAAAAAATCGCGCAGAATGTGAAGATGAAGGCTTTAAGGGCACTTTCAGGGGAGCGGGGGACAGGTCTGCGGCATGGCAAAAAAGGTGTAGGCGCAGCAAAAACAAATGCTTATATTTGTAAAATATTGTTACGTCTGCAGCTGTGTTCTGATGATCATGCACATCATTTCAAGTGCATCCCCCCTAAACCATAATCCTATCTCCAAATGAACACGATCAAAGAGGTATTCCATGCCGGCGGTGTATTCCGCCCGAAAACAGCCGAAGTGACTCCGGGCAGTATGGGCCTGAATTGCCATGAAAGCGGTGCTGACGGGAGACTGTTTTCTGCTGCTAATCTGTTATTTGTTTTTGCACTGGTTTTGATGACGTCCTGCGTTCCCACAGAAGCCCTTCCGGAAATAGAACCCGGGACGGTAACACTTGAGGCTCCGGAAGAGGCCATGTATGTCGGCTCCTATGCCCGGGTGCCCGTACTGATTGGAATCCAGGACGTTGGATTTGACGATCTGAGCTTCCGGGTTGCCGAAGGAGCTCATGGCGGCGTGGTTTCCGATTCCCGGGACCGCACTTTCGATCCGCAGCAGCCCCATACCATGCTGATAGCAGGACCCCGTCCCGGAGAGTATACGCTTGAAGCGGTGCAGGAAAGCACCGGTGACGTGGTCGGAGAGGCATCCTTCAAAGTCACGGTCAGAAGTGCCGGCGGAAGCCGCGGGCCCTCCTTTGTCACCCAGGCATCCGGACCGGGACCGGTGGTTGGTTCAGCCTGGGGAGGCGGTCCTTCCGGACTGCAAAATGTCGGCACCAATCTCAGCACCGGACAGCAGAATATCGCTTTGATATTTGTGGATACCGAAGATCAGCGCTTTACCAGTGACGATGATGAGCTGGATGAGTTTCGTACGCGGTGGCAGGAGCATATGACAGACGGCTTCACCATGCCGGATGGTACTGTGCGAAGCGTTCGCAGATATGTTCAGGAAGCATCCCTGAACCGGGCGGATGTAACCATGGAGATGTTTGGTCCTTATCAGCTGGATGGCAACTGGGATGAAGTCGGAGCCGGAGCCGGACTGGGTGCCCATGCCCAGGCCGCCATAACCACCGCTGATGATGACATCAACTACAACCAGTTCAATTCGGTGCTGATTGTATCTCAAAGTGTCGGTGCGGTCGATGACACAACGGCCAGCTTTGCCTGGCCAAGGGCAACGCTCGGCAGGGGAGCCTGGTGGACGACATCCGACGGCAATGTGACCCTGGGTGCGATGCAAATGCCGAACGACTGGACGGAGCGTGACGGACGCCAGCTCTATGCCACAACCATGCACGAACTGGGGCACAACTTCGGCCTCCCGGATCTTTATACTCCCGAAGTGAGCGGTCGTAATCCCGGCCACTGGGATATCATGCATGCCGACAGGCGAATTCCAAATTTCACCCTGCCAAACCGGCTGCGCCTGGGCTGGACTGACGAGGACTGGGTTCGAGGGTATAACTTCGCAAACCTGGGTACCGATGTGGATGAAACGATATCACTTCGCAGGCCATCATCCGGAAATCCGGGATCCGGAAATTTTGTCGGGGCCGAGATCAGGATTACAGACGGACTCAATTATTATTTTGAGTTCAGAAATCGTGATGATACGCAGATAGCGGATCTTCAGCTCCCGTCGAACCGCCGTATTCTGGGAACCGATGCCCGCAGCGACCCATTTGTGCCACCGTTTGCCCGTCCGGCCATTCTGCGGCTGCCCCAATTTCCGGGAAGTGTGGGTGCTGTGCTGGGTGAAGGCCAGGCCTACCGTGAAACCGATAATACATCGCCTATATATCCTGTTGAGTTTGAAGCCACTGCGCTCAACATTCAGGACAACAGTGCAGACTTGCGCATCAGGTATGGGGTGAATGACAAACCCGATCCGTCCATACGACCCTGGGGCGCCCCGCCGTGGCAGACACCGGATATCGAGGTTCGCAACGAGCGCAATGCCAATAACCCGGAGTGGTTTAATGTACCGTGGCAGGGCAATCCGAACACGGTTATCGCGAAAGTCAAAAACAACGGCATGCTTGATGCACCTGGTGTGCAGGTTGATTTTTATGTAAAGAACTACAATATCGGAAGTGTGCCCGAGTCCTATCTTGGCAGTGATATACAGGATATCGATCCCGGAGAAACAGTTGAGTTCAGCACAAACTGGGTGCCTCCCTCCGATGGTCATTACTGTATAGTGGTGCGTATCCCCCTGTATACCCGTCCGGGCGAACCTCCGGTTACCGAAATGACCGAACTGAACAATATCGCTCAATCGAATTATGACCGGTTTATCTCACCCACGGCTTCGCCGGCTACCCGGCGGATAACCAGTGTGGAGGTCAGCAATCCGTATGATCTGCCCACGCGGGTGTATGTCGGCCTGGATCAGAACAATCCCTATTACCGGACCTATCTTGAGCACCGGTGGCTTGACCTCGATGCAAATGAGACGACCGAGGTTGAAGTGATGATGGAATTTACCGGATCGCTTCCGCCTATCGGGGTCAAAGACCGGCCGACACATAAGCTGGAAGAGCCAAACCGGGTCAGTATCCAGTCACTGATCGTCGATCCATATGATGCGAACGGACATGTTATGCACCGGCTCGGTGGTGCCGAGCTGGATGTAGTGACCGGTCTTTCCACCAGGATTGAGGAGTTCGGTTTCCGGGATGGCGGCTTCGGAGGGGTTGTGATCACATCCGAAGGAGATCCCGTTCCAGGAGGGACGGTAATTCTGACGATCACGACAAAAGGATCGCAGGACGAGGATCCGGAGGTGACGAATGCACGGGGTGAGGTTCAGAATGGTCAGTTCCATATCCCTGTTCAGCGGCGGGAAGGTGATGTGCAGGCCTATTTTGTGCCGAGGCAGGGGTATGGGGACGCAACCAGCGAGGTGGTTTCCCTGCCCTGATGATATGCCCTGATATCGCGAAACACGCAGCAGGTAAGAAATGATAATCACAGCCTCTGCCGGTCATCCTGGCTGGCCGGCAGAGGCTGTGTGGCTGCGGTCCACAGATCTGACTGAAAAAAGGTGCGGGGTTATCGCCTGTACTGCCGCCGGCGCTAACGCAGGCGATACGGAAGCGTAACTGTAAACTCGGAACCCCCATCGGGTATGTTCCGTGCTGACAGGGTGCCGCTGTTGCGTTCTGTAAAATCGTGGCATATCATCAGACCCAGTCCGGTTCCCTTTTCATTGTCGGTGCCCGGACGTGAGGCGGCTTTTCCTTCTTTTATCAGATCATCAAGATGTTCACCTGAAAAACCGGCACCGGTGTCCCTGATTTTCACAGAAATTGACGTCGCATTTCCGTCATGGTCATACTCTTTGTCTGCTGAAATGGCAATTTTACCGTTTTGCGGGGTGAATTTTATCGCATTCGACAACAAGTTGCGAAATACCGCAGACATGGTGGCATAGTCCATCTCAACAATCAGGTCCGCGGGCATATCCGGATCAAAGCTGATGTTTTTTGCATCGGCCTGAACACTGATAACGTCAATGACATCGTTCAGCAGATCCGGCACAGAATGAGGCCGCGGATCCAGTGCGATTTTTCCCGTCTGGCTCCGGGCCCAGCTCAGCAGGTTGTCTATCAGATTAAGTGTGTTGTGACTGGATTTGTTGATCATCCGGGCATAGTCGGAAATTTCCTGTCTGGTCAGGTTGTCTGACTCGGTGCTGATAATGTCGCTGTAGCCGGTGATGGTATTGAAAGGATTGCGAAGATCATGAGCGATGATCGAAATCAGCTTTTCACGAGTCTGGAGAGTTTCTTTCAGTGTTTTTTCCGAATCACGGAGCATCAGGTTGGCCCGGTTTATGGCTTCATTGTGCTCCTTTGTTTCGCGATACAGTGCTTCGGCACGCTGCTTTTCTACACCGAGCATGTACTGACTTTTGAAGGTCTGAAAACTGTATCTGCTTTGGATGATGTTGAACAACAGACCGGCGATCATCATGGGATAAATATTGAAATAGCTGATATCCCAGACGTTCTCCGGGTAGAAAGCAAAAAAGGTAAACACGACGGGTGACAGCAGGTAAACACCCATGGTTATCGCCAGATTGGTTCGCAGCTCTAACGACAAGACCAGCACCACCAGCAGCAGTCCCGCCAGGCTTCCTCCGATCTCGGGATTATCATCCAGCAGAATGACCCTGACGAACATCATAAGCAGGAGACTGATGAGAAGTACGTTGTATAAATGGCGCTTCTGCGTTTGGTAGCCTTCGGTTGTCAGGTTAAAGAAAAGCAGCGTTGCGGCCAGGGCTATGGGGATCAGCCGGATAAGCGACACCGTGAGATTATGGAGCAGTGTGTAATCGGTGTACATGAACAGGACGAGCACACCAATCAGCGGTACCATTTTCAAGGTCATGCCGCGCAAAGCCTGGTCATTTTGCCAGACGTGCCAGCCCGGCATCAGTCCGGAGTCATATTCGGAAGCGGCAGGAATATGTACACTGCTCCTGTTCATACGGATAATAATTTTTCTGAAGTGACTTCTTTTCCCCAACAAAAATTTACAATAATTAGAGGACTATAATATAAATAATTCGCCGGATGTTTTATGAAAAAAAGAACGGGTGTATTTTGAAGGAAGCAGTGTTTATCATGATGCATGTTCATCGGAATGATACAGCAGTTTTTCACTGACTTCCTTAATCTTACATCAATTTCTGGCCTATGCGTTTACTGGTATACATCAGCGTGGTGATAGTCACCTTTGCAGCAAATTCGGCTGCAAACCCGAATCATACTGCGGCAGCTTCCGAAGTGCTGGCCATCCATGATGTTCATGTGCTTACCATGGAGGATGAAGAGATAAAACGCAATTACACCGTCATTGTACGTGACGGCCGGATTGACCGGATGGGGCCTGCGAATGACATCGAAATCCCGGAAAATGCACAAATGATTACCGGCGAACTGTATCTGATGCCGGGGCTCGCCGAGATGCACGGGCATATACCCGGTCCCGACCAGCATATGGATCCGGAAGAAACCCTCCGCATGTACCTGGCTCAGGGAATAACCACCGTTCGTGGCATGCTGGGCCAGCCGTTGCATCTGGAGTTGCGTGAAAAGGCTGATGAAAGCAGCATTTCCAGTCCGCGAATAATCACGTCCGGACCCGGATTCAGCGGGCAGTCGGTCGACAGTCCGGAGCAGGGAAGGCAAATGGTTCGCGAGCAGCATGATGCGGGATATGACCTGCTCAAGTTCCATCCCGGATTAACCCTGGAAGAATTCGAAGCCATTACCGGGAAGGCTCATGAGCTGGATATGGAGTTTTCCGGACATATTTCGTTTGATGTGGGGCTCGAGCGCAGCCTGGATGCGGGCAAGGGCACCATCGACCACCTTGACCGTTATATGGAGTTTATTGCCGATGCACCGGAGGGCCGGGAAGATCCGCCGGTTATTTATTTCGGCTACGATCTGACGGATCATGTCGTGGATGAACGCATCCGCGAAGCGGCCCGCATTACAAGGGAGGCCGGTGTCTGGAATGTTCCGACCAATACGTTGCTCCATAATGTGCTGAATCCTGATTTATCGGTAGAAACCATGCAGGAGTGGCCGGGAATGTCATTTCTTCCGGAGGAGATGGTGGAAAACTGGTCTGAGTTTGTAACCGACCTTCGGGAAGGTGAAATGTATGATCCCGACCGTGCACGGCGGTTTTTGGAGATACGGGACCGGATTACACTGGCTTTGCACGAGGAAGGAGCCGGAATCATGCTTGGTGCAGATGCGCCCCAGATCTTCAATCCTCCGGGGTTTTCGGCTCATCGCGAGCTGGCGCTGTATGTTGATGCCGGACTATCGCCGTTCGAGGCACTCAAAACAGGAACGGTTAATGTTGCACGCTACCTGAATGAAGAAGGCAAATCCGGGAAAGTAGCGCCCGGCTACCGGGCGGATCTGATTCTGCTCACAGAAAATCCGCTGGAATCCATTCCATTTCATGATCACCTTCACACGGTGATATCGGAGGGAGTTCCCTACTCGACGGATGCGTTGCTGGAGAGTTTGAGATAGTTGCCTAACCCCAGAAAGCTCCGGTTTCATCTTCATCAATAATCTGCAAGGCCCTGGCCAGAGTGTCGGTTTGCGGTTGATGCTCAAAACTATGCCATTTCAGGTCCGACATCATCCAGTAGACTTTCCAGGCATTCTGCTTCCTCACAAATGTGATTTTGGCTACGGGGTCTTCCATTGTTTTGTCCGGCCGAATAAACTGAGGCCGTAATTCGAATATCTCGATGCTCTGATTTTTAATGCGATAGGAAAGATCCAGCTTATCGCGCATATCTTCCGGAGGCCGCCGACGTTTCAGAAAATCATCCATTAATTTTTCAATTTCATTTTTTTCAGAGGAAGAAAAGGCCATGGTGTATTGCAGTTTTTTTTCTGGAAAATGCTGATATTTAATATAACAATTTCGTAGAGCAAAATTGCCGGCAAGGGTTGTTTGTGTGGCGGGATGTTGCTTGATGTAACCCTGAAACCGATAAGGAGGGGGCTTATGAGATATTCGTATTTGTTCATCACGATCATTTTTGGCGGCTTTTGGGTGTTCTCCTGTGACAGATTGGTCTCTTCAGATGAATCTCCGGACCTGCAATACGACCGGGAATATTACATTGTTAATGAGGACACGGTCCATGTCCATTTGAGCCATGATATTATCGCCGTCTATCCGGCAGAAGATGCCGATCCCGATGCCTTTAATAAACTGATCCGGTCGTACGGACTCCAGCCGTTGAGGCTATATTCCCATGAGCCGATCAGTGAGGTGCCGGCACAGTTTGTTGAGTCTGGGCGCCCGGTGATCTTCCGGTTGCCTTCAAATATGGACAGACGTCATTTCTACAGTTATTATGAAGGTCTGAATCAACACAGTTTTGCCCGGCATCAGCTTGTGTATTATTCCTCAGCTGCCGGCAAACAAGATCCTGACAGAGAGGGTTGGTTTTATCCAACCAACAAAATTGTAGTCAAGCCTGCAAAAGAAGATTTTTCTGTCCACGATTTGGAAGAAACCTTTCATGTCACTTTGGTTTCTAAAACAGAACAGATAATGTCGTATACATTTCGTGATGAACAGTTCAGAAACGGCAATCCTTATGCTGCAGCGCAAAGTATTTACGAATCAGGTTCATTCGAATACGTATACCCGAGCGCATATCACGAGTATACCACCATGTCAGCTTTTTTGAATTGACCTGAAACGGAAAAAATACTCAGAGTCTCTCACCAGCAGGTAACCAGCAAATATTCAAGGATTCATCATCCCCCGTTTTTCCGGGCATTTCCTTTATTCCTCGTGAACGGACCAAAGGTGTAATAGACACCGGTATATACAATCAGAAACAGCAAAAGATGAAGCGTGTAACCGATATGTCTGTTGGCAAACAGGTTTCCAATATCAAAAAATGAGATTGTGCAGTTTGTAACAATCATGGTAATTATGATGGTTACTATGAATTTCACATAATATGGAGCCATGACTTTTGTTCTGGATTACGTTAAAAAGAAAACCTGTCACCATCTGAGAGGATGGTAACAGGTTTCATTACATCATTCATTGCAGCATGTAGCCTCACTGCAATCAGCGCTGATTCCCTGCTGAATACCATTTATTACTTCGGTGACAATATATCCAGCCAGAAAACCGAATACGACAGGGTTTCCTCCAAAAACAGACCTCAGTTCGTTTTCGGATAAAAAGGTGATTGATTTATGTTCTCTCATGACTTTAGAGTTTAGTGTTCTTGGTTAACTACCTGACCATGGAACCAACACCCGATCTTGCAACGTCTCCGTCAATAACTCCTTCGCAGCCGCATTTAAGATCGGTAATAAACTGGGAAATAACCCGGGAAATCCAGCCGCCTCCCCCGTTTACCATTTTACACTCCTGTTCAGTCATGGATGTAAAGTGCGATATTTTCGTGTTATTCATGATACCTCCTTTTTTATTGTTAAGGTTTAGGGTGTAGTCATAAATAACAGCTGTATACTACACTTATAAATACAGTAGAATATTTTTTTTAATAAAAAAATGTATTTTTGTATCCGATATGTGCTGTTATGGCTGGAAATTTTTCTTATGGCGTGACACGGGTTGCATTTTGTACAAGCCGACCGTTCACCCGGAGACCTTCTCAATAATCTGACAGCACAGGGAGTGCAGGTCGAAGTTTGTGGTATCTATCTTCCTAACCGTGAAGCTGATGAGGATGATCTGGCTGAAGGTATCGGCATGGCGGCACCACCCGAGGTTGCAGAATACATGAGGCAAGAGCACGTGCGCTACTTTACATTCTGATCCGGGCGCAATGTTTCAATCATCCGCAGAACCAGCCTAAAGCTCTTTGAGCGCCGCGATCAAATCGGTGACAGAACTTTTGGCATCTCCGAAAAACATGTAGCTGTTTTCATTGAAAAACAGATCGTTTTGAATACCGGCATATCCCGGATTCATACTCCGCTTGAACACGACCACGCTTTTTGCCTTTTCCACATTCAAAACGGGCATGCCGTAGATAGGACTTGCGGGATTGTTATTGGCAGCCGGATTCACCACATCATTGGCGCCAAGCACCAGCACCACATCGGTATTGGAAAATTCGTCGTTGATTTCTTCCATGTCATAAAGCTGGGGATAGGGGACATTCGCTTCCGCCAGAAGGACATTCATATGGCCGGGCATGCGTCCGGCAACCGGATGAATCGCATAGCGGACATCCACGCCCTTTTTCTCCAGATGCTCGGCGGCCTCACGGATGGCGTGCTGCGCCTGGGCGACAGCCAGGCCATAGCCGGGCACGATAATCACCCGTTTGGAATAGGCCGTCATCACGGCAACATCATCGGCCTGCACTTTCCGTATGGTTTTATCACCATCGGTTTCGCTTCCGGCCTCCATGGAGCCTCCGAATGCTCCGAACAGAACATCAGTCAGTGTCCGGTTCATGCCTTTACACATGATCATGGTCAGAATGAGTCCGGCGGCACCGACAAGCGTCCCGCTGATGATCAGCAGGTTGTTGTCGAGCACAAATCCGGTAGCCGATGCGGCAAGTCCGGACAGTGAGTTGAGGAGGGATATCACCACCGGCATGTCAGCTCCGCCGATCGGCAGCACAAAAAGGATACCCAGCAGCAGGGAAAGTCCGGCCAGAACGGCAAAGGCCGTAACGGGATCAACACCGGCAGCAAAGAATCCGGCAGCAACAATAATAATTGTGAGGATGCCCAGATTTATCCACCTCTGCCCGGCAAACCTTGTGGCATTTCCGTTGATGAGTCCGCTCAGTTTTCCATAGGCCATCAGGCTTCCGGTAAAGGTGACCGAGCCGATCAGTACACTGAGGGATACGGTTATCACAGCCTGCATTCCCGGATCCGCATCGCTGAACCGGAAGTATTCGCCGCTGGCAACCAGTGCGGATGCGATTCCGCCGAATCCGTTGAACATGGCCACCATCTCCGGCATATCGGTCATCGGTACCGTGCGGGCAATAAAAGTCCCGGCCACCGCTCCGATGATCACTCCGGCTATGATGTATTCAAATGTGAGGATTTGCTGATCAAGCAGGGTCACAACCACGCCGATCAGCATTCCGGTTGCAGCCATCTGATTGCCTGTGCGGGCCGTGTCGGGTGAGCTGAGGCGCTTCAGTCCCAGGATAAACAGCACAGAAGCAATAAGATACGCCAGCTGAATCAGGTCAGGCACCCATGTCTGCATGTAATCCGGCAGTAAATTGCTCATTGGTCACCCTCCTTTTTTCTGAACATTCCGAGCATCCGGTCAGTCACCATGAATCCCCCAACAACGTTGATGGTAGCAAAAACAAGGGCTGCAAAACCGAGCCAGGTGCTCAGCGCCGAATCAGAGGAGCCCGCGATTACCAGGGCGCCCACAACGGTGATGCCGGAAATGGCATTGGCGCCGGACATCAGCGGGGTATGCAGTGTCGTGGGAACTTTGGATATGACCTCAAATCCGACAAAGCAGGCGAGGATGAATATAAACAGGTTGAATATGAGTGTTTCCATCACCTGCCCCCCTTTCCGTTATGGGTGAGTATGGTGTCTCTGGTGATCTGATCTTCAAAATCAAATGTCATTTTGCCGTCTTTAATAAGGTGTCCCAGCAGCGCCAGGATATTTTTCCCGTACAGCCGGCTTGCATTCACCGGCATGCTTGCCGGGAGGTTGGTCGGACCGAAAATCGTAACCTGATGCTGTTCAATCTCCTCGTCAGGCCTGCTGAGCTCGCAGTTGCCACCCTGGCCGGCGGCCATATCGAGAATCACTGATCCCGGCATCATATCCCTGACCATGGGCTCGGTTACAAGAACCGGCGCTTTTTTTCCCGGCACCAGGGCGGTGGTGATGACAATATCCGACTTCGCGGCATGTTTGTGGATCAGCTCCTGCTGTTTTTCCCGGCTGGATTGATCCAGTTCCTTCGCATACCCGCCTTCCCCTTCGGCATCTTCGTCCATCTCCACTTCAACAAACGCAGCTCCAAGGCTTTCAACCTGTTCTTTGACGGCAGAACGCACATCAAAAGCTTCCACGGCCGCACCAAGCCTTCTGGCTGTTGCAATGGCCTGCAGACCGGCAACACCAGCCCCGAGCACAAGCACTTTTGCAGGCGGGATGGTGCCGGCGGCGGTCATCATCATCGGCATGTATTTACCCAGGGCGGATGCAGCAACCAGCACCGCCTTGTAGCCGGCAATGGATGCCATCGATGAGAGCGCATCCATGCTCTGAGCACGCGAAATTCGCGGGATGGACTCCATGGACATCACCGTGACATTGGCCGATTCCATGCTGCGGATCCGGTCCTGGTTTTCACCCGGACTCATGAAGCTGATCCATACAGTGTCTGCTTTCAGCTGCGTTATAACATCTTCATCGGGCGGATTGACCTGCACCGCGATATCGGCATCGGCCAAAAGTTCTGAGCGGTCGTGGAAAATTCGGGCACCCTGTACTTGATAGGATTCATCACTGAAGAATGAGCGGCTTCCTGCGCCGGCTTCGATTCCGACCTCAAGCCCCAGCTTTTTTGCCGCAGAAACGCCATCCGGTGACAGCGCAACGCGGGTTTCTCCGGCTCTGTTTTCCCGTAGTATACCTAATAACATATAAATCCAGCGATACAGATTGGATGCCGGTCCGTCTGTTTGGAGGGCATCATTTTACAGTCCTAATATTGAAAGGAAGTGCGGCCGGGCTGCATACTCAGCAGTCTGCAGGAATGAGGTCATATGCGGCCAATTGGGTGCTGACACTCATCCGGATTCCGTACTTCAGCAAGGATCAAATATAAAAAATATCAATGACTAATGAAGCCCCCATATGATTTGTAAATGACGTGCTTGTCCGGTCATGTCACATCATCTGATCTAAAATTCAATTGTGTAACTGATACCCGGGACCACAACCACGCTTTTGTCCAGCACCACGCTTTGGGTTCTGTAGCTGTAGTTGTATCCTTCCGGCATGGCCCTGCCGAGTGCATTTTTGACCTGCACGGCCCAGATGCTTGAGTATCCCGGACGGTTAAGGCGCCATGTCAATGACAAATCGGCGTACACCAACGAAGGCAGCTGATTGCTGAAGGCACGGGTTTCATCGAAGAAGACCAGCTCGCGTTCCCGGGATTTCTCCTGCAGTATAGGACTGACCCGCTCCCCGCCCGCAACATTAAACCGGGTGTTCACGCCGAGGATCCTGCGGCCGTCACGGAGGGCAAACTCCCTTCCAACCAGTGCGTTGGCGACGTAACCCTTGTTGAAGCGGGTGTTACGCCATACCCCGTCGCCGCCTTTGTATCGCGACGAAAAAACCGATCCGGTGACGAGGAAGTAGTATCCGTTGTGCAGGAACCGCTCGAAGGTCACATCCAGCCCTACATTCCGGCCAATGCTATTGTTCTCCAGGATATCACTGAAAAACCAGTCCTGCTTGAAGTTGATCATGGAGAAGGAGCTGTCCGCGATGCCGGGTGCATCAAAAAGGAACTGGGCATAGGGCTCAACCTTCATCCGCATGTTGTCGCTGATCTGCCAATCCCAGGCCAGCACAAAATGGTGTGCACCGGAGAGTCGCAGGTCCCTGTTCGGGAGCGCAGCGGCCCTGCTCGCTTCAGCCCGGATCATGTAAATCTTAAGCTCCTCCCGCTGACTGTGCCTGCCGTAGCCCAGGCTCAGGGAGTGGCTGTCATGGAGATCATAGCGCAGCGCAATCCTCGGGTCCACCCAGAAGGCCTCATTTAGCGCAAAGTACCCGCTGTTCACCCCGGCATTCAGCACCAGGTTCTGCGCCAGGTCCCATCGCCACTGCGAATAAAACTCCACCTCGTGGCTGCTTCCGGTTTCATCGATCACATTCCGGTAGGTCGACGGATCGCTGTCGATGGTGCTGCTCATGGCAAGGTTGTACTGCAGTCTTTTGACGGTTAAACCGGTCTTTGTGGAAACCCTCGGACTGAACGTGTGGCTGATATAAGATCCGAGGCTCAGCTTGCCAGAGTTGTCGACCGCATTCAGGTCGTCGTGGGGAACCAGGTCATCATCCTGCCGGATCGTCACCATGCTGTTTCGGGTACCCGTTGCGGCCAGCGTGGTGCTGACATATGTCCTATTGCCGGTAAGCAGGCGGTGCGAAAGTCCGGCCGCTCCCATCTGGATGTCCCAGTCAAACGAAACCCGGTCCCAGTCGTTCTCCCACATCAACGGATTGGTCTCGAGCGGCTGGGCCATCCGGTCGATGCCGCCGAGTCCCCAAAGGGAAAACGTGCCGGCATTGCGCGTGGGCAGGTTGAACTTGAAGGAGAGGTCCTGATACCGGAACTCCTGATCTGTCGGGATCACATTCAGGTCGGTGAGCAGTCCCAGTGTCGAGTACCGGTAGTTGAACAGGTAGGATGCGTTCGAACCCGGCACAATAGGCCCTTCGGATGCGATATCCAGTCCCAGAGTCCCGGCCTGGAAGGTGTGCTGATGGACCGTGCTGTTGCCGGTGCGCAGGTTCATGTCGAAGACCCCGGCCAGCGCATTGCCGTACTCGGCAGGGAAGGCGCTGGTATGGAAATCGGAATTGTCCAGCATGTGGCTGCTGAAAATGGTCACCACGCCTCCGCCGGCCACGTTGCCACCCGGAAGATGGTGCGGAGTGGGGATTTCCACCCCTTCCACCCGCCATGAGATGCCCTTCGGGCTGTTGCCCCGCACGATGATGGCATTGTCCTGGACGTTGCCGACCGCAACGCCGGCGAACGCAGATACCAGCCGGGCCGGATCGTCCATGCCGCCCGCATACCGCCGCGCTTCCTCCACGCTGAACGACCGCGAACTCACCGTGGCCATGGCGTTCAGCGGCTTGTTCTTCCGGATTTTCGGGGTGATGATTACCTCGCCCATATCGGCGATAGATTCACGCAGGCCGACATCCACCACGACCTCCCTTCCGGATGTGGCCATCACCTCGGGGATGATCACCGGTTCGTAGCCGATGTAATTCACCTGGAGCGTGTGCCGGCCCAGCGGCACTCCGGGTATGCGGAAGCTGCCCCCGGCATCGGTCGATGCGCCCCTAAGAGGCTGGCTGTCGCGTATGACCACCGTGGCACCGATCAGCGGCTCGCGCGTCTGGATGTCATAGACGGTGCCCTTGATGGTTTGGGTGATCGGTTGGGATTGTGTGGTCTGTGCGGTTTGACTAGTCTGAGTGGCTTGGGTACTCTGCGCGGTTTGGGTGTTTGACTCAGACCGGGATTCCGGGACGATGGTGAGCAGCAAAATTGCCGCCAGAATGAAGCTGAGAAGGATGATTCGTACCATGGGTTATATTTCCTGGTTTGGGTGGATTGGTTTGTCAGCGTGATCCGCCGACTGTGTGTATCCAGAGGATGAAGGCCATGATCGCCAAACTGATCAGGCAGATGGCCCCGAGGAGCAGGTAGCGGATGATTTTAATGAGTGTGTTTTGCCGGTTCATATCGCAGTCTTTTGATCGTGTTCCACGGTTGTTGCGTCAACTGCGGTAAATATGGCAAGATGGGATCTGAAGATCGTCCAGGCGTACAGGCATGTACTTCCGTACCGGTCCAGCCCTGCAGGGTTGGACGCTGCACTTCTGGGTTGGACGCTGCCACAGGCATGGGGCCGCAACCTAAAGCATGAAATGGTATCGCATCGGGATGATATGATATCCATCAGCTTGGGATGTAATCCTCAGCATAGGATAGTATCCAACATCATAAAATGGCATCTCTCAGGACGGACGGAGTCCAATGGAATGGCAAGGTGTCTGTCAATGATCGGCCGCATCCAAAAGGAGGGAGGGCAGGGATAGGGTCAGGGTTTACGCTCCGGAAATATGCTGCGACGGAGTTTTGCCCGAGACCTTTTTGAACACCTGGTTGAAAGAGGATTTGGAGTTGAATCCGGAATCCAGCGCGATGGCCAGGATGCTGTAGCTGCTGTTGGCCGGATCGGCGACCCGCTGCTTGAATTCATTCACACGGTAGGTGTTCACAAAATCGAAGAAGTTTTTCTCCTCGTACTGGTTGATGATCTGCGACAGGTGGTTGGCGGAAATGTCCAGTTCGCGGGCCAGGTGGCCGAGGGAAAGTTTCGGCTCGAGGTAGGGTTTGTTCGCGCTCATGTAGTCGAGCAGTTTCTGATGGTACTGCTGCGCGAGCTCCGTTTTCAGTCCCGACCTGACATACTCCCCTGGTAATTTCGGCTCCACGATCTGCGGGATCTGGCTGGTTCCATCGGCGAAAATGTTTTTTTGTCTGATGCCCGAGTATCCCAGAAACAGGATGAAGCCGACGAGGGGCACGTACAGAACCAGGTCGGTGTTGAACCCGAAATTCACTCCCATGCTCCACTCGAACAGGATCACGACCGCGGTTACCAGAAAGATCATGCCGATGCCCCAGATGAAATACTTGAGCCATCCCATGTCGATCGATTCGCTGTACGCGAAATTCTGGCTGGTCAGGTGTTCGTGCCTGCTGAGCATCCGGTAGGATGCGATGGCGTAGCCGAGGCCGGAGGCAAAGAATGCGAACAGCGAAAAGACGATGAAACCGGCGTAATCATCTACCTCCCCGTGGTTTACCATGAGCTTCTCTTCTGCGGAGTAGAAAAACAGGAACGGGATCATGTAGACATAGAAAAGCAGTGCAGGGCTGAAGTGGAGGTAGTCCCTCCAGCGCAATCGCTGGTCGCTTTTGAGCGAGAAAAGCACATAAAGGTACAGAAACGGGCCATGCAGCAGAGGGAAAGGGTGGTGGATGCCGGACAGATGCGGATATCTGTCCCAGTATCCCAGATAGTAGAGGTAATAGCTGAACAGATGCAGGCCGATGAAAAACATCCACACGCCCAGGATCCGGTCGGATATAGACGCCTGCTTTTTCGACAGCAGCAGGAATTGCAGGAAGAAGCAGAGGAAGATCCCTATGGTGAAGACGGTGTTCATTTGGTTGGTTTCAGACAGCTGGTATTAAGCCATCGCAGGCTGGATTCTGCATGGCCATTAAAAAAGTAGCTATTTGCGGCGTGTAAACCAATCTTCAAATGATGGTAAAGGCAGTGTCAAAAATCAGCAATGCGTATAAAACCGGACGGTGAAAAGACCGGAAGCCGTTGCAAAGCATATTTATAATCGTCCGTGTTTCTGGTGAGAAAATAATCGCTGTGGTGGCGCAACGCTATGTAATATTGCAGGGCATCCTCCTTGTCCGTGAATTCCGATTCTATGGCCTGTATGAAAACAGATTTCCCTCCGCTGAACACTTCACAGGCTTCTACGAAATGAAGTAATCTTCCCCCGGCATTTTCAAGCTTGTAGATGTCGAAGCTAAGGTACATAAGAGTGGCCAGGCACGCTTCTGATATCTGGAGCTGGACTTGCTGCCGGCCAGCCATTTGCAGCAGCGGAAGCGCATCAGTGAAAAAAGGCTCCCGTTTGGAAATGAGGTCAAAAGCAACATCCGTATCCAAAAAAACATCAACCATATTTGCGCTCAATATGACGTTTAAGCAGTTCTTTATCGTCAAGTGGCTGCACTGCCTCAGCTTCTTCCAAAAGGGACAGCAGTCGCCTGGCTGCTTTTTGGGTTTCTGTCTCGATGGGATTCACGTCATACGTTTGGAATGCCTCCTCAAACATTTGCGATACAGAAATACCCTTCTTGCGAGCCATTTTTTTAGCTCGTCTCACCACATCAGATTCAACAGTCAGAGTTAACTTTTGTTTCATGGAACACGTATTTTCTTAAATATACGTGTATTCAGTCAGGATTACAAACGACTTGCACGCAACGGAACGCCAGAGCAGTGTTTTTGGTATCCGGGATCAACTTCTTCAACCATCCTGCCACACTCCTTCTATCGGAGATGTGATCTCATCTTCATGGATAACAGACCCCATACTGGATTCTCCTGCTCCAGCGACTTTTTGACCGGCTGCAAGAACTTCATAATCCGGCTCCCGGATTCGGTATGCTGCCATATAGGTCACCTTTTTGAGATAAGGTGGATGGGAGATTATCCCCGTAATTTTTCCGGTGGAATTACTTCGATATCACCCGCACCGGTGCGGAAATCACGCACATTTCGGGTCACGATCCGGGTGCATCCCGCCTCCAGCGCAGCATGGTAAATAATAGTGTCCTCCGTGCCGTTCCAGCGGGCTTTGAGTGCGGCGCGAATGATGTCGCCTGTAACCGGCGCCACCTCCAGGATTTCCAGCAGATCCTCCAGTACGGCGTTCGTGTGTGCGGATGTCGCATTTCGCCGGATCATAAATGCAAGCGTATCGACCGAGGATGCCGCAACGAACCCCTTGATGCGACCCGAAGCCGCGAGTTGCAGGGCAGGGCCTGATCCCGAGATGTGTGGTTGCCGGCTTTCCAGCACATCAAGGAGGACATTCACATCGAACAAGACCCGCTCAGCCATATTTCTCCCGCAAAGCCCGCTCAAGCCGCTCGTCATCGCTTGCCGCGGTGGCGTCGGGTGTTACCGCACCGGTGAGCCGGACCAGCACCGATCCGGCCGGCGGACTCCAAGCCTCCTCCCGCGTCTGCTCTGCAAGATAGCTTTCAACCATATCCGAGACGGATGTGTTTTGTGCGCGGGCATGACGCTTGGCGCGTTCAATTACCTCGTCATCGATCACCAGTGTCAGTTTTTTCTTCATGATTGCTTGCACACGTGTAAAATATAAGTGACACGTGTAATATGGCCAAACATCCTGATTTCGTCAATCTGGACAATATAAGATTGGTTGCACGGGAAATACGCACAGAGGGCACATAACAGTACTCATTAGTAGTTGCATTTGTGGGTTGGATATATTAGTATACGTATAAACTAATAGTATACGTATAAGCATGTTATGGCGAATAAAAACAAGAAATTGACACTGTACGTGGATGAGGAGGTAATCCGGCAGGCCAAGGAGCATGCGCGGAGAAGCGGAACTTCCGTGTCGGACATGGTTGAGAAGTATCTTTCCGAAAAAACAGGAATCGCTAATCGGGACGAGATGACGGATGATTCCATACCGGCTGAATTCGCCGAATTTTACGGGGTTGTGCGCGTTCCGGACGACTTCAATGAAAAGAAAACACTGCGGGATCATCGGCTTGATCGCCACCGGTAACCGGATCATCTGCTGACAGGACTGAGAATATTGGATGAAAAATCTGTTTGTGGACACCAACATTCTGATCGATATCCTGGCCCGTCGCGAACCATATCACCGGGAGGCGATCAGGTTGTTTGAGCAAGCCGATAATAAGCTGGTCCGTTTGTACACTACCGCCACAAGCGTGACCACAGCTTGGTACATGCTTGTCAAATACGGTGACGCCAGGGTCGCACGAAATGCCATTACAGGCTTGTTGAACCATGTGAATATCATCCCGATCTCGCAACGTGCCGTCGAGATGGCCTTACGGTCGGATTTCAGGGATCTGGAGGACGGAGTGCAGCATTTTGCCGCTCTTGAATCCGGTAACATGGATGCGATCATCACGCGGAATCTGCGTGATTACCGGCATTCGCTGATCCGCGTGTGCACAGCCGGGGACTACCTGGAGTTCTGATTCCTCGAAACCGACCTGCGGGATATGCGCCTGGCCCTGGTAACGATGAAATAGCCTAGACCGATCAACACGATCAGCCCGCCAATGTGATGTTTTCGCCTGCCCTTCCTCCAGGATGTCAATGGCCGCCAGTCGCGATTTCGGGAACTCCTGGATTCGGTACGCTGCCATATGGGTCACCTGCGTGAGATAATGGTGGATGGGTGTGAGTCAGGATATGGAGGACGGATTGGTTTGGTATTGAAGAATGGAATTCAGGGTGGATATGATGGACGGATTACCTCAAATGAACTCGCAATGTGCATCATAACAAAAAATCGCGGTAATTATCGCGGTGGATAACTTGAAAACTGCTGTTTGGGTACGTCTTAAGAAATTCGGACGGCTTTTTGACTTTTGCCGCCGGATTCCATTTGAATTCAACGGCTGCAAGTTTTCCGCCGGCCTCCTCAATGTAATCAATCTCCTTGCGGTCATAGGTCCGCCAAAAAAACCGGTTAGGAAACCGGCGCTGATTGTGCAACAGCTTCATACGCTCAGTTACGCAAAAGTTCTCCCAAAGTGCCCCGGTGTCATCACGCAGTTCAAGCGGGTTGAAGTTGTTGATCAGGCTGTTACGAATTCCATTATCATTAAAGTAGACCTTGAATGATTTTGAAAGTTCCTTACGCAGGTTCCGGCTGAACGAACTCAAACGGAAAATCACAAAACTCTTCTCAAGAAGTTCTATATAATTCCTGACAGTATGATGATTCTCGCCCAGTAATTTGGCCAGCTCCCCGTATGATACTTCATGACCTGTCTGAAATGCCAGAGCCTGAAGCAGCTTGAAAAGCAGGTCAGAGCGTTTGAGCTGGTTGAATTGCAGCACATCCTTGTACAGATAGTTGGTTGCAATATCTCGCAGTTCTTCGATGGCCATTTCCTCAGATTGTCCGTATACCTCCGGGTACATACCAAAACGCAAGATGTTTTTAAGCCGCGCACCCCAATCAACCGGATGTGTTTCCTGCGATATCTCGGTCAGGGAAAAAGGATACAGGATAAAGGTGCGGGATCGTCCGGTCAGCGGTTCGCTGACAGATTGGGCCATATCAAAAGATGAAGAACCAGTCGCAATAATCTGCAGATCAGGCCGGGTATCTGCGAGCACTTTCAGGATAAGGCCGATATTGGGTAAACTCTGAGCTTCATCCAGTACAATGATCCGGTAATCTCCCAAAAAGTCATTCAGCAAGGCCGTGTTGGTGGTATCGAGTGCCTGTCTGTATTGAAGGACTTCGCAATTGATGTAACGACCTTCATCGCCGAATTCAGAGAGGATGGTTTTTGAGAGGGTGGTTTTACCGGTTCTGCGCGCCCCGTACAAAATGATGACCTTGCCTTTGAACAGAAATTTATTGATATGATCCTGAATGCTTCGTCGAACCATTGTTCAGGTTAATTATTGATAATGAAGTATATATATGTGTGTGTGCGGGGCGATTGCACTTCAATAATGTAACAAAATTAAACAAATTATGGAAGTCTACTTCCAAATTTATATTAAATTATGGAAATTACATTCCATATTTTTCAAGGGATATACAATCATTCACCAGTTGGATGCCTGCTTTTTTGACGGCAGCAGAAAGAAGCAGAGGAAAATCACGATGGTGAAGTCGGTATTCATTTGACCGGTTTCCGACGGCTGGTATTAAGCCATTGCAGGCTTGTTGAAACCATGTGCATATCATCCCGATCCCGCAACGTGCCGTCGGGATGGCCATACGGTCGGATTTCAGGACAACTTGAAATTTATCAATGAGATGATTAGCCTTCGCGTGAGAACGAAGAGATTAAAAAAAGCATGACTATTCACTTAGTACACGGATTTAATATGACACATAATTACAAAAGGAGCTTTCAATACGCTAATGGGTTTTTTGTCGCACTTTTCATTTTTGCTTTGATTTTCGGATCGGCCCTGAACACCGTTGCCTGGAGTAATGAAAGTTCTGAAAACATAAATCCCGAGAGGGACAATACTACTCGATCTTCACAGCTTGCCGGATTCACCATCCGCCCGGTGCAGGATCCCATCCAGCAGGGCGACCCGCTGGAGGTTGAGTTCGTTGATGCGGTCGATATGGATGGCAATCCCTACTCCACCAGCGATGGAAGCTTCACCAATATCGATATTGAGCATCCCTATGATGAAGAACCGCGCCGCTTTGCCCTGGCTTTTGAGGACGGCGAAGGGACCAGCACGTTCGAGTTGCTGGACGAAAAGGAAACCGAAACCCTGAACCCAGGTATTTATGAGGATCTGCAGGCCTGGGATGTCAACAACGTCAGGGTCCGCAGCACCTACGACATTGAGATCGTGACCACGCGCCTGGCCGAATTCACCATACGCCCGGTGCAGGATCCCATCCGGCAGGGCGATCCGCTGGAGGTGGAGTTCGTTGATGCGGTCGACATCAACGGCGATCCCTACACCACCGGCGATGACAGCTTCTCCAATTTTGATATCGAACATCCCTATGACGATGATCCCCGCCGCGTTGCCATTGACTTTGAGGACGGCGAAGGGGTCAGCACCTTCGAGCTGCTCGACGGGGACGAGACCGAAACCCTGGATCCAGGCACCTATCAGCGTCTGCAGGCATGGGACATCAGCGACAACACGATACGCAGCACCTACGATTTCGAGGTCGTAGCAACCCGCCTGGCCGAATTTACGATCCGACCGGTGCAGGATCCCATCCGGCAGGGCGATCCGCTGGAGGTGGAGTTCGTTGATGCGGTCGACATCAACGGCGATCCCTACACCACCGGCGATGACAGCTTCTCCAATTTTGATATCGAACATCCCTATGACGATGATCCCCGCCGCGTTGCCATTGACTTTGAAGACGGCGAAGGGGTAAGCACCTTCGAGCTGCTCGACGGGGACGAGACCGAAACCCTTGATCCGGACACTTACGAAGGGTTTGAAGCATGGGACATTAGCGATGCTTCTATCAGATCCAGCTATGACATAGAGATCGTCGCCACGCGCCTGGCCGAGTTCACTATTCGTCCGGTGCAGGACCCCATCCAGCAGGGCGATCCTCTGGAGGTGGAGTTCGTTGATGCGGTCGATATCAACGGCGATCCCTACACCACCGGTGATGACCGCTTATCCAACTTTGACATCGAGCATCCTTACGATGATGATCCCCGCCGCGTTGCCATTGACTTTGAGGACGGCGAAGGGGTCAGCACCTTTGAGCTGCTCGACGGGGACGAGACCGAAACCCTGGATCCGGACACTTACGAAGGGTTTGAAGCATGGGACATTAGCGATGCTTCTATCAGATCCAGCTATGACATAGAGATCGTCGCCACGCGCCTGGCCGAGTTCACGATCCGACCGGTGCAGGACCCGATCCAGCAGGGCGATCCGCTGGAGGTGGAGTTCGTTGATGCGGTCGACATCAACGGCGATCCCTACACCACCGGTGATGACCGCTTATCCAACTTTGACATCGAGCATCCTTACGATGATGATCCCCGGCGCGTTGCCATTGACTTTGAGGACGGCGAAGGGGTCAGTACATTTGAGCTGCTGGACGGCGAGGAAACCGAGACCCTGGATCCGGATACATATGAGGGGCTGGAGGCCTGGGAAGTCAATGACACCACAATCAGATCCAGCTATGACATACAGGTTGATGTGAAACCACGTCCGTTCTTTGAAGTTTCCGATCTGGATCCGGAGGAAACCGAAGCAGATCCTGAAGAGCAATTGACAATCACCGCCGATGTCATCAATACCGGTAATGTCACAGATGTTGCGGAAGTAGTTCTTCTGATTGATGAAGACTCAATTCAAACCAAATCTGTTGAGCTTGAGGTTGAGGAGTCCGCCACAATTTCATTTGAGGTTGAAGCTCCATCCGAACCGGGTGAATACGAGCATACCATATCAACCGGTTATGATGAAGTAACGGGATTGCTGCATGTGATTCGGAGCACTTCGGGAGAAGAAATGGCAGACCTTCCGGAAGAGGTCAGTCTGGGACAAAACTATCCTAATCCGTTCAACCCTGTAACCACGATTTCCTACAAGTTGCCGGAAACAACCAATGTAGAAATCCGTGTTTACAATACCCTCGGACAGGAAGTGACAACCCTTGTGAACGAACAGGTGTCTGCAGGTCATCACGAGACTTCGTTTGATGCTTCAACTTTGACATCCGGTATATACATATACCGCCTTTATGCCGGCGATGAGGTAATAACCCGGCAAATGACACTGGTAAAATAGTGTGAGTGGTATCTGGACAGGTCGTTACTCTCTATGCACGGGCGATGACTCTTATGTGTGGTGTGAGCAATATCCGAATCAATAGTAATTAATCTTTTTGATCCGGACGAAAACGATGTTCATCGCCGGATTCCTCATCGAACAATACCAGTTGCCGGTCAACCACCCGGTAGTAGGTAACGTTCGTCAGCCGGCTCATGACCTGTGACTGCCCGGCCGAACCGCCGCGGCTGCCCGTTTCGTAAAACCGGAATTCTCCGTCTTCAGCGATGCCCCAGTACCCCTTGATACGGTAGGAATCGAAGACCGAATCGTCGGCATCCCAATACCAGTTGATGGCAAACGTCCGGTCGGCATTCAGCGAAAGCTCCGGGGTCATGTTACCTTCAAAATTGTCGATTTCCCGGTCCGTCGATCCGCTCAGACGCCAGCGGGTGGCCACCATCGGGGTGCCGGCGACCTCTTCGGGATGGCTGCTGCGGTAGTGGTAGATTCCATCGCCGGATTTAATGGTCAACTCATCGTGTCCGAACTCCGGTAAAAAAGGTTGTGTCAGGTGGTCGTATGGAAAAGTGGCAAAGTCACAGGCAATTTGAGTACTGTAAACGGCGGATGGATTAACGGAGTCATTTTCGACAGTAAACTCGCCATAATATTTATTGCAGCCATCGTCACCCTGGAAATGGGTGCTGTCATTGAACACCAGATTGAAATCGGGAAGATCATCGCGGCGGAGATCTGTTTCGCCGGTATCCCACCGTTCCAGCGTCCAGATAATGCCGGCAGCTTCATCGAGCGTTCGTCCGGGTTGTTCCCGGTCACCGGAATCAGCGCGCATCAGATCGCATCCGGCGAGGAGCGCGGCAGATAAAAACAGCACAGACAATACGACCGGGGAGGCCGGAGAGAAGTGACCGGTCGTGCATGTCCGGCAGTGTCGGAAAAACCGTTTGGCGGCTATGTTACCAGGCCGGTTCATGACATAAGGGGTTAATACACCTGCAAAGTGCAATATCTCTATTTATAGATAGTAAAAAATCATTAAACCTCAAGGATAATCGAATTTCGGGCAGAATTGCGCGGCGTCATGCGGGTATAAACCACGGCATCCGGCCGGCGAAACAGGTCCATGAATGTGCCGGGGAATCCGCGTTCCAGGTCGAATACATCCGAGAGGATATGCCTGGCAAAATTCCGGAACCGAAACAAATCCTCTTCTGAAGATCTGCTGTCTGATTCGTTTTGCTTCTCCTTGCCGGATGTCTGATCAGTTTTGTGCTGATCGTTTTGCATGTTTTCTGGATTGTGATCTTCTTGTGTCATGATGGAAACGGCACATTTCCGGATACAGGTTTATACACCAACGCATTATCAGATCAGGAAGTTAGAGCCCTGCTGATGTTTTTGCAAACGTATAGCCGGGATCCCACCGGACGATGACATTTCTGTGCTTACTGTGGCTGGTACAGGCGTAAAAGAGCCCGTTGCTGTCCCAGTCCATGGCGTAGACCGAGGCTGCCAAAAACAGGGGATCCTGTCTGTACCGTTGGGACAGGTCCAGCATGTATCCGGCGGTGGGTGACGCAAATCCGATCGGACTACTTTCGCTGATCCGGTAGGCCAGAAAGTTTTCGTCTGGCGACAGGGAATAATCTCTTTTCCAGTTACTTGAAATCCTGTGCCCGTGCAATTCCCATATGCCGATTCTTCTGCTGAGCCATCCCCGTGGACGATGACGGGCCAGTTTTCTTCCGTCATGTGAGTAGATTTCAATGCGCCTGTCGGATTCCCGGCGGACCGAAATGTCCGGCTTGACGGCATCAGGCGATTCAGAACACGAAATATGATCGGTTTCTCTGATGATAAAAGGTTTTTCGGTCAGATCCACGACATAGTGATAGCGGGTGACTCGTCCTCCGGGTACCGAAAACCCTGCTGATGCCCCGTCTCGGGGTGCATCGTCCTGAATATCTTCTGTTTCCTGTGTTTCCTGTTCCGATCTGTTAAACTCGCTCATATCCGTAAATCTGAAATAGAGCCTGGTCTGATCGGGACTGAAGCAGCCAAGTCCGTCCGGCCCCAGTCCCTCCGCAATACGGCTGCGCACAGCGGCATCCGGTTCAACAGGATAGTTTTCGCCTGTTTCCAGATCAATCAGAAACGATGTGCGCTGCTGCTCGGAATATCTTTCTTCGGATTGATGATAAGGTGACTGTTCGCCAATATATTGCAGCCATTTTGCATTTCCGGAAATCCGGAAATCGCAGTTTGTAGTCGAGGCAAGAATTTCGCCGCCGGAGTTTTCCGGGTCGGATGTGACCGCACATCCTGAAAGGCTTATACAGACAGCTAAAACCAGAAATGCGAGGCGTGCCAGTGATGACGGGGACAGGACGTTTTTTGTCATAAGAGGTGGCGCTTTTTCTCTCACATATCACTTATCATTGTCAGGTACTTGATTTTACATATTATACACTATTTTTCAGAATGTATTTACAGAATATTCTATTTCCGGCATCAAATTGAATAACCCGGCCTGCTTTTTTTTTATCTTCGACAGGTAACAGAAGATTTACTTGTTCATTTCTTATACAGGATCACGTATGGCTGACAATTTCAAACGCATAGCGATAGTAACCGGAGCCACTTCCGGAATAGGTGAGGCAACGGCTGAAACATTTATCCGCAACGGATACGGCGTCGTAGGCAACGGCCGCAACCGCGAAAAGCTGAACTCACTTGAAAAGGAACACGGCGCGGCTTTTTGCGGAGTTCAGGGGGATGCCTCCCATACCGAAATCATCGATGCGCTGTTTGATAAAGCAGAAGAGCATTTCGGTCGTCAGGCAGACGTGATTGTTGCCAATGCCGGCCGTGGGCTGGGAGGATCGGTCAAGGATGCCGATTTGTCCCAATTTCAGGATGTGCTGAATATCAATGTTACCGGAACGCTTTTTCTGATTCAGAAAGCGGCAAAGAAACTGGTTGAACTGCAGGAGTCCCGCTTCCCCGACTCGGCCGCTGATATCATTATCATCGGGTCGACGGTTGGCCGCATGGTTTCGCCTTTCAGCAGTGTTTACGGTGCCACCAAGTTTGCCGTTCATTCGCTGGCGGAAGGGCTGCGTCGTGAGGTCGGTCCGCTTGGTGTCCGGGTCAGTCTGGTCGAACCGGCCATCGTCATCAGCAAGTTTCAGGAAGGAGCGGGATACAGTGATGAGCTGACCCAGAGTTTTCACGACAAATTTGGGCCGTTGATGCAGACCGAGGATATCGCCAACGCCATCCAGTACATCGTACAGCAGCCCCCGCATGTGCATGTGAATGACATTATGATACGGTCAACCAGGCAGGATTATCCGTAATCGCTGATCATCATTGAGCACGATCTCTTGCACGGATTGGATTTAATGACCAGGTATAATGACTGCTTTATAGTACGGGTGGTCATATTCCGATCAACCGCCATTTTTCTCTTTCAGCTTGACCGGCATCCCGCAGTTTTGGAAACCAGTCCAGTGGAACGGCAAGTTCACGTCCATCCGCCAGCAGGACGACCATTTTATGAGCGGTAAACCGAATGCTCGTTGCTCTTGCCGGTTTTATATTAGCTGAAGTACTCATGCCATGCAGTTTCAATAATCCCCTTTTCCCGGGATGCAGTGCCGCACACCGCCGCGCGGGTTGAGCGTGTCTCCGTCGTAGCGCGGGATGACGTGGATATGCGCGTGATATATCGTCTGTCCGGCGCTGCGTCCACAGTTAAACCCGACGTTGATGCCGGTCGGCTGGTAGCGATCCAGCAGATACTGGCGGACCCACTCCACCAGTTCCCAGCAGGCGGATTTCTCTTCCGGATGCATTCTGAAGTAGTCGGCCACGTGCCGCCGGGGGATGACCAGCGCGTGTCCATCCGATACCGGATAGGCATCCGGAATGGCATAGGCCAGGCGCTGCTCAATGATCTTCGGGGCGGATGGAGCACAAAACGGGCATCTCGCCGGGCCGCGGGACGGGTCACCGGCCGGATTGTGTGACGGATTGGCGCCGGACCGGCTGGCCGAACCGGACGGCGATGTCGATTTTTCAGGTTTGGATCCGGTTTCACTCATAACACAAGGTAAGCAATAGATCCGCATTAGTCATAAATATCCGTTTTATTAGTATAAACTACATATGCTAAACCAGGATAAATTACCGTCAGGCGATCAACTCCGGCATCGGAATCCGGTATCATTTGTGTTCCATAAAAAACTAAAAACAAAATTTGTGTTCCATTTTCCTCTATATTCGGAACACAAATAACTTTGCTTATCATGGGTGGACCACAAATACAGCCATACAAGCCTGCCGATTTACCAATCCAAAACATCGATTGGTCAGCATTTATTGAACTTATGGGCAAGGCCAATCACTATATTGCCCGGTATGATGGTTTGCTTCAATCAATTGTGAATCCGGAAGTATTGTTATCTCCGCTCAGAACACAGGAAGCAGTACTTTCATCAAAAACTGAAGGTGTTTGTGGCCAGGTTAAAGCACCTGAAAGTTCCCGGAAAATCCGCTACTTGTACCCTTTCACAACCAGAAACTCTCCTGGAATATCATAGCCTGCCCCGTTGTGATAAGGCGCAACTGAGTCCAGATATTCCTGGTGCGCCTCTTCCCGGGTCAGTTCATCAAATTTGTTGTACGCCAGGGCAACCGGACCGCCGAGAAAGGCTGCCGTCAACAGATGCTCCGGACTTGTGAAATGCAGATTAACATTGAACCGGCTGGATTCGATATCCCGGAAACCCGCTTCACGAAACGTATACTCCATCGTATTGCCGGTGCCCTGCTGGAAGAACATCGGGCAGACATCAGAGGCAACTTTGTTGTCTACTATCGGGAAAATATCCGCCCAACCGCAGTTTTTCCGCTCTCCCCATATGGCCACAACAGCCCGTCCGCCGGGTTTGAGAACCCGGTACATCTCCTGCATTGATGTGAGCGGATCCGGCATGTACATTATGCCCAGACAGCAAAGTGCCGCGTCAAACTGATCATCATCCAGCTCCAGCTGCCCGGCATCCATCCTCATAAATGAGATGTTCCGGGTGTGTTGAGAACCGTTTTCATTTTTGGCCTGTTCCACCATCTCTCCGGAGATATCCGTGGCGACGACCTCTCCCTCCGGACCCGTTTCTGCAGCAATCCGGAAAGTAACCAGTCCGGAGCCGCATGCGGTCTCGAGAACCCGTTCACCGGCTTTCAGTTCAGCTGTTTCCATCAGCCGGTCCCGGGCCGGCTTCAGCTGTTCCCTCCATGAATTATCATAATAGCCGGCGGCTTTATCCCATCCGTATCGTTGTACCCGTCGTTGCAATTCCGGTTTCATGATGATGCCTCCTTTGCGTCTTTTGAGTTTACAATGCTGATATTCCGTTTTACCGGGATGGCCCGTTTGAAGTCATCGAGCACCGGGCTGTGCCGGTCTGCCTTATCGATAACCTTCTGCACATCGGCTTCATCGGCGGGACTTTCGATGTGTACATTATATCTCAGTTCGATGAAGCCGGGCGGCCGGTCGTCAATGCCCAGCATCCCGCGGGCGTCCAGGTCCGACTCCACATGCACCTCGATGTTGTCTATCGGAACCTCCAGAACCGCCGCTATCTGCGAATAGGCAATGGCAAGGCAGCTGCCCAGGGCACCGCGTTCAAGAATACCAGGCCCCGGTCCGGCATCATTTCCGCCCTCACCGGTTCCGATATCGACCTTGAACTTCCAGTGCTTGTGCTCCACCTCGCAGGTGGTACCGTCAAACAGCCGGATCTTTGTCACCGCTGTGTTTTTACCCAGGGAAGGCCGGATGCGCACCGCCTCCCGGTTCCTCTCATACGCATTTTTAATTTCAATCGGATGTGCCATCTTTCTCCGGATTTAACATTTGCGATGCAGCCGGAAAGCCATGAAAAAGAGAAGAAGAATTCCGGTTTGCCTGCACGGTGCAGGGCGAGACTATATGATATTAAAATATACGTACATTTGCATAAGTTATTATTAATATTACTCTTGAAAGGGGGCGGGGCTCAAATGCAAAAGTGGAAGACTTTCCTCCCATCCGGTAATTACCTGTTATCGCTTTTGATGAGCTCTACAGCGGAAGCTCATCGGGATCTCTCCGGCTGTCACAAATCAAACTCCGGAAACCCCCGTTTGTCGATCAGGTAGGCGCTGATCTGCTTCAGCGAGCCGATAGCCGGGTCCAGCTCATCCCCTCGCCCGATCTCACTTTGGCCTTCAGCTTCGCGCACGGCAAAATCCCCGGAAACATCCCCGCCAGGCTCCCTTGTCCCGCGGGCACGCTCCGCAGCACCTCCGCGACCCACCGCCAGCCCCTCAAACAACTCCCGGTAAAATTGGCTCCCGTAATTCCCGGCATACAGTCCCCATACCTCCCGGATCCTCCCGGCACTCCGGTCGATCAGCCCCGGCGTCGGAATCCGGTCCCGTTTCCTGCTGTTGACCGGCGCGCTCACCGGAAGCAGATTCCACAAATTGTTATTCTGCCACAGCGAATACGGCAGGGCATGGTCGATGTTCAGATCGCCGCGAATCTCCCGCCCCGACCATACGCACCGCAGCCCGCCGGCCCGCTCGCGCTTCAGCAGCCGCCGCACCTGCCCCACATCCCGCGGAATGTCCACTGCCTGATGCAGCAGCGCGATCATATCCTCCCGGGAGAGGTCCGACCCGGGCGCATGGCTCCGGGCAATGCTGCAGGTGAAATCCGCCCAGCCGTAGATGATCGAATCGTGGCCGATGATGAGCGTGCCGATCTCGTCCAGCACATCGTGCAGCTCCGGGTGCATCACAAATCGTCCGGCATCGCGAATCAGCCCGGCGTATGACGGCTCGCGGATGGTCCCGGATGTGCTCCTGACCATGCTGTAATGCTCATTGAAAATCGAGAAGCCGAGGTGCTTCATCGGCATTCGGGTGATTGTGGACCGGGTTTTGCGCATCAGTGAGAGTACCGCGGGGCGGATGTCATCGGGGACGCTCTCGTGGATGAGGTCGTAGCGGAATTGACGCAGGCCGCCTTTGCCGCGGTAATAGTCGATCACGTGGTTGAACTCGCGCCTGAATGCGATGGTACGTCCGGTATTAAGATCCGGCGACTCGCCGTTTTTCTGCGGGATGAAGACCGGATGGGCAAAAATGGGATAGTAGTAGAACATCCAGAAATAGATCAGCAGGCCGAGCGGATAGCTGATCACGTACGGGGCATTCGGCAGGATGGGTTTTGAAACGGATCCATCACCCGCTTTCCAAGCGAAAGGATTGGCATCGATCTTCTTATGCGCGCGCTGCTCCGTCACGCACTGCACGATGGCCCGCAGCAGGGCGAACTTGTACGTCGCGTCCTTGCTGTCCCTGGACAGCAGGGCGGTCACTAATCGCGTGTCAAGACGTGTCATGAGAAGCAAGGTAACAAATCACCGGGAAGAGTTCTATTTCCTTGGACAAGATGTGGTAAAGGATTATTCTGGGTTAAAAGTGAAAAAGCATTTAACGATCAGTTTTTTTGTGCAATGATGTAATTAGATACTAAATCAGATAGAGACAGAATACATATCGGAACTATTTAATCAACCTGTAAGTTGACTAAAGTGAAAATCGTCTGTATTATACCGGACCAAAAAACGTTTCTAAGCGTTGTTGATGAGGAAACTGGCAACCCGGAATTTCGCCAGATTTTTGAACGGTGGAGTGATATTGATTATTTATATGCCTTTTTCGAACGAAACAGATCTGTTATAAGCCGCATAACCATCGAAACCGCAATTAAACGGGTGATAAATGATGCCAGCGAGCTTGAGGAGAAACTGCTAACCATTGCTGAAAATGATGTAGATCAACTGCAATCGATATTCAAACCGCTCAACCCCGGAGATTACCGGTTGCTGGAATTTCAAAAATCAAAAGCTTATGGAACCATCAGAAAAAGTTGGCTGCGAATATATGCGATACGAATAAACGCAGAAACATACATCATTACAGGCGGAGCAATCAAACTGACAAGAACCATGCAGGAAAGATCTCATACAAAAGATCAGCTGAAAAGGCTGACTCAGGTCAGGGATTATTTGATTCGGGAAGGATTTGATGAAACCGACATTGAAGAAATTGAGACAGATCCATGAATAAAAGAGAAAGGAAACAACGGTTTTTCGAAAACATTGAAAACGACAGTGGAAACTGGCTGGAAGAAGCTCGTTACCGCAGGGATAATCGTGACTGGCTGCAAAAATCCCGGGATATTGCCATTCTCCTGCAACAGTTTCTTCGTGAAAAAGGAATGAAACAGAAAACACTGGCGGAGCTTTTGGGTGTTTCTGTTCAACAGGTGAGCAAGGTCCTCAAGGGCAAAGAAAACCTGACACTTGATACGATATCGAAACTGGAAAAGGTACTAGGAATTACGATCATTGAGGTTGTCGGGTTTCAGGCAGAACTTGAGATGCCTGAGTTCAGACTATATGATGAAATATCAACAACTCGTTCTGCCAAACATTTTAAGACCGATGCAAAAATAAGCAAAATCGAAAGCCAGCAATGGACACAACGGCCCGTAAATGATGATTCATCAAAATACCGGATAACAGGATGACAAAAGAGGGAGAACTAGCTCTTGGTTTCAAACTTGCCCGAATCAATACGGAGGAGTTTGCAATTATTGAAGAGGCTTTTGACAAAAAAGAGTCCAGCGGGCTGAGCACTCATGTACAATTCGGTTATAATTTCGATAAAAAAGCCATTGCCGTTAATTGTAAATTTCAGTTTAAGCAAAAGAAAAAGCCATTTCTGATTATTGCTGCTCAGTGCATATTCGAAATGGAAGCAAAAGCATGGGAGAATCTGACCGATAACGGGCAAAATAAAATTACCATGCCAGTTGGTTTTGCATCACATTTGGCCATGATCACGGTTGGTACGATTCGGGGCATCCTGCATGAGAAAACACAAAATACCGAATTCAACCGGTTTATCCTGCCACCGGTGGATCTGACTCGTATCATCAAAGAAGATATCGTTCTGGAATAGTCGGCTTATTTTAGGTCATGCAATTATTGCACTACTTCGTAATCCACCTATGACTAGTTTTTTCCGTAAATCTTATCATGAAGACGTTTTCTGTCGTTTCTCTTTGAAGCGTTTGTACGAAAAAGTTCTGCAGCAAGTAATGAACAAGCAGACAAGATCATGAATGATACCAAAACCAGTACAAATAATACCAAAAGAAAGCGCCTGGTAGAACTGGGCCCGGAGTCACTGGCGGATGCCCTGCTGCAACTGGCCGGACACAATGATACCGCTGATGAACTGGTGGAACGTCTGATTGCCACACCCCGGGAGAATGTCAGGAAATTCCAGGCAAAACTGACCGGACTCAAACGTTCACGTCGTTTTATCAGATGGGGTGAATCTTACGAATTTTCCCACGAGTTGAAGCAGCTGCTTGAAGTTCTCAAAGAGGGAGCAGAGAATCCGGCTATGGGCTCGAAACTGGTTGTGAAGTTTTTCAAGTGCGACGAAGCGATCTTTGAAAGATGCGATGACTCCAGCGGACATGTCGGGGACGTGTTCCGGTATGACGCCACTGAACTATTTTCTACATACGCACAACGCTGTTCCAGCAAAGAGTGGCTGGCTGATCTGGTATTTGACCTTAATAAACAAGACCCCTATGGCGTCCGTGATGCTCTGATTCATTGCGCAGCGGAATACCTTCCGGAATCAGTTGTTCGTTATCTTATCCATCGCATGCAACAGACGGCTGATGAGGAGTTGGATAAATACGAAAAACAACATTGGCTGCATCTTATAGAGTCATTGGCCCGCCAGATCAGGGATCCGGAGCTGTTCCTCAGGACCCGTACAGCTTACCGGGGATCACTGAACGCCAATGCCTGGCTGGATATCGCCGGAGTTTATCTGGCATCCGGTGATGCTCAAACCGCTCTGGAGTGGCTGGAAAAGATCAGCGATGATGATGTCCTTCAAACATCCCGGCGGGACACGATGCTGCTTGAAGTTTACGGTCAACTCGGTCAGTCACAGAAACAGGAAGAAATTGCCTGGAAAAAATTTCGCAGCTGCCGTACTGTCACTGCACTGAAGGAATTACTGGAGGTGATCGGCAAAGAGCGGCATGATACCGTAGTGCAAGAAGAATTACCGAAGATCCATGCGAATAAAAATCTATCGTTGACCGATGCCGCTTTTCTTGTCGATTTGAGCCTTATGGATGAAGCCGGGGACTATGTGCTTGAGCGGGCGGAACAACTAGACGGGGATCACTACTATAGCCTGCTGCCACTAGCGAAAGCCCTCGAAGAATCCGGCTATCCGCTCCCGGCCTTGGTTGTCTACCGGTCGCTGCTCGATTCCATTCTGCGTCGCGGAAAATCGACCATCTATCATCATGGAGTGCGCTATCTCAAAAAGCTGGATCGACTGGCAGCTGATGTTGATGACTGGAAGAATGTGTCCGATCATCAGTCGTATGTCCAGAAGTTAAGGCAGACCCATGGCCGGAAGTCTGCGTTCTGGTCAAAATATGGCGTTTGTTGATGATCATGCAGGATTTAAAGGAGTAACCTAATCTATTGGCAAACCGATCAGCAGTTGGAAATCATATTCTGGACCAAAGTATTGATTTATTTATATGAGACCCGGATAAACAACGAATTCAAAAAGCATACTGCCGCACGACAGCCTGAAATTGTACTACTTTCTTCTTGTCCGACGGATTAAATAAAAACGGCTCTACGTCACCGGCCATCTCATCCATATCCAGCTGCCGGCACCTCTCAAGTACAGCATTTTTCAAAGTCCCGGCATCAGATACGGATATTTTCTCTTTCAGGTACGAGTAATCCGGTTTGATATTCCGGCTCATCAGAAATACCAGATCATGGAAATCCCTTCCTTTATTTCTTTCACGATTGATGATGGCATGCAATTTTTGAGCCATCAGCAATGGCAATGGCGTGAGTAAAACAGTGGTAAACACCTCGAAACGATTAAGTACAAACCGTTCCGGATCATAATTAAAATGCTGTGATTCGGTATCCATCCGAATGAGAAACTTCTCTTCTTTATGGCCGGACAAACCCTCCCCGAACAGCAGCCCGGGGAACGTTATATGGCAGTGCCAGACCCCTTTCAACACGGTTCTCATTTCGGTTTCAAATCCTTCTCTTGTCAGCTCTTTTTCAATGATGCCCGCCAGTTTTTCAAAATCAGCTTCACCCAGAGCGAGATTATCAAAATCCAGATCCTCGGAAAATCGCTGATTCCCGTGCACTATTCTCAGGCAAGTTCCGCCAAGAAAACTGAGCCCATTGGCATACGGGCTGTCATAAATAATTTCCAGAATTTTGCATTGCAGATACTCTCTTAGCAGAAACCTGGGGAACCGCCGTAACGGCTCCGGGTAGAAGGTTTGAATCTCTTCAAGTAGTCAGCATTCAAATAGCTATTCAAATGGTTCATACGGATTTTCAATGCATTGGAGTTTATATAATTCAGATACGCATCCAGCTTTTCCTTACACAAGCGATTTGAAATTTCAACCTTGTTCCATCGCAGGCTTTCAAAATCCGCGGGACTCTCTATTTCATTGTGCAGATACAGGTAGTCGATGATCGTTTTTTCGGGCCCGGCAATGGCATAGTGACGGGCATTCCACTTCCGGAGCTGGTATCCAAAAAAAAGAGCCGGTTTGACATTCCTGTAGGCAAAGGCTGCGATCGGAGTATCAAACCTGTTGGTTTTAAGTGTGGTGCAGGAGGTTATTTGGAAGACACCTTCCGGTATAAAACCATGAATGGACAAGGCCGATTCCAGCGACACGTAGGAAGGAGCATAGATGGTATTCGCGCAGTAAAACAGGTAAGCTTCATCAACCTCCTGATCCATGAAGCGATAGAACCGGTTGCGCAATTTCTGGATGTAGCCTTTCTCCTGCCACTCTACAAGCCTTCTGTTGTCGAAGCCGGGGAAATGCTTTTCGATCTCCCTGACTGAGAAGACCGGAAATGCCTGCAAGGTTTGTTTGAATGTAAGATAGGTCATGATTTTATTTCCATTTATTGTTAATTATAACAACTTATAGAAACAAATATGTGCTTTTTCGCTTTTACAGCAATCATCATCCAAAATATTCATGATCGTGGCATTGAAACAGTCGCATGACTTAAATCGTCATGAATATTCTATGTGTCCTTATGAATCCAATGATTTTAATCACATGAATACCGATTTGGGTATTTTTTCCGCATGCTGAAATATGCAAGGACATCGTTTATCATCAATTCAAGTCGAAAAAATGACTACTACGTTCTCATGGTGCAGGATATGAGCTGGTCATAAATACCAATCCACTTGTTGTTAAACAAAAAAACGCCCGACCAGTCAGGTCGACTTCCTCGTCCGGAAGACTGCCTTACTCTGCCCCCAGAAAATCATCACGTTTCAGAGAAATATCGCCCTGCATAAAGGACTCCCTGTAAATCTCGTCAAGGGACTGCATGGCTTTTCGAATGGCTGACTGTCTCTGGCGGTTATTATATTCATGCACTGAGTGAGCCGCATTATCTCTGTTTCCGTCGTAGTAGCGCCACCACAACAGGGATCCGATCAATAAAGTATGATGATAGTTTTCAAGGGTAACGGACCGGACCAGCAATGCAATGGTGGCCGAGTTTACCATAACTGCACCCAAAGCGTTTGTGTATTGACGGGCGTATAATTGTCCCGCTCCGGGAATAGCGGTTGACAACACTTTTGCCTTATTTTCAGATTTGTAAACCGGTTCCATGCCGGCATAAGAACCGGCTTCCGCCAAATGTTCATCGATAGTATCAGGCAGCTCCAGCTGCAACTCCTTCGCCTGATTAAGATAATATGCCATTTGATACAGATCATTTAAATAGCCGTATAAACGGGCGAGATACAATGTTATGTGCAGTTTCAAAACAGGATCTTCCGCGGCCATCCGGGATCGCAGCAGCTGCAGTTCGCCTGTTGCATGTTCATGATTTACAATCAGACTTCGCCCAAGATGATATCTGAGAACCGGGTCATTCTGTTCACTGGTATTAAACCGGATGGATTCCCGGATGTGACGGATGGAGTTGCTGTACTTCCCTTCCGCATAGTATAACTTCGACAGGTTATAGTGTATGTACGACTTGTAACCCGTTTTGTCCTGTCCATCAAGCTGGTAAAGGGCATGATGGTACCAAAGAATGCCTGTCTCATACTTTTGCTTCTCTGCCGCTGACTGCGCTTTTCGGACCGAGCTGTCAGCAGACGCGGCAAATGCGTTTTCAGGGAGTGTAATACTTGTCAAGAATATCGTCAGAAGCGTTGTCAAGATCATAGTAAAGCGATTCATTGTACTCTTTAACACGGCGGTAACTTCCGTATATATTCCCTATGTGGAATGAAAAACCGAGTCCTCCCAATATGATCGAAGAGTAATGATTCAATCCGTTATTTACAATGGATTCTCCGGTGAGAGCCGCCAGCCCGCCTGCAAGGAGAAAGCTGTAGGCCGCATCCCAGGTCCTTCCGGCATACAGCATTCCCGAACCGGGGACAAATGTCGATAATGCACCGGCCAGGAAAGGGGATTTTGATGAGGGCAACGCATTCAGCTCCCTGTAGAAATTATCTGTTTCAGTTCTTTCCATAAAGGGCTCTTCAGCAGCACCCGAAAGTTGATAGAATGCATCGCGGGCCTCGTCAGGATTTCTCGAAAAAACATGGTATATGCTTGTATTCAGCAATGTGAGGGGATCGCCTTTGTTGTCTGATCCGTGGTGCAGCGCCTGCCCGTCTGAAGAGGTGTTACGACTTACTCTGAACTTTTTGAACGCGTCCAGCTGCCTCCCGGATAAATACCACCCTTCCAGTTTCCTTTGATAGCTGTTCTTTTCTTCAAAATCCAGATCCGCTTCTTCGACAATTTTCCGTAATAAACCTGTTGCAGAATCATGATTTCTCAGAAGCCACTCGGACCAGGCACCTAATGCCGCTTTTTGAATCCAGTCGGACTCATCAGGTTCAAGTGAAGCCGTTAACGTTGAAACGGGCTGATAGTACTCATTTTCATAGAGGTACTCCCAGAACGATAAAGGGAACGACCGGAGTGAGTCGTTGCCGCCGTGGGATAATGCCGCCGCCGGAACAGGCAGTAAAGCTAACGTAAAAAGTGCCCCTGCGGCCAATAATACGATGGTCTTTTTATTGCAGGGCATTTATTCGGACGAGGTATAGTTGCCGGCCGGATCTATAAAGTATCTCCGGTTTTCATCCAGGGGGTAGGAGCCATACATGCCCGGAAGCCCGTTGCACCGTAAAAGCCGGTCGAATGTTAACAGATAGCCTGTTGCGAAATTCTCCTTGCGGAATGCCTGTCTGGAAAACTCGGAACAGTTCGGGTGAAACGGGCAGGATGTATTGTCGTGAGGTGAGATCATGTTCTGATAAAATGCCAGAACCAGCTGCGAGCCAGAATCGATGCTGCCGGAACTGCGGGAATCACTGTGATCCGAAGAAATTGCCGATTTCAAATCCTCAAAATCGTCAGAAAGATCCTGGGCATCAGCAGAAATACTGAAAAAGAAGAGCAGGATGAATATGCAGCGTAAATGCTTCAAAATTGCCGTGTTTCAATTTCTGCGTTCTCCGGGAAAGCAAAATTCCGGACAGAGTCGGGAATATCCGGATTTACCGAGATCTCGTCAAAATAGAGTTTCTCATGAGTAGAGCTGCGCTGATTTTGATGCGATGTGCTTATTTTTGTCGGTATCGCGTGACCATCAATGGTTTTGTGTCCATCCAGCTCAGTCTCCAGTGATATTGACTGTGCTTCAAACCGGGCTTTGACAATGACATTGCCGGAGTGATAAACTTCAAATACCCCGTTTTCGGAACCGGAAGCATGTTCCCATTGTGTGATTAAGGTGTCACCGGAAGTGCTGTTGGACCGCACCTTAAAGCCGATGGCTGCCAGTCCGTAATCATCTTTCAGAGAAGCGATTAAGGAATTGACTATGGGCAGGTCAAACGGAGTGTCGGACGACATGTGGTACCCCCGGTTGCTGTACGGGTAGTATACTTTCATGCTGCCGCCGTCGACATAAGAAATTTGATTTACCGGATGATGAACATGCAGGTGCAGTGACTCATCAAAATAATATGCCCTGCCCAGCAGAGTATCGGATGAGTTATCACCTTTCTGAATTTGCTTGAATTCGAAAGCTATGTTATCCGGCTGGTTCTGACCATACACCTCTGCGGCAAGGGCAAAAAAAATCAGCAACAGGGCTGCCTTTGCCGGGAGGTGCTGTAACAGCCGGCATGCATTACAGCGGATCATCGGCAGCAGCAATTACAGCAGCATAAAGCACAAGGGTTGCCCCGGTACCGACCAGACAACCGTACATGGCATTACTTCTGCGCGTGCTTTGCACTTCCGAAATATAGGTATCTGTAAACGTGGCAACATATTCTTCATCCTTGCCAACGATCGCTCTTGACGGCGGATTGGGTGTGATGGCTGTAGCGACGATATATCCGATAAACCCACCGACACATCCGATCAAAAACCAGGTGCCTCCGCTTTCATCATCTGCATAACTCTTTGCTTCCGCAACCGGATCGGAATCTGAAAAGGCACTGGATGCAGTGTTGAGCGGTTGAACTACCAGTGAAAAAGAAACGATAAGAAAAAAGATACTGCTGTATTTTCTTACTGATTGGCTCATAATTGTCCCCATATAAATTGGCATTTTGTGTGATTCGTGTCCCCGGGATTCGTGTCCCCACAGGGATAATTGTTTACCCCTGGCAAAGAATCTACTATTATTACGATACTTAGTAAAATAAAAATTGCCCGAATCTATATGCTGGTCCCGGGGCGGGTTCCCCTAAAAGCTGAAGCAAGGCAATGGTGTCTCCGGCAGGCAGGGCAGTCGCCAGACGAATCGGGACCGCCCCAAATTGTCCCCACTCCGGTGTCAGCCGGCAGCTGAGTCATAGAAACAGGTTTGATGGATTTTTCTTATCCGGAAAAACCACATTCAGTGAAAACTGGCATGGATTTTGGCTGTGACTTTCATTTCGTGGTTTGCCCGGATATTGCATCCGGCATTACAAACTCCCGGAAGTTATCCCGGGTAATTCCCTGCATCGTTGCACGGTAGGTTCTTTCAAATGTTTTCGGAAAGCTGTTTTTCCTTGAACTGATCAGTAATAATTTTGGATGTCAGTCCGATCCCGGGAATGCGCTGAGCTTCGTCTATAAAAATGATCGATGCAGAGCCGAGGATGGTTCGCAACTCCTCCGTATTCGGTTCTTCCAAAACCTTCCGTACCGTTGGGTCATCTCCGTCAAAAAAAAGAACCTCTTTTTGCGACGGTTCAATGATATTTTTAATCAGCGTTGTCTTACCCGATCTTCGGGGTCCGGTAAGCAAAATGGCCCTGCCACAGAATAATTTCTTTTCAATAAGCCCTTGTAATGTTCTTGGGATCATTGCGGCTTGCCAAATGTTTGATCGTTATTATTATAGTTATTTTGGAATAGACTACAATATAAATATAATAATTTTGGATTTTAATCCTTTATCAAGCAGCATCAATCTCCCAGAAAGATTATTCGCACACAGCGCCGGTCGCAAACCTTAAAGCCCGGATCTCCCCCTCATCCATACCTCATGGCGGTCACCAGGTTCTCATTCAGCACTTTCTTCCATCCGCGGTCACCGATGCCGGTGTTGGAATGCGAAATGACGGCTGATGAAAATGACCGGTCCAGCACATCTTTGTATGACAATCTGGCGCTTTCGACCGGACCCTTGCCTTCATAAGACCGGGTTACCTTGATGGCGGCGACGGTGCATCCTTTTTCGAGGATTTCGGGTATCACAGGCCTGTAATCCACCAGATCGTCCCCGACGTTCAGAACCAGATGGTCCAGGTCATACTCATCCACCAGCTTCACGGCCGTCGACAGGCTTACCGCACCGTGAGATGAAAATCCGGTATTGCCGATAAGGCCTTTTTCGCGCAATTCAAGGAGGGCTGAAAATGCCGAGGCGTTGTCCTCAACACTGTCCCTCAGGCCGGTGTTATGCAGGAGATACACATCGAGATAGTCCCGGCCGAGTTCTTCCATGCTGGTATGGAAGTCGCTCATCACCCCGTCATAGGTGCTCGAGTCGGTTTTGGAACTCACTATAAGCTGGTCGAAGTCATCATCGGTAAGCATTTCCCCCAGGAGACGCTCGCTGCCCGAGTAGTTTCTTGCCGAATCGATGTAATTAACCCCCTTTTCCATGGCGTAGCGCAGGTATTCCTCCCTTTCATCATCAGGAATATGGGACCGGCCGGTGAAACGGCTGCCGGCGCCAAGGCATAGCACAGATGCCATCAACCCGTTTTTCCCCAGCTTTCTCTTGGGAATCACAGCATTCTTCAATTCATCAGGAGTCTCAGTATCATGCGAAACCGTGCTGCCGGAACAGCCAACAATCACTCCAAGCGTCCCAAGACCAACGCTTTGCAGAAACTTTTTTCTGTTGATTTTCATCTTAAGGGATGAGTTTTATTGGATTTGGCCTGTTATGCAAAATACATGCGGGGATGCACGACATCAAGGGGGAGTTGGCAATCGGGCGGATGTACGATGCGTCCATGATGTGTCCCGTACGGTGGGGATGTCGACGGGCGGAAATTGGGGCGCGTCATGAGGTACCGTGCCAAACCGCCGGGAAGTGTTGCATATTCTTGCGCAAGATGAGGTAATGCACTCTCTGCTGAATGCAACATGTACTTGCAGTAAGTGACCTGTATACAAGCTTATGTGCTGCATCTACGCCAGGTCTGCAGCGGGAAGTTCGTTTCCTGGAAATTGTTCAGGGAATCTTCTGGGAATAAATTTTAAGAGATGCTAAGTAGTTTAATTGTATCCATGCAGGCAATTGCATCTTTCGCTGAATAAACCCAGGTTGTTAGCTTAAAGCCAAAAAAGCAATGCAATTGGAAAAACAGCAAAGAATGTTCTCACTGGTCGAGCAGTGGTAAGCCAGCCAGATGACAAAAAAAGAATTTTGCCGGCATCACCAGATCAAGCTATCCACATTTGGTTACTGGACCACCCGCTACCGCCGTAGCTGTAAAGAGTCTGCAGGTGGTTTTGTCCAGATTGATCCGGGCGGTGCGCCATTAGATGGTATGCAGATTATCTATCCCAATGGAGTCCGGCCGAGCGTTGAGGGTTATGATGCCGGTTTGATCGGTGAGCTGATCCATCTGTGGTAAGTCATGTTTACCTTAGGCAACACGCTCACCTACCAGTTATATCGCAGTGTGTGTGACATGCGCAAGTCCTTTGATGGATTGTGCGGGCTGGTCCGCAATGAGCTGGGCCGCCGGCCGGCCAGCGGGGAAGTATTTGTCTTTTTGAACCATCGCCGCATGCTTACTTTTACACTGAATTTGAGACTTGACCCTGGCGTTGCCGGCAGCTACCCTGAATGGATATCTTATATGGAAATGATTTAATAAGGCATCTCAAATGTTGTTCCACCAATGAATGTTAATGGGAGTTATGAAGCTATATATAAAATATATGGTCAGCCTGCGTTGCAAGATGCTGGTACAGGAAGAGTTGAAGAAGCTTGGTCTGAACCGGGTCGCGGTGGATCTCGGGGTGGTGGAAATTTTCGGGGATATCACGGATGAGCAACGGGAGAAATTCAGAAATAATTTGAAAAAAGCGGGACTGGAACTGCTTGACGATAAAAAGCAGATTCTGGTAGAAAAAATCAAAAATGTCATCGTTGAAATGATTCATTACTCGGATGAAATCCCGGAAATGAACGACTCGGACTTTATCAGCGAAATGCTGGGCTACGATTATACCTATCTGTCAAATACGTTTTCGGAAGTCAAAGGTATGACCATCCGGCATTTTATTATCCTGCACAGGATCGAAAAAGCCAAAGAACTGTTGATGTACGACGAACTTACCCTGACAGAGATTGCTCACCGGCTGCATTACAGCAGTGTAGCCCATTTATCCAGCCAGTTCAAAAAGATTACCGGTCTAACGCCCAGCTATTTCAGGGAGTTGAAGTATAAGCGAGTGAAAAATCTCGAGGATCTGTAACATCTGTAACATTTTCCGGATTCGGTGTAACGCATGTTGTATTGAAAATTCCCACCTTGGCGGGTGAGTAAAGAAGGACGAGCTGACGGAATGGAGTCTTTCCTGACTGTTGCGATTAACGCACAATGAACATCACCTGAAAGAGACCGGAAAATATGCAATCAGATGACGGATCCAGGTCTAATGAGATGGAAAAGGCCACGGCTTTTATCATCGTTGAGATCATCGAATATGTTCCCGGTTCGGTAGTGATCAAAACCATCCTTAAGAAAAGAACAGGAAATGTCAGCGCCGTTTCGGTGGATTCCGACGGAGAACTGGAAGAAAAGGCATCCCCTTTTGATATTTTCATACAGATAATAGAAGGCCGCACGGAAATATTCATCGAGGATGATGTATTACATCTTGAAACCGGCCAGTCCGTTATCATACCGGCGCATTCCCGCAACTCTTTCAAGGCCGGCCACCGGTTTAAAATGATATCCACGGTAATAAAAAGCGGATATGAAGAAGTAAGCTGAAGCACGTATTATAATCAATAAGATTATGCAGAAACGACAAAGAGTTACATTCGTTGGTAAAGACAGGAATATCTTTTTTAAAACCCTGAAACAGAGAGTGGACCGGCATTTCCGGGATCAGGGCAAAACCATGCACGCCAATGCTGCCATGGTTCTTAAGTCCGTAATCATGCTGGCGTTGTATATAGTACCGTTTTGCGTGATCATTCTGATGCAACCGCCGCTGTGGTTGTCGCTTCTGCTGTGGTTTGTGATGGGCGTCGGAATGGCCGGTATCGGCATGGCCATCATGCACGATGCCAACCATGGAGCTTATTCTTCACGTCCGGCCGTGAACAAAATACTCGGGTTTTCACTGAACCTGGTTGGAGGCTCCCGGCACAACTGGCACTTGCAGCACAATATCCTGCATCACACCTACACCAATATTACCCATCTGGATGACGATATTGAGAGCAAGCTGATTCTTCGCTATTCCCCGCATACCAGGGTCAGGTGGTACCACAAACTGCAGCCGTTCTACGCTTTTATTTTTTACGGCATTCTCACCCTCTACTGGGTTACTCTCAAAGATTTCGTGCAATTTGTCCGGTATACCATGGACGGTGTGAACCCGAATTCGTTTGGGCGCAATACGGTTTTATTGTCCGGTATCATCTCCCTGAAAATTGTTTATTTTTTCGTGTTTATCGGGTTGCCGGTTCTTGCCGGTATTGCTGTTTCCCATGTGGTCGCCGGATTTCTGTTGATGCATTTTGTCGCAGGAATTATTCTGACCACCGTATTTCAGCTGGCTCATTCCGTGGATGAAACCGAGTTTCCCCTGCCGGACGAGGAAGGAAAAATTCAAAACGCCTGGGCCATTCATCAAATGGAGACCACCGTCAATTTCGCGCGTTACAACAAGTTGTTGTCCTGGTATCTGGGTGGTTTGAACTTTCAGGTGGAGCATCACCTGTTTCCGAAAATTTGTCATGTGCACTATCCGGAAGTTGCCGAAATTGCGCGGAAAACCGCACGGGAATTTGATGTCACGTACAACGAACATCAAACCCTTGGTGCTGCCCTGAAATCGCATATCCATTTTATGATCCGGATCGGGAAGCTGCCGGATTTAAATGATGGTATCGGTTGAGATTGAATATTACTGTAACAACAAAAGCGTATCAATCGGATAAGCCGTGATGAATCCTTTGACGTGATCTGTTGCCGCAACCTGTTGCCGCGTCCTGTTGCCGCGAGTATCAAAACAGGGCCCGATCGTGACGCAACAGGCCCCGCCAGGACGATTCCAAACAGCATTCCGGAGAAAAGCGGCCTTCTCCGCTGTATTCAAAGGAAAACCGGTCGATCTGGAATAGCGGGAAGGGCGAATCCACCGGTACAAAGGCCATGCTGCAATCCCAACCTATTACCCACCTGCTAAAGCGGGTCAATTCCTGTCCGCCTGAAAACTTGGATTTAAAGTTCTTCATCAATTTCTTTTTTTTCGCTTTTGCACAGGCTCCCAAATCAATAGCCGAAACAGAACCTATATCTTGTTGAAGATATCGGTAAAGATTACAGGTGATTAGCGGCATTAATAATCTCTTCCGTGTTGTGGTCAATGACGCGAATGGAAAATTTGCCTTTTGTTGAAGAAGAGAGCGAATCTGATCCATGCTTTTTGGTTTTGTAGCCACACTTGTCCTCCTTTTGATTATGTGTTCAAAAGCAAGCAAAATACTTTCCGGCAACAGGTGGGTCAGTTTAAAGTGAAACGGGTGGATCAGTATAGGGTGATATTCTCAATTAATTCACTTCTTTCCACCTTTGGGTGGCTTCACCGGTTTTCTGCCTTTATTCTGTCCCGGAGGTGCAGGTTGAGTAGTTGGTTTTGGCGGTTTTTTCTGTTCTTTTGCCATAGTTCTATAGGTTATAGGTTACAAAAATGGAAATGCTTACAAAGCCAAAAGTAAATAAAGCGAGAGAAAACGGATTTAATAAATTCAACCATTTTGTGTACTGTCCTCCAGGATCGACCTCTTCAAAGTTTTTACTATCATCCAGCTCATCTATCGCTTTTCGAAATGCCAAGGCACTCAGGTAGTATGAAATTAAACTGATCACAATACTCAGTCCCCAGGTGAGCCAGCTTGTTATCAGCCACCCAATCATTACCGGCTCTCCGTCAACGAAGTTGGATACAAACGCAAATGTCACCGCAAACGCACCACCTGAAAGCTTAATGAGTGTCTTGTCAAACTCATCCTGGGAGTGTAGTGGTCGGGAAAAATTGGACGGTTAAATCCTAACCGTTGATTTGCCTGACATGAAACGTAAACGCCGACACTTCAGCCCTGACTTCAAGGCTACCGTAGCCATAGAAGCCCTCAAAGAACGCCAGAGCGTCAATCAACTGGCCGAGAAATACGAACTGCATCCCAACCAGATTACCACCTGGAAAAAGGAATTTGTGGATAACGCCGACAAAGCCTTTTCTGATGAGAAAGCCAATGCCGAGCAGAAGGATCGGGAAAAGCAGATGGAAGAGCTCTATAAGCAAATCGGTCAAATGAAGGTGGAAACCGACTGGTTAAAAAAAAAGCTTCTATGATGCCGGTGGCGGATCGCAAAAAACTGGTAGACATGAACCTTACCAAGCCCAGTATTACCAGGCAGTGCGGTTTGCTGGGGTTGGCTCGTTCGACCTACTACCATAAACCCAATCCGATCAGTGAGCAAGACCTTCAGATCATGCATACCATGGACCGCATGTATCACGAAGATCCAACCCGCGGCACACGCCGCTACGCCGATGATCTGGCCCATGAGGGCTACAAGGTCGGCCGGGATAAAGTACGCCGACTGATGCAGCTCATGGCCATTGCCGCCATTTACTGTAAACCCAGAACCACGGTTGCTGACCCGGCAAAGTACAAGTATCCCTATCTGCTCAGGGGGTTGCATATCAATCGCACCAATCAGGTCTGGAAGATTGACATCAGCTACATCCCGCTGCGCAAGGGGTTTCTTTATCTGGTTGCCATTATCGATGTTCACAGCCGCTATATTGTGGGTTGGGATATCTCAAATACCATGGAAGCCGAATGGGTGGTGGGTTGTGTCAAACAGGCTGTCGCCCGACATGGTGCTCCTGAAATCATTAATTCTGATCAGGGAAGCCAGTTTACCAGCGATGAGTACATCACCTACATCACAAGCCTGAAAACGGTCAAAATCTCGATGGACGGTAAAGGCCGAGCCACCGATAATGCGCACATTGAGCGCTTCTTTCGAACCATTAAACACGAGAAAATCTATCTTCACCTGCCGGAAAACGGACAAGAGTTATATGCGCTTTGCTCTGAGTTCATAACCTTTTATAATACCAAGCGGTCTCATTCCAAAATTGGAAAGATTCCTCCGGTAAAGCGGTACCTTCCGGCAGCTTGAAATCAAACGAACAATCCTCAAAGAGCTGTCCAACCATTCCCGACCATCTCACGGAGCGGACGCGGGAGGTCAACAGCATGGAGACAATGAAGACAGTGTAAATGAACCGGCGGCAATGACGCCATCCGTGGACTGGAGTGTGATGGATGAAATTGCCGACCGGGTAATGCAGCCGGACATTCCGGACGAAACGTTGTATGGCAGATACCTGGCACTCACCTATATTTTTTTGGCAGCTCCATCTTTGGCCATGGTCTCATATCTGCTGTTTAAAAATGAAAGAGGCCGCTTTTCCCAGAATTTTGTAATGAACCTTTATGCTGTTTCACATATGCTGACTTTCAGCATAATCCAAATCCCCAGTATCCTCTACCAGGGGCAGGTATTTGACTTTCACTCCCACTTAATATACTGTACCTGGTCTGGATGTACCATCGATATTTGAATGTACGATCCATACGAACTGCTGTAAAAGCAGTCTTTTCCTACCTGCTGAGCCTGGCCCTTTAAATTCTTTTTTCCAGTGCTGTTCTATTGATTGCAGCCTTCATTTGGACACAATTATCATGAGAATCGCTCCTGCTCCCATCTAGAATCGCTCCTGCTCCCATCTCACTGGTAATATGTTTCTGATTTTGCCTGTTACACCTTCCGGGAAAAGTCCTGTCTACCACATTCTGTCCGGTGTGATGGCTATTCCGATATTAAACCCGGGGTAGCTCATGCCTTTGCGGAAACCTTCTCCATAGGTGACATCCATCTCTATCAAATCAGGAATCACAGCTAAGCGCAGTCCGGTCTGAAATGAGGGAGTTTCAAAATTGGATGTGAAAATTTCTGAAAGGATCATCACCCTGTCACGAATGCCGAAATCCCCACGGATACCGGATGTAAAGGCGTATTCCCGGTCATGTTCATTAAACCCTTCCATTCCAAGGTTAAGATGCAACACCGAGCTGCCATCCAGTATCATTTTACTGAATAGAACATATGAAAAAAACTCATCCAGATCGCCGTCAAAATTAAAAACCGGGGCCAATACCAGCCCGTAAGCCCAGCCATCCACTTCAACATCTCCTGGCACGGCTTTAAATTCTATAAACCAGTTATCGGGCTCGAGCCCATCTGAGGAATCGAAAATCATTCCCGCGGTTAATTCAAGCCACCGGGTGACAGAAACAGCCGGCTGAAACCAGGACTCTTCGGTTCCATACCACGATTCAATTTGAAAAGAGCGTTGGGTCGTTACAGCCGCATCATCCACGATCATCTGTTGCGCGTCTGCCTTTTTAGAAATCAATATTGGTACAATGAACAGCAGAATAGCTGTGTATCGAATCATTATTATAATTTTGTTCACTTGCATGAGTATCACCTGTTTTTGATAACAGCCACATTACTTTGCCGAATCAAGGCCCGACTCATTGGCGAAAAAGCCTGAATTGATTCAGTTGAATGAGCTCACTGGTACTTGGCAGAATAACATTCCAAGTGCCCGATTATGATTTATGAGGTATCGGGTATAGTTAAAGGTTTGAAGGTATTGAAGAATACTTCAAAAGGCGTTTTATATCCAAGTTTTTTTCGTGGTCTGTTGTTGAGTTTTTCAGTGATGGCCCGCAATTGTTTTGGTTGCACGAATCGAAGATCCATTTTTTTGGGCAAATACTGTCGCACAAGCTTGTTGAGTTGCTCAATACGCGCACTTTGATTGGTTTGATAGGGATGACAAAACCATACATCGGTTTTCAAATACCGGGCAGTGAGCCGGTGATCGGCGAATTCAATGCCATTGTCGTTGGTCACCGATTTGATGTGATATCGAACGTCTTTGAGCTGTCTCCGGGTACCGATATGGGTATCATAGGAAGCTTTTCGGTGAATCTGATCCAACCAGCAGTAACTGGATTTGCGATCGACGATGCTCAATATGGCTCCTTTGTTGGCCGGACCAACGATGGTGTCACGTTCCAGGTCTCCGATTCGCTCGACTCGGTCGACCACATCGGGACGTTGGTCGATGAATCTTCGGTTTTTGATGAACTCACGTATCGTTTTGTGCTTTCTGCGGCGTTTGGGCTTCTTCCTTGCTGTTCTCAGATGTTTGTAAAGGTCTCCTCCGTGTTTGGCATCACAATAAATATGGCGGTATATGGTCATATGAGAGATGTTCATATGCTCGCCATGTTCCATCGTGAGTCTGGGGCCAATGCCGGCCGGTTCCAGACCGGTAGCGGTAAGCAGTTGCAATGCCTTCTGCTTCAAAATACCTTTAAAGCGGTAGGGATGGCGTTTTTGCGTTCGTTTTTTCTTATAACGCTTATGAGCATGATCCGGATCATAGTTGCTATAACCGCCGCCTCTGGCAATTTCGCGCCGAATGGTTTGCGGATCCCGCTTCAAGGTTCTGGCAATATTGGCAGGCCGGTAATCAAATTGAATTGCGCTGCGGATGTGGTATCTTTCCCACAGTGCGAGGTGTTTGTATGGCTTCATGTGCTCGACTCTTTGGTAGGAGAAAAGACGGAAGCTACAAAACTTCGCGAAAAATCCGGGGGGGCTAGCCCCCCGGATTCAAACTTTTCTCCCAGAATCGGGCACTTCAATTGTTAATTAGCCCTGATTATGATCAACTGAAACTTTGGGTATGAATAACCAAAATGAATAAGTCAATAGCTATATTAACTGGTTTAGTATTTACACTTTCTATTAATGTATGGACATTTTACCCTGGAGTAACATCTGCTAGATTAGCAATTATATGTATTATCATTGTTAGCTTTATAAAGCTTTTTAATAATATGTATAAAATACCAAGAAAAGTGATTGTTTTACCCTTATTAGGTATTTTAGCAGCTACTTTCACGATGTTTGGTCTTTTAATTAATGATGGAACAATATGGTATATCTTTTCTTGGGTTTTTTTAGGATTGTTAGGGGGTTTAATTCATTATGTATTACATGATTTTAATCAATATGAAAAGGAGCTTTTATTAAAAACCATACTATATACATTCTTGATCATCATAATATATGTTGTTTATATTATGTATAATAATAATGTGTTATTTAGTGAAGGGCATATAACAAGGAGATGGCTAGATAATTATGTTCCTAGTGGGCTTAATAGATTTCTTAATGGCATTACACTATCATCATTAATCATTTTAGGGGCATTAATTATGAATATTACAAAAAGTAAAGCATTTAATATATTTTCATTTGTTGCTTTGTTTGTTTTTCTATTAATTGCAATTACATCAGGTTCACGTCAATCAATTCTGGTGTTTAGTATTTATACTTTATTTCTTTTTTTTTATATATATATAAAGAATATAACAAATTCTCAAAAGCCTTCATTTTTAATATTATCATCCTTACTAATTGTTGGATATTCTGTATACTCATTAACTGAGGATTGGTTTATGCAAAGATTTATTAATCCCGTGATACATAGAACAACAACTTCTAGTGATGAAACAAGATTAGATATTCTTGAAGCTGGTTATGATATTATCATAAATAATCCATTTGGTATAGGTGCTGGTAATGCTTATAGCATGCTTGGTAAATATCCGCATAATGGCTATTTAGGATTTATAATGGAGAATGGAGTAGTAGGTTTTATATTTTTATTAATAATATTCATATATACAATAAGAAAATACTTGACAATAAAGGAAGGTAATTCTTTATCAATGTTGTTTATGCAAATATATATAGTTTTAGCGATTATTATGACTCTAATGAATGATTTGTTTAGGGAGCCAATTTATTGGACAACATTGGGGTTTTTATATGGTATTATTGACAGTGGAAAGAATAGATGAATTTAATCATATATAGTTATATTATTTAAAAAAACATTTAATATCAAAAAAATATCACCTGATTCCGTGAGTTAGTGCTCATTTTCAATTTTTGGAACCGAAAAATCCGGCAAACGTCTTCTTTCATTTCTTTTCGCAGACAATTGGGCTGGAAAAAAGCATAAACAAGCTTATAAATCCGAGC
>NZ_JAFIDN010000003.1:300000-455622 GCF_017921895.1 Natronogracilivirga saccharolytica
TTTTCCCGAAATTTCCGGAAACTACCTTCATATCGGGAAAACGGGACTGGCCGACTTTTTCAACAGCAGGTATCTCAACGGGGATGTCCCCTCATCCTTTACCATAGAACCGGGTGAACGCAGGGTCATTGATGAGGAAATGGATTCACAGACATCATCCTACCCGCAGCTGGTCCACGGATTTTATGAGTTTGAAATTGACCAGCCGGGTGAGGTGAGTGTTCTGATGCGCCGTGAAGGAGATGACAGCGGGGAAGCTGTTGATGAACTGGAGCTGCTGCCCAGGCGCCTTCCCGGACATTCAAGCAGTGGTGCCGGCCGCGGGCTGTTTGAGGAAGCCGATTTCGACATCATAAATGATGATGAATTTATCCTGGACAGTGGCGATGGCGTCCAGAAACTGGTTGTTGCTGACGGCAATGATGATCCCTGGGTCAAAGGATGGGACAGCATCGCCGGGGATGAATATGAAAACCGGGGCAATTACGGAGTGTTCTATCACCTGTCGATAGAACGAAAAAGCAGTGACAACCGCGGAATCGCGGTCTTGATGGGCAACCGCTATGCCGTCGGACCGGATGATGAAGACAATCCCTGTATGAACCAGTCCGGCGCCGTGTTTGTGGATGCCGGGGCCGATCCGCGCGGCGTGGTGCAAATTCCGGAGGAAGAAACCTTCTTTAATACCAAAGGGGAATATGTCCTGCTTCAGGCCTACCGTCCGCTCGATGAAGGGGAAACCGATACCATCAATATTATTTACTCTCCGCCGGGTGCATCCTGCCTGCCGACCCCCATTGTTTTTGTGCCATTTGAACGTGAATAAAACCGGGTTTTATCATTGTATCTCCATACCGTTGACATCGTCATCATCATTGTCTACTTCGCAGGCATTTTAGGTCTGGGCTTCTATCTCTCGAAACTGGCATCCAAAAACCTGGATGCCTACTTTTTGGGAGGCAATAAAATACCATGGTACTACCTCGGCCTGTCCAACGCATCCGGGATGTTTGACATTTCCGGAACCATGTGGACCGTCTCCATACTGTTCATTTACGGTCTCAAAAGTGCCTGGCTGCCCTGGCTCTGGCCTGTATGGAACCAGGTCTTTCTGATGATTTTTCTTGCCATCTGGCTTCGCAGGTCCAATGTGATGACCGGTGCCGAATGGATCAAAACCCGGTTCGGGGACGGGCAGGGCGCGCAGCTCTCCCATATCATCGTGGTCGTTTTTGCCGTCATCACCGTTATTGGATTCATCGCCTACGGATTTGAAGGCATCGGTAAATTCAGCAGCATATTTTTTGCCTACGACCTGTCGTTTACCTTCCTGGGAATGGACTTTACCTCGGAAGAGGGATACGGCCTCATTTTTATGGGTCTGACAACGCTTTATGTCATCAAGGGCGGTATTTACAGTGTGGTCGGAACCGAAGTGCTCCAGTTTTTTATCATGACCTTCTCCTGCATCGTCATCGGGATCATCGCCATGATGACCGTGAGCCCTGAGCAGGTGTATGCCTTTGTCCCGGAAGGCTGGGATGAATTCTTCTTTGGCTGGCGGCTCGACATGGACTGGTCGGGAATAATGAACTCGGTCAATTACCGCATCGAGCAGGATGGATTTGAACTCTTTGGGTATGCACTCATCCTCATGATCCTCAAGGGCATTATGGTCAGCATTGCCGGACCCGTTCCCAGTTACGACATGCAGCGTGTTCTCGCTACGGGAACGCCCAAAGAGGCAGCAAAAATGAGCGGACTGGTCATCCTTGTACTCTTCTTTCCCCGCTATTTCATGATCGCCGGTCTCACCGTTCTGGCTATCATATTCTTCAGTCCCGAACTCAGCGCCATGGGACATGATCTCGATTTTGAGATGATCCTTCCCTATGCGATCAACAACTTTATTCCGGTCGGATTCATGGGAATCATGCTGGCCGGACTCATAGCAGCGTTCATGTCTACCTTTGCGGCATTCGTCAATGCCGCTCCCGCATATCTGGTCAATGACATCTACAAAAAATACATCAATCCAAATGCCTCCGACCGGACATATGTCAGGCTAAGCTATGCCGCATCGCTTACGGTTGTCATCGTAGGTATACTTTTCGGATTTGTGGTGGAGACCATTCATGAACTGACCGTCTGGATTGTCGGCGGCCTCTACGGCGGGTACATTGCTGCCAATCTGCTCAAATGGATATGGTGGCGGCTGAACGGATACGGCTACTTCTGGGGGATGCTGGCCGGTATTGTAGCTGCTCTGACAACACCCACCCTTTTTCCCAACCTGACCGCCCTGTTTGCTTTCCCAATCGTTTTCGGATTTTCACTCGGAGGCACCATCATAGGTACACTGCTTACTCCCCCGACCGAGTCAGCCGTGCTCAAGCGATTCTATACGGATGTGCGCCCGTGGGGATGGTGGAAACCCGTTCAGGAGGCGTGCATGGCAGAAAACCCGGCCATCAAGCCGAATACGGACTTCAAACGCGACATGTTCAACTGTGCCGTCGGTGTGGCCTGGCAAATGGCCATGGTGGTCATGCCGATATACCTGGTACTCGGTGAATATGGAAAAATGGGTGTGAGTATCGCCGTTTTTGCAGCCACTTCCGTAATTCTCAAATTCAACTGGCTCGATAAAATTGAAGACTACCCCGAAGGCACCCAGCTCAAAGAAGATGAAATACGCGGGCGGATGAAAACGGAGGATTGAAATGAAAGCCAGCAAAGACCATAATTTGCTGTTGCCGGGATTGTTCATTTTGACATTTTTTTTGCTTCTGCCGCTGCCGGAGGCAAACGGAGAAGACGCTTTCCGCTATATCGATGCGCTGTTTGACCCGGCACTTGATGGCGGTGAGCCGGAACTGATTTTGTTCCCGGCGGATGATGCCCCTTTGCCGGTACCGGTCTGGATCCGCGCATACGTTCTTGACGATGATGACCAGCCGGTCACCAGGGCCTCTCAGCTGCTGACCGTAAGCGACACGATGCGCTATACATTACCGGTGGAGTCCGGCCGTGAAATTGTCGGTATTTCCGTCCAGAAGGAGGAAGAGTCAGAATCGCCCTGGTTTGATTTTCGCGCTCTGTATCTGGACGGCAGTCCGGTCATTGATTACAATGCCGAAGAGGTGAACACCAGGCCGGACGATTTTTACAGGTACTGGGAGGATGCCCGTGAGCGGCTCAGTCAGACAGACCCTCAGCCGCAAATAGAAGAAGTCCCCGATTTCGAATCGGAAACCGGACGCCTTTACCGGGTTACACTGCAATCCTGGGACGATGTGCCGGTCGTAGGATGGTTTGTCGTTCCGGAAGATGCAGGTGAAAACGGCAAGACCTATCCTGCCATTCAGATCATGCCGGGATGGGGAGCCGAGCAGCCGCCTATGGACCGTACGGCAGAAGGCTTTGTGACCTTTTCGCTTAACCCCCGCAGCCACGGACCAAGCAGGGAGTATTTCGAAACTCCGGTAGCACATCATCTCTGGAATATCGATCAGCCCGAAGAGTACTACTACAGGGCGGCATATATGGACGGTGTGCGCGGACTGGATTTTCTGAGCGACCGTCGTGAGGTTGACGCCGAACGTATAGCCGTGGAAGGAGGCAGCCAGGGCGGTGCATTTGCCATTGCTCTCGCCGGACTGGACAACCGGGTTGCCGCAGCTGTCGCCAATGTCCCGTATATATCCAATATCCCTGATTATATCCGGTTGTCGACCAGCGGATCCGGCGGAGAGTTTCTGGAAAAGGTCAGGAACCCCGAAAACGGAGAAACAGCAGCCCGGTCACTGGCATACATTGATGCCGCCAATATCGCATATGATATCAATGTGCCGACTCAGATTATCGTCGGTGAACAGGATGTGGTTACACCCCCGCTGAATGGCGTTGTTGCCAGAAACCGTATTCCGGAACACGTGCCTGCCGAACTGCTGCGGGAATTTTCTGCCGGACATGAAATCACAAATTTTATGAGAGAATCCAACCTGCGCTGGTACAGGGAGCATCTTAAATAATTAAGTCCTTTATTTTAAGGTTCACTCCCAAAAAATGATTATACTGATTACATTGATGCGTTTTATCTGCATGTAAAGCAGAAAGGTGCCTCGCAGCAGCAAACAAATTATAGCAGTGGAAATATTATGGGTTTTTTAGGTGGATTTGAATGGCTGATAATTATCGTAATACTCATATTTCTTTTCGGCGCCAGAAAAATACCGGACATGGTCCGCGGTATCGGCCGCGGGATTTTCGAGTTTCGAAAGGCTGTAGATGAAGGAAAGAATGATAAAAACGAGGAAAAGGAGAGTCACCAGGATGCCGGGCGTAATCAGAAGGATTAGAATGAAAATCCGGAATGAAGCGGGCATATTCTGAAAATTTGCTCATAACCGGAACAGCTGACTCCAGCGCTTTCGCAGATCCGGTCCCGTCCATGATGAAACATCCAAAGGGTCGGGCATATTGCCGGTCAGCCATTTTTCCATTTTGTACGCCAATGCCTTATGATCTCCCGGCGGATAACGGTACTGCACCGGGTACATTTCAGGATAACACAAATGGTCGGGAACCAGAGGGCGGACTTCCGCACTGGCCGCTTCCAGCATGGCAAGTCCCTGGAATTCATGTATGGCTGAACTCACAGCTATTGAAGCCCGGCTCAAAATCTGGCGGTAGGTCTCCGAATCAGCTTTCTCATCTGCGATAATGTAATCCGGGTAGGATGCGCGAAGCTCGAGCAGGGCCGGATGCGGCTTCGAAGAACGGTCACCAAGCAGCGCCAGACGAAAAGACACTCCTTTTTTTGCAAGCAGGCGGACGGCTTTTAAAAACACCTGGGGGGCTTTGTCATATTCCCAGCGATGGTTCCAGAGAATCAGTGCGGGATCTTTTTCGGGTGCCGGTGAAACAGGGGCGACCGGAATCGGCAGCACACTGCACTTCGGCTTCAGTTTACGGCAAATTTTGTCGGCATCGACCTCGGACTTTTTCTTCAAAAGCCCGCGAATTCCTTTCAGATATGTTGTGCGGTTGAACTCCGAGTTAAAAAACAGACGATCAGCAGCCAAGCCTGAATAGATCTGCACCATTTTATGATCCAGGGACGGTGTCTGACGTTCGTTTTTGGGATAGGCAAATTGATTTTCATGAAAATAGCACCAGGCAGGAACATCCGACAGTCCTGGATTTATCCCTTTCAGGCATGCAAGATCAACCATGGATGTGGCCAGGATCAGATCAGGTCTGGAATCCGGAAGTTGGTCAATCCAGGACAGCGGATTACTCCGGATGCGCCACCGGAAGTGCTGCCCCGGCAGTTCCAGCAGGTGCCACCGGACATTGTCATGATGTGTCGTTAGCCAATCGGCCCAGCAGCCATGACTGTCAGCACGATAGGCAGACAACAGCCAGACTGCAGGCTTGCTGTCTGCCGGTTTGTTCGGGAAATTTGTGCGCTGTCCATCATCCACTATTCCGCAAACCTGTGTCTATCTGTCGTAACGGTCCGGTACGATGGATACCGGCAGATTCTCAAAAGGGTTGAAAGCCTGATCCACGACTTGTGCAAATGCCTTTCGGGTAATCGCTTCATCAGGCTGAAATGTATCGCCAATAACCCAGTTATCGGTCCAGCCGGACTCAACAGCATATGCAACGGCAATGCTGGTGGTCTCGTCGGCGATGTCGTCAAAACCATGCGCATCGGAGTCCTGCGGACTCGGTGATCCCAGCATCTCCCAGACGGTCTGTATCATTTCCGCCCGTGTTGCCGGGTTTTCATCTTCCTCCCAGGCGTAGTGGTCAAACGCATAATCCTCGGTGGCGCGGCCAAGAGCCCCGGCTGCCTGCTGGCGTGTCATAATGCTGTCGGGATAGATCCAGGTCTGGTTGGCCCATTCGAAGGGAACGCCTTCTCCTTTGAGCACGCCGCTGAGACCGATGCGCTGAATCGGCTGGAAAAACCATTCCTCAGGTGTTGTATCAATGAATGGCAGGGCCCAGCAATCGTTGTCAAGAAGGTGCTGCTGCAGTTCACGGACCGAAAGATCGCGGGGCTCTATGTTCTGCCGGACAGCCATTGCCGCGGCGGCACCGGCAGCCTGACCGATGGTCATCACGGCCGGCTGCAACCTGCTGGATCCGTTTGCAATACTGCTCACGGAAATACTCTTTTCAGCAACCAGCAGTCCGTCCGTATCTTTGGGTATCAGACTTCCCAGGGGGATTGAAAACGAGGGAATGGGCGGAAAAGCATCATAATGCGTTTCGAATTCGTAAGGCTCGCGGTCACCTTCTTCCAGCAGTTCTGCAGGAGGTGAAGGATTGAGCTCACGGTGATGGTCCAGAGGATAGTCGCCGACACCGATGGCGGTCTGATAGAGGTCATTTTCCACGGCATAAGGATCGATGAGCTCGTTCATGGTAAGCATGGTCAGGCCGTCCAGCCGCCGGGTTTCCCTGTGATAGGGGCTGTACGGAAACAGATCTTCGGTGCTGTATTCGTCATCGGCAAATCCAAGGTTGCTGTACCCGCCTTCGGTCTGGACGAAGTAAATGAATTGCCGGGTGCGGTTTTTCGCCTCTTCATAGAGCAAGCGGCGCTCTTCGTGCTCCATTTCCAGCACATTCAGGTAATAGTCATTACCCTCCAGCGGCCAGTTGATCAGGTACTTGTCATTCGGAAGCTTTGCATACTCCAGCATCCGGTCGCAATCCACACCGTCAAAAGTCTCGGGATCGGCACTCAGCTCCTTGCAGGCTCCTTCAAAAATAGCGGGCTGATAGTTGGGAGGACGCGGAATGGTCATATCGGCATCCGGGCCGTAATCTTTCAGGATGGCGGTGTAGGTCAGGTCCTGAATGATGTCATTGCCGTGCGTGGGGGCTATTTCCTCCCCGGTCCGGTCGCGCGGATCCAGTCCGATAAAATAATCAGCTCCGGCCCGTGCCATCAGGTCGCCGTACTCGGAAGCATCAATGCTTATGCGGGCTTCCACAATCAGCCGGTCCCCGTCCTTGCTGTAAAATGAGGCACCATGCACTCTGCCGGCATCGGCCATGGCTTCGTCAATATAATATCCATGATACCGGGTGATATTGGGCAGCTCATCCATCATTTCATTAAAGAACTTGTTTCCGATATGGGGTTCGAAGAGCGTGTTGCTAACCCAGCCGGTTTCCACCTCGTCTGCTCCGCCGTAATGGTCACGAAGCATCTGCCTGAACTCTCCCCAGATACCGGATGGCAGATTGTGATTGCCGTCGGTTGCGCTTACACCGGAGGAAGTGAGCATGCCGCCCAGCCAGGGGGTCGGTTCTACCACAACGACATCAATACCGTCACGGGCCGCCTGAATGGCAGCAGTCACGCCGCTTGTACCTCCGCCGTAGACAAGCAGGTCGGTAGTTACGGTTTCCCCTTCAGCCGCCGTGTCATCGCGATCGGGTGATTCGCAGGCAGTGAAGCCGATGAGTGAAATAATCAGAGTAAAATAGACAATGTTCCGCATGGCTTGAGATTTGGTAAAAGGATAAAGTTGAGTTTGAATTCTGAATATGTCTGGAAAGAGGCCGGGCAAGTTTGGGTCAGTGCGAGCCGTTCATACCCTCTTCAAGGACATCCCACCAGTCATAGTTTATGATGTGGATGATGTCAAATATCATAAGCCCGTCCGACTCTTCCCGGCACTTTCGGGATGCCCGCACAAACTGATCCGGATGCTCATCATATTGCTCCACATAAAGGCCGCAGTATATCGGAGTGTCTCCCATAACGACCTCCCGGGTGATCCGGGCTGACCCCTGTACGGAATACCAGAAATCCAGAGTGGTGCCCATGCCGGCTTCATGGCGCTCGACCTCCTCCTCATTCAGGGCTTCGACCTCCTCTTCCGTCACTTCAAAGAAATAGTTTCCGGTAGTGAAAAGATCGAGCAGCGCGGCAAAGCCGTATTTACGATAATCTTCGTTTGCCCATTCGTATTCCTCAGACGGGTCATACTGCTGACTGGCGTAATTAACGCCCACTTCATAATAGACCGGGTACCAGGCACCCGTGTAATTGCCGAAAATGATGTCCGGATCGGTTTCTTTGGCGACTTCGCGCGCCCGCTTCATAAAGTCGTAGATCACCGATGTCCGCCATGCCAGCCAGTCCTGATATTTGGGTCCGGGCTCCCGTTTGTGTTCGGCGCCATTGTCACCGTTGTCCGGATGCTCTTTTTCCACCCACTCGTAGATATCTTCCGGAAACCGCTCAAGTCCCGTGCCGAGGTATTCTTCAAAAGCCTTTCGGGAAACATCGCTGAAATCACTCTGGATTCCGTCAAAGCGGACCCGGTCAAGTATCACTCCGTCAAAGTCGTACATTTCGATGATTTCCCGCATCACATCCAGGTTGAACTGCTGCACATCAGGATGAGACGGAATCAGCATGGCCGAATACTTTTCGTCAAAATCGGTAATGGGGCGAAAACCGTCAGGCGTATAATTGATGGCCTGCCAGTCCTCCTTATCCGGATCATCATATACCAGGCCGGTGTTATGGAAGTTGTGTCCGCCGACAAACACGTTAATCGAGAAATGGCTGGTCAGGCCCCGTTCGCGGGAGGCGTCAATGAAATACTGCACCACATCCGCATCGGTGTCCCGGGTGTAACCGCTTTGGTGATGGGTGGTCATTTTCGGGGCGTATTCGCTTTCGTAGAGAACTTTTCCGGAAATGGGTTTCAGGTCAAGCACCACATCGGTAACCCCGGCATCGCGGGAACGATCGAGATAATAGTCGATCGAGTCGGGATAGCTCAGCCATTCAAAATTGGCGGATGCATCAAACCAGAGGATGTTGCGTCTTGGTGCTTCTTCAGCAGGGCCATCAGAAATGGCATGTTCTTCACCGATATGTTCCTGGTCTGAATCGTAGGTGTCTTCAGCGTCACATGCTGATAAAAGCGCTGCCAGTGCGAATGTTGTCAGGATGGCAGTGCCTGCCGTAACGAATTTGTTCATGCAGCAATGATTTATGTCCCTATGTCAATTGGCAAGTGTAAATACAGCAAATATTATAATGACATCGGACATTATTTCCAATGAAAAACGACGGGGTCAGCAGCAAGGCAACTGACCCCGGTAAAAGCTGGAGACAAAGCTGTCAGTGATGATTCAGACACTCATCCGGAGAAGCCGGCCAACCGGAAACGTAATTCACCCGGTGAACCGGCCTGCCGTTCAGAGGCTGATGTATTTTACCACGTTCACACCGTCGATGTCATCAATGTACTCCAGATCGGTATCGTCCAGCTTGGTGTCCACCGTAAATGCCGTTATGGCCTGGGCATTTTTCAGATCCCTGCCGAGACTGAGTGAGGCGATGTTGATATCGCGCTGGGCAAGCGCACCGCTGGTGGCCGCAAGCATACCCGGCTGGTCAATATTGCGATAGATGATGATTTCACCTTCGAGATTGATTTCAATACTGAACCCGTCAATGCTTACAATCCGATAGTCGCCATCACCGAACGGAGTGGCTGAAAGTTTTCTGTAATCGGCACTGCTGCCCAGGTCGACTGTAATCAGGTCGGAGTAGGTCTGCGGCTCCTTGCTTTGTGTTTCGGAGAGTTTCAGACCGCGCGACTCGGCATGAAACCGGGCATTGATCAGATTGACCACATCATCCACACTGCCTTTTAAAAAGCCGCTGAGCAATGAGTCGGTGATCACCTGGGAGTGGCGTGCACAGGTTCCGGAGTAGGTAATGGAAAGTTCATTGATATGCCGCGGTGCAATCTGCGATAGCAGCCGGCCAAAACGCTCCGCCAGCTCCAGAAACGGTTGCACCTCCTTGTTGGTGCTCAGTGCGATCGACTTGCCGTTGATGCTTCCCTCAAAGCCTTTCTGTTCGATGGCATCAGCGATTTGTGCGGCAATTTGTTCGGCTACCTTGCCTTGCGCCTCCTGGGTGGAAGCCCCGAGGTGCGGCGTGCATACAATGCCCGGATGTTTCAGAATTTCGGCAACCTCCTCGGAGGGTGGTTCCTGGCTGTAGACATCCAGGGCAGCCCCTTTGATGATGTTCCGGTCGATCAGTTCGGGGAGGTCTTTCTCTTCAAAAATTCCGCCACGGGCACAATTGATCAGGAACATTCCCTGTTTGATTTTTCCTGCGTTTTTAAGACTGATCAAACCGCGTGTCTGGTCCGTAAGGGGAGTGTGTACGGTGAGGTAATCCGCCTGAGCGAGAATGTCATCGATTTCCATCATTTTCACGCCCATTTCATCGGCGCGCTCATGTGTGGTGAACGGATCGTAGCCGATCACATTCATTCCGAAGGATTTCATGCGGGCCGCAACATTTGACCCGATTTTTCCAAGCCCGATCACACCCAGGGTTTTCCCGTGCACCTCGGTTCCGAGATACTTTTTCCGGTCCCACCGGCCCTCTTTCAGGGAAGCCACAGCAGCCGCTATGTTGCGCGATACGGCAAGTATAAGCCCGCATGTGTGCTCGGCCGTGGAAATGGTATTGCCGTCAGGTGTATTCATGACCAGCACACCGGAGCGGGTGGCTGCATCCAGGTCGATATTGTCAACACCTACACCGGCTCTGCCCACAACTCTTAAATTTTTTGCCTTTGCAAGCAGGTCGGCAGTTACTTTGGTTGCGCTCCTGACAACCATGGCATCATAATCCCCAATAATGCTTTCAAGTTCATCCGGAGGAATTTTGCCTTTGTCGGTGACCTCGAAACCCCTTTCTTTAAGTATTTCCCCGCATACGGCATCTACGCCGTCAAGTAATAATGCCTTGTAAGCCATTAGATTATAATTTTTGGTTATGGTTTGATTGCATCCTGCATGAAGTCCATGGCAAATGCAAAAAAGTCATCAATAGTTTCCGGTGTCTGCGCTGATACTGTAAACACAGGCACCTCAATATTCATGTTTTCAAGCAGGGCCGAAACAGCGGCTTTTTGCTGAAGTACCCTGGTTTTCGAAATTTTATCAGTTTTGTTCAGGATAATGCAGAATGGAATGCCGTTTTCGGCCAGCCAGAACATGAACTCTTCATCAAGCACCGATGGCTTGTGACGAATATCAACAATAACAACCACCAACTCAAGTGTTTTTCGCTCCAGCAGATAGCGCTTCATCTCACGTCCCCACCGCGCCTGCTCTTTTTTGGAAATTTTGGCATAACCGTATCCCGGCAAATCAACCAGATACCAGCTGTCATCGATCACATAGTAGTTCAGATTGCGGGTCTTGCCCGGCGAATTGCTGGTATGCGCAAGCCGTTTGCGCCGTGTCAGGGCATTGATAAGTGATGACTTGCCGACATTGGAACGCCCGGCAAAACAGATTTCGGGTTTATCGCCGGCCGGACAGTGATCCAGGTCCGGAGCACTGAGCAGATATTCGGCTTTTTTGACAGGTTTGGCCATGAGTCAGTAGTACTCGTTTTCCTCTTTCAGCATGCGTGAACTGACGGGTACAGGATACTTTCCGGTAAAGCATGCGGTGCAGAATCCCCGTCCTTCGGGGTTCGCTTCACGGACAGCGTCAACCAGTCCTTCGGGTGACAGATAGTGGAGGGAATCTGCTCCGATGGAGCGGGCGATATCCTCAATATTGCCGCGATGAACATTGGCGATCAGCTCTTCCGGACTCGGAAAATCCATGCCGTAATAACAAGGGTGCATAATGGGAGGTGAGCTGACCAGAAAGTGGATCTCTTTCGGTCCGGCATTGCGGATCATATTGACCAGGTGCGCTGATGTGGTTCCGCGCACAATGGAGTCATCGACCAGAAAAACAACACGGTCTTTCAGCACACCTTTGACCGTATTGAATTTGGTGCGGACTTTTACATCCCGCGAGGCCTGTCCGGGTGCAATGAAGGTGCGTCCGACATAATGGTTCCGGATGAGCCCGATCTCGTACTTGCAGTCATTGCCCTGTTTTTGATTTTCGTGGGCATACCCGAGGGCGGCCGTATTGCTGGAGTCGGGCACCGATATGACAATGGGCACCTTGTCGGTCCGGGTAGATGTCACATCAGGTATGGGGAACTCTTTGGCCAGATACTTTCCGATTTTTCTGCGGACTTTATCGGTGTTTTCACCGAAAATGCGGCTGTCCGGACGCGAAAAGTAGACATATTCGAATATGCACTGGCTGTCGCCGGTTCCGTGTATGGGTTCCAGATGCAGTGAACGCGGCATTCCGCTTTCCATCGTCTGCCGGTCAATAATGAGCACTTCGCCCGGTTTGATGTCACGGATCAACTCAACCTGGTTTATGTCAAACGCACAGGTTTCGCTGGCTACAACCCAGCTTTCATCCTTTTTGCCGAGTACCAGCGGACGAAATCCGTTGGGGTCTCTGACGGCGATCAGTTTTTCATCGGTCAGAAGCAGAAGACAATATGCTCCTTCTATCTGGCCAAGTGCGTCCAGAATCTGATCAAGCTGGGTCGATTTGTCACTGTGTGATATCAGGTGGAGAATCAGCTCGGTGTCGGATGTGCTTTGAAAAATGACACCGCGCTCTTCAAGCATCTTCCTCAGTGCTGCCGCATTGGTCAGGTTCCCGTTGTGGGCAATGGCCAGGTTGCCGTTTTTGTAATGCACCCGAAAAGGCTGAATATTCTGCGCATTGGCGGCGGCACCGGATGTGGAATACCGGTTGTGTCCGATGGCAGCATGTCCGAGGAGCTTCTCGGTAAAGATTTTCTGGTTTTCAAATACATTCAGAACCAGACCGAAGCCCTTGTGCTGGGGCATGACCGGAATACTTTTTTCCGGATCGAACCAGGAAGTTACAATACCAGCTGATTCCTGTCCCCGGTGCTGCAGTGCATGAAGTCCGTAATAGGTGTGTACGGCAGCCTCGGGATGGTTGTAAATCCCGAAAATTCCGCAATAATCGTGAGGTTTGTCGGACATTCCGAACAGAGGGTCAAGTGTGTACAGTCAAAGAAATAAAAGATACAAAATGATGCTTCCAAAATCCGGACAGAATAGCACCATTTGTGATTCATCCGTCAGCAGAAACAAACCATTCCTCACAATACAGAAACGACGCACAGAAGCAGATTCTGTTATTGTTTTTTCTCAGAAATCCTTCCGTAAACGAGATCCAGAAAATTGCCCAGAAGCTGCTCACCCGGCTGACCGGATTTTTCCGGATGAAACTGGACCCCCATAAAGTTGTCCCGCACTGCTACAGCTGCAAATGGCGCAGTGTAATGTGAAACGGCAACCGTATGACCGGTAACCGGTGCATAATAGCTGTGCACGTGGTAAAAGTGAGTATCAGGTGCAATATTATGCATTATCGGATGGGGATTGCTGACGGTGACCTGGTTCCAGCCCATGTGAGGAACTTTACCAAGATCAGGTTTGAATTTTATCAGCTTCCCCGGGATGATCCCGAGTGTGCGTGTCGGCCCTTCTTCCGTCTCATCGTACAGCAGCTGCATGCCGAGGCAGATTCCCAGTACCGGTTTGCGCGTCTGCTGAAGCCAGCTGTCCAGGCCGTTTTCCTGCAAATCTTTCATGGCAGAGCCTGCATGGCCCACGCCCGGAAAAATCACGGCATCCGCTTCATCAAGCACCTTTGTATTATTGGTAATGCGGTACTGAGCCTGCAGTCGCTCCATGGCATTGGAAACCGATGCCAGGTTGCCGGCCTTGTAATCGATGATGGCTATCATAACAGTCCTTTGGATGAAGGGAGAATATCGCGATAGTTCTCGTTGCGGTCAACCGCCTGACGAAGACTCCGGGCCAGAGCCTTGAAACAGGCTTCGATCTTATGATGATCGTTTTCACCCCGAACTGCAACGTGCAGCGTCGCCTGCAAAGCCATGGCAAGCGAATGGAAAAAATGCGAGGTCATTTCCGTCGGGAAGTCTCCCACTTTTTCGCGCCGGAACTCACCTTCAAAAACAAACCATGGCCGTCCCGACAGATCGATGGCGACCAGAGAGCGGGTTTCATCCATGGCCGTGACAAATCCGTATCGACCGATACCTCTTTTGTCTCCCAGCGCCATGCCGATGGCTTCCCCCAGGGCGATGGCGGTGTCTTCGATGGTGTGGTGCTCGTCAATCTCCAGATCACCTTTGCAGGTAATGTCAATATCCATATAGCCATGCCGGGCAATTTGTTCCAGCATGTGATCATAAAAGGGGAGCCCGGTGTCGATGTGCGACTCTCCCGAACCGTCCAGATTGATTTTAATCGAAATATCGGTTTCGCCGGTTTTGCGTGAATGTGAAGCGGTGCGATAACCCCCGAGCAGGTACGCAGCCAGCTGCTCCCATCCGTCGAATTCCAGTCCGCTGTAATATTCATCCGGACCGGCAGTTCCGGGGTGCGACGGATCCTGATCTTCATTGCGTTCCGGTGTCTCCAGCAGCAGTTTCCCCTGATCGCTGACAAATACCCGTATGATTTCGCAGTTTTTCAGCAGGTCATCCTGCCGGTAGGCATTTACAAACTGGATGTTTTCCTGGTAGAGCAGCTCGGCGACGTGCTCACCAAAGTCATCCGGATTTCCGGCAGGCTGAATACCGCTGTCGAAAAGTTTTCGCAGGGCGACAATGGAACCGGACCTCATCAGAAAGCCTTCCCTGTCCGGAGCCAGTGCTTCAGAATCAATAATCAGCAGTGAGCGAATTGCCATAGAAGTATAATGTCGGATTTACAGAACTTGTTAACGGCAAACCGGATGAGAATCAGATACCGGTACCGGGAAAATGTTTTGAATCGTATTCATGTTTCAGCGTTTTCACCTTTTCAGCGTTCGAGTGACCCGCGGTTGTTGAACTCCTCGATAAGCCGGTCATTCTCCGCGGGGGTGCCGACAGTAATACGCAGTGTGTTTTTACAGTGCAGCTGGTCGCCGCGATAGCGTACGATAACCCCACGTGCTGCCAGGTGATGACACCACGCTTCGGCATTCCGGAACCGCATGAGCACAAAATTGGCATCCGAGGGGAAAACGGTTTCCAGGTCCGGGTGACCGGACAGTCCGGAGACCAGCCGCCGGCGCTCAGACAGGATTTTCTGCACATTTTCCTGCATCCGTCCGGCATGGTCGAAAGCGGCAAGCGCAGTATCGGCTGTCAGCCTGTTGACATTGTAAGGCGCTTTGACTTTCATCATCCATTCAATGACAGCCGGATGAGCCAGTGCCGCACCCATCCGTATGGCCGCCAGACCGAAGGCCTTGGACAGTGTCTGAAGAATCACAAGATTGGGGTACTGCTCCATCAGCGGACACAGGGAGCCGTGTTCGCTGAAATCAACATAGGCTTCATCCATGACAACAAGCCCTTCAAATCCATCCAGAACCTGCCTGATCTGTTCCTGCGACAGCACATTTCCGGTGGGATTATTCGGAGAACAGAGCATGATCAGTTTGGTCTGAGGCGAGACCCGGGACAGTACCGAACGGGCATCAAGCTCAAACTCCGGAGTCAGCCCCGCCTCAACCACGGATACATTATTCACCCGCGCGGCCACCTTGTACATGCCGTATGTTGGTGGTGTAATGACTATTTCGTCGTTGCCGGGTTCACAGAACACACGCATGAGGATGTCAATCGCCTCATCACTTCCCACACCTACAAAGACCTGTTCCATTGCTATACCGCGGAATTCAGCCCATTTGCGGCGAAGATGGTCAAGCCGGGTATCGGGATAGCGGTGCAGCGGCTCTTCGGTCGGGATCGCCGGGCCGAAGCTGTTCTCGTTGGCATCAAGCAGGATTCCTTCGTGAAAATCATCCCGTGCCGCATGATAAGGGGTGAGGGTCCGGATGTTCGGTCGTACCCATGGATCGGGATTGAATTGTTCCGGTATCGGTTTCTGATCGGGCATAGGATCGGGTCTATTCTGTGCTTTTTCGTAATTCCGGAGCCGCTGAGCCGGCCGGTTTATCAGATTTGTTATGTGTCATAACTGCCTCTTGCCGGGTTGTCTGCTTTCAGCCGGATGTCCACCGCGTTTTTGTGCGCATCAAGGTGTTCCACTTCGGCCATTTTCATAACAGCCGGACCGATAGCTTCAAGTCCTTCGCGGCTAAGCTGTTGAAATGTAATGTGCTTCAGAAAACTGTCCACGGAAACGCCGCTGTACATTCTGGCATACCCGTAGGTCGGCAGGGTATGATTGGTACCGGATGCGTAGTCGCCGACACTTTCGGGTGTCCAGGGACCCAGAAACACGGAGCCGGCATGCTGAATACCGACGGTGTAGGCTTCAGGCTGATCAACCTGCAGTATCAGATGCTCAGGTGCGTACCGGTTAACAATTTCCAGCGCCTGATCCATATTTGCTGTGGAAACGGAAAAACTGTGATTCAGTGCTTTGCGGGTGATATCAGCGCGGGGCAGTTGCTGAAGGTGCCGCTCCACAGCTTCGCGGATACGTTCAGGACCCATATCGCCGACCGTGACCAGTACCACCTGGCTGTCCTCACCGTGTTCGGCCTGCGACAGCAGATCGGTTGCTATAAAATCGGGATCGGCATTTTCATCGGCAACCACCATCACCTCGGACGGCCCTGCCGGCAGGTCCATGCTGACCATCGCCTCACTGTTCTGAAGCAGCATTTTGGCTGTCGTTACAAACTGGTTGCCCGGCCCGAACACCTTGTCCACCTTACGAATACTTTTGGTTCCCCATGCCATTGCCGCGATGGCCTGAGCTCCCCCGGCCAGATAGATCCGGGGAATGCCGGCGAGTGCCGCCGCCAGCTCAACTTCAACCGGCGGTCCGCCGTTTTTATCCGGCGGGGTGGCAATAATTTTGTAGGAACTTCCGGCCAGCGTTGCTGGAACACCCAGCATCAGCGTTGTTGATGGCAGCGGAGCAGTTCCACCGGGAATATAGAGTCCGACCGATGCAACCGGTCTTGACTCCCTCCGGCAGATGACCCCGGGCATGGTCTGCACTTCAATACTTTGCGGAATCTGAGCCTTGTGAAACTGATACAGATTATGCCAGGCAAGCTCAAAGGCTTTCCGGACATCATCATCAACGGGAATATCATCCGGTTTCCGTACGTCCCGGAGCAGCGGATCCGGGCGCACACCGTCAAATTTCTCGGTCAGCCTGAGCACGGCCTCGTCACCGTTTGTCCGCACATCATCTATAATATCCTGCACTGCCCGTGTGATATCAGCTTCATCCATGCGGGGACGCCGGCAGAGCTGCTCCAGCTTTTCTTCATCCAGTGCTTCGTAGTTCCAGTTTTTGAGCATGCTGAACTCCATACATTCATAGCTCTGACAGAATTGACACGAACGCCGCCTGTCAGACGATCATATTTTCAATGGGCAGGATTACAATTCCGGACGCACCGGCGCTTTTCAGCTCCTCCATCACTTCCCAGAAACGGTCGGTTGGAATTACCGAATGGATGGCAACCATATCATTCTCCGCAAGAGGAAGCACGGTCGGACTTTTCAGGGAGGGGATGATGTCACAGATACGCTCGACGGCACCGGAGGGTGCGTTCATCATTATGTAGCGGCTTTTTTCCGCCTGCTGACGGGCGCCGATCCGGCTCAGCAGCTTTTCGATAAGCTCGCTTTTGTGGGCATCAATGGGCTGATTGGTCTGAATCAGTTCGGCCTGACTGTTCAGAATCGTTTCAAGTTCAACCAGTCCGTTCGTTTTCAGGGTTCCGCCGGTAGAAACGATATCGGCAATGGCATCGGCCACGTTGAGTGTCGGAGCAATCTCCACAGCGCCGGATATTTCGATCGTTTTGATCCGGATGCCCTGTTTTTCGAAATGGTCTCTGGTAAGCACCGGATAGCTTGTGGCTATGCGGCATCCGTCAAGGTCTTTGAGCGTTTTAATTCCGTTGTTTTTTGGTACGGCAACCGATAGCCGGCATTTGCCAAATCCAAGGGCCCGCAGACCGGTGACATCGGCCTTGCTCTCGGCCGTTACATTATGTCCGACAAAACCGAGCTCGCAGATGCCGTCCTGAACATATTCCGGGATATCATCATCGCGGATCAGCAGCAGTTCCACATCGTAATTGCGGCAGGGGACCAGTATGCGGTTTTTATAATTGTCGAACTCAAGCCCGATATTCTCAAGCAGATTGAGTGTTTTCTCGGAAAGCCGCCCACCTTTTTGAATGGCAATCCTGAGTGAAGAATTGTTGTTCACCAAAATAATGTCGTCTTAAGGTTTCTGATTACAGCCAAAGATAAAAATATGAGAGGTCATTTATATATGTTTTTCCGTATTTCAGCGTTTTAGCTTCGTACTGACCTTACAGTTTGACTGGAAATTTCGTAATTTGGCAAGCTTATCAGCAGACTGGAAATAACATATTATTGATGAAGAACATTCGGAATTTTTGCATTATCGCTCATATTGATCACGGAAAATCGACCCTGGCCGACCGGCTTCTGGAACGTACCGGGGCCATTACAGAGCGTGAAATGCAGGAGCAGGTACTCGATGACATGGATCTTGAGCGGGAGCGCGGGATCACAATCAAAAGCCATGCCATCAAAATGGATTACAAAGCAGATGATGGCGAAAAGTACGATTTAAATCTGATCGACACCCCCGGCCATGTCGATTTTGCCTACGAAGTATCGCGTGCACTCAAGGCCTGTGAAGGAGCGCTGCTGATTGTCGATGCCACCCAGGGTGTGGAAGCACAGACCATTTCCAACCTGTACCAGGCCATTGACCAGAACCTTGAAATTATTCCGGTAATCAACAAAATCGATCTTCCCGGTGCGGATGTGGAAGGTATGGCCCAGCAGGTCATCGACCTGATCGGCTGCGAAAGGGACGAAATTATCCCGGTATCCGGTAAAACCGGCGAAGGGGTTGATTACCTGCTTGAGGAGATTGTGCGCCGGGTGCCGCCACCGACCGGCGATCCTGAAAAACCGCTCAAAGCGCTAATTTTTGACTCGGTTTTCAACTCCTACCGGGGCTCTATTGTCTATGTGCGCATCATGGACGGAGTTCTGAACAAGGGTGACAAGATCCGGTTCATGGCTACCGGCAAGGATTACGAGGCGGATGAGATCGGCTATCTGCGCATCAAACCCACTGAGTCTGAAACCATGTCGGCCGGAGAAGTGGGCTATATTATCGGAAATGTAAAGTCGCTGGAAGACACCAAGGTCGGTGACACGGTCACTTCCCATGCCAATATGGCCAAAGAGCCGATTCCGGGCTACAAAGATGTGAAACCCAAAGTCTTCAGCGGACTGTATCCCACAAAAACCGAAGATTTTGAAAGTCTTCGCGCGGCACTGGAAAAGCTGCAGCTCAACGATGCCTCCCTTCAGTATCAGCCCGAGACCTCGGCGGCCCTGGGATTTGGTTTTCGCGCCGGTTTTCTGGGAATGCTGCACATGGAGATCATCCAGGAGCGTCTCGACCGTGAGTTCGACATGGATATCATCACCACCGTACCCAATGTGGAGTATGTGGTGCATACGGTCGACGGAAATGAGATTATTGTCGACAATCCCACGGAAATGCCGCCGCCGGGGAAAATTCAGGAAATACGCGAGCCCTACATCAAGGCCCAGATCATTACGCCGGCCGAGTATATCGGACCGGTAATGAAACTTTGCCAGGAAAAGCGGGGCATATTTATTAATACGCTCTACCTGGACACCAAACGGGTGGATATCACCTATGAACTGCCGCTGGCGGAAATTGTTTTCGATTTCTACGACAAGCTGAAGAGCCAGACGCGCGGTTATGCTTCGCTTGATTACGAGCTGATCGGCAATCGCAAGGGGCAACTGGTCAAACTGGATATACTGCTGAATGGGGATCCGGTCGACGCGCTCTCCTGCATTGTACACCGGGACAAGGCGTACGAATGGGGCAAGCGGCTGTGCGGAAAGCTCCGCAAACTCATCCCGCGGCAGATGTACGAAGTGGTCATCCAGGCGGCGATCGGGTCCAAGATCATCTCAAGGGATACGGTCAGGGCATTGCGCAAGGATGTGACCGCCAAGTGTTACGGCGGTGATATAACGCGCAAGCGGAAGCTGCTGGAAAAGCAGAAGGAAGGAAAAAAGAGAATGAAGCAGGTGGGAACGGTGGAAATACCACAGGAGGCATTTCTTGCCGTGCTTTCGATGGATGAGGATTGACAGGTGTGCAGGATGACTGATTCTATAGTGAAGATGCGGGTGCTGATGAGAAGGTGTATACTGGTTCTGATTCTGTTGCCGGTTGTGATTGCGGCCGGAGAGGCGGCGGGCGTGCCGGGTGGCGGGGGTTTGGAGGGCCAGCCGCGGGATTTGCTGGATGAGCCGGAGATCGTCAAAGTGGAGACGGCCGACCGTGCCTCGTTTCAGCGGCGGTTCGGTGACGTGCAGTGGACCGGTGCCGGTTTTGAGGGAAGTACGGTCATCGACCGCATTCCGACCCGGGAAATACGCGCGCGGCTTCAGAAAGTATTCGGTGATCCCACGCAAAAACTCAAGCATCTTGTGGATGGCGATAATTTCCGGCCCGGTCACTATATTCAGTTCGAATACTGGTTTGTGATCAATGACGAGATACCCATGATGGTGCTGGATATTGACGGACCGTTCGGCAACGGGCTGGTATTTGCGGGAGCAAGCCGTTATGTGGATCTCATGCCCGAAATTAAACGCACCCTGTCGGGAAAGCTGATGGATATCAGCGAACTCGGCGAGTATGAAGATCACTACTTTGAAATTAATGACCGGCAGTGGTATCTGGTCCGGTATAAGGACGGCTCTTTTGAGGAAGAAGAAGTTTCACGACCCGGCACACTGAAATAATCGGAATTTAAACGGACTACAGCATTGGCAGGAAAGAAAGACGAAAACAAAAAGAAGCGGCAGGAGCGCAGGCGCGCCCTTGAGAAAAGGAACAGGCAGGATACCAACAAGGCCAAATCCTGGGCCCGCGAATGGATAGATGCGCTGCTTTTTGCCGCCGTAGCAGCACTCATCATCAGAGCCCTGTTTCTGGAAGCATTCCGCATTCCCACGCCTTCCATGGAATCCACGCTGCTGACCGGGGACTTTCTGCTTGTCTCCAAAGTTCATTACGGCGCACGGACTCCCATGACGGTCGGAATCCCGTTTACCGGGGTGTATGTCCGCGGACTCGATGTTCCTTCTTTTCGTCTGCCCGGATTCATGGACGTGCGAAGGGGCGATATTCTGGTTTTCAACTATCCTGTGGATGAGGAAGCGGTATCGCAGAAAACCAATTACATCAAACGCGCGGTCGGCATTGCCGGGGATACCATCTCCATCAGGGATAAAGTCATCTACGTCAACGGCGCACCCGAAGCCGAAGAAGATACCTACGAACAGCATTATCAGGTTGAGGTACGGGAGCGGCTGCGGCTGAGTCCCAGCAAAGTCCGTTCTGCCGGAGCTGAAATACTGCAGTCGTCCGGTGACCGGTACCGGATCAACATGACCGCAGAAGTTGCCGAAGAGATGGCTCAGTGGCAGGAAATTGACTCCATCGAGCCAATGGTTCTGCCGGCATCATTCAACGATTTTGCCCGCCAGCCGTTTACTTTTGCCCGGGGTTTTCAGGGAAATTACCACCACATGCCTGAAATGATCATCCCCTATGAAGGCCAGAATGTCACGCTATCCGAGAACAACTGGCATATGTATCAGGATATCGTGACCCGCTATGAAGACAATACGGTCTCACGTGACGGTGACTTGTTTGTTATCAACGGGGATACCACCAGTGAGTATACCATTCAGCAGGATTACTACTTCATGGTCGGCGACAGCCGTGATAACAGCGAAGACAGCCGTTTCTGGGGATATGTGCCTGAAGATCATATTGTCGGCCGGGCCTGGATCATCTACTTTTCCTGGGACGGTGAGCGATTTCTGCCGCGCATCCGCAGAATGCTCAACAGAATCAATTAGCAGCCCGCACGGCATCCCTTTTTGATTTTTCATCAGGATAGTCTTATCATGTGATGTAAGCGCTTACAATTATTGTTTGTGCCTGCCAGGTCAGAGGTGCGAGGCCGATAAAGCACTTTCCGGCAAGTCATCAACCTGCCTGCATGCCGGTTTAGTACGAAAATGTGATACAAAACTATTTCTCCTATGCAAAAGACCATTACTTTTACAGGCAATTCCGCATCCGCCGCCATTATACTTTTCATCTTGCTGTTCGCCTTTGCACAAACAAGCCGGGCAGATTCAGGCCGGTCACCGGACGATTCGCATCAGAATACAGAATCCGGAAATCCGCCTGTCTATATCGCATTCCACTGGCATATGCATCAGCCCATCTACTGGCCGTATGAATCCATCGTTGAAACCGAAAACCGGGGATCTTACAGTTATTCTCTCAGGCATGATGTGATGGGTGCCCGGACCGGTCCATACACTGACTGGCCATCCAATGCTGTCCGGATGGGTGACGATGCGGATATGCCGCACTTCGGGGCGCAGGTCAGTTTCTCCGGCTCACTCATTGAAAATCTCGAAGCCGCCCGGGAAGCAGGATGGGGATTCGACAACTGGGTTGCCCCGTGGGAGGAAGCAATTCAGCTTCAGACCGAAAAAGGAAATCCGCGACTGGCGATGACCGGCTTCGGCTATCATCATCCGCTCATGCCGCTCATCGGAAATGAGGACATCCGGCGGCATATTCAATGGCACCGCGAAATCATGTCCGAAATATTTCCGGGAGAGTACTCAAAAGGAATCTTTCCGCCGGAAACGGCCTTTGCCACCCGCATCATCCCCGCGCTGAAAGATGAGGGATTTGAGTGGGTGATTGTTGACAACCTTCACTTCGAGCGGGCATCGGAAGGAGCTCCGCTGACTGACGAGAGCGGGGTAAAACGTCCGAACAAGGCGGATGTCCGGAACCCGAACCCCGGTGACTGGAAGCAGCTGCACGGCCTTTGGGCACCGACACCCGTTTCCACGCAGTGGGCCCATCAGCCCAGGTATGTTTCATGGACCGATCCGGAAACCGGTGAGTCCAGCAAAATGATTGCCGTACCGGCTTCCCGCTATCTGGGCGAAGAGGACGGCCGCGGTGGTTTCGGCGCCCTCCAGTACGAAGAGGTGATGAGTCAGTTTGAAGAGGATAACACCGATCCCGACCAGCCGATCCTCCTGGTTCTTCATCATGACGGTGATAACCACGGTGGCGGCAGCGAAGCGTATTACAATCACAATTTTCAGAGTATGGTCGAATGGCTGCAGGATCATCCGGACCGCTTTCGCGTCACTACTATCCAGGATTATCTGGACCGCTATCCGCCCGATCCGGATGATGTGATCCATGTTCAGGACGGGAGCTGGCTTGGGGCCGACGGCGGTGATCCCGAATTTCTGAAGTGGCTGGCTGATCCGGGTGATTTTCCCGGCACCGATGAACCCTACAGCCCGAACCGCAATGCCTGGGGGATTCTCACAGCCGCAAAACATATTGTGCAGGCGGCCGAGGCGGCTGACCCGGATCATCCGGATACAAAACGCGCCTGGGAATATTACCTGAACGGACAAAGCTCGGATTACTGGTACTGGGACGGAACCGAGATGTGGGATTCGCATCCTGCCAGAGCGGCCAACCTTGCCGTCGGCAAGGCGCTTCCGCTGGCTGAAAGCGCCGATGATGTCACCGGTCCGGCCATTTTTCTGCCCCAGCGTGAACCATACAATCCGGGCGGAATTGAGTGGGAGGGACAGGGTGTGATGCCCTCCGATTTTGAAATATGGACGTTTGCATTCGACCTTAGTGGCCTGGAGAGCGTGAAGTTGAAGTACCGAGTGTCTGATTCCGACGAGATATCCGGTGATAACCTGACTTATGACGGAGGCCCCTCTGTTGGCGAATGGCAGTCTGCAGAGATGTCCGGTACTTTTACAGAGTCGATTACCGACCCGGAGCCTCACTACAAGGCGGAAGAGTTTCGTGCAGAAATCAGCGGCGTGGAAGAGCAAATGGTGGATTACTATGTCAAGGCCACGGACGTGCATGGAAATACATCGAAATCGATAATTCAGCATGTCTGGGTAGGTGAGTACTCCCCGGATGACGATCCTGCCAACGGCGCGCCCGATCCGGACGGACCGGTGACATGGGAGCCTGCAGAGCCGGAACCGGATGAGATCGTTACCATAACGGTCCGGGATGCGGATACGACGGCAAACCTCCACTGGGCTGTCAATAACTGGACTCTGCCGGATGAGGACTTCTGGCCTGCAGAAACGGTGGCATGGGACGACGGCAATGCCGTTCAGTCGCCGATGTCAAGAACAGATGAGGGTGACCTGGAGATACAGCTCGGACCTTTCCGGCATGATGATCAGGAAGTAACCAATATATCCTTCGTGATCAGCTATGATGACGACAGCTGGGATAACAACAACGGTAATGACTATTTTATCTCAATTCAGCGTGATGTGTCGGCGGATGAACCGTCTCAGGAAGCACTTGCCTTTGAGCTGAAGGAAAACTATCCCAACCCGTTCAATAATGAAACGGTAATACCTTTTTCACTGGATGAGGATGGGCATGTGAGTCTGACCATCTACGATGTCCTGGGCAGAAAAGTTGCTGCACCGGTGGATGAGATGCGTTCATCGGGACACTATCAGGTGCGGTTCGATGCATCCGGGCTTGCCGGGGGTACGTATGTGTACAGGCTCGAAAGCCATGGCAGGGTCCGCACCGGCACGATGATGCTCTTGAAGTAAGTTTGCAGAATCTGCAAATTAGTCGAGCGCTTCATTTTCCGGCGCCTGTCATTTTTTAAATATTATTTCACGATACTTCTGTTGCGATGCTAGAAAAAACGCTGCTGCCACTGAGCCTGAAAGAACCGGAGCAGAACCTGGAACACCTTGCCGGGTTTATTTCCCATTTCGGCACAAAAAAGGTGTATTTGTGTCATGTGGTTTCGCGCAGAAGTGCCGGACAGATGCAGGAGATTGAGCAGAAGCTGGAATATCACGCCGGCATCTTCCGCAGCCGGGATATGGATGCTGAAATACTGATCCGGGAAGGAACGATTGCCAATGCGGTCTGCAAGCTTACCGGTGAGCTGGATGCGGACTATCTCAGCATCCCCTGGAAAAAGAAAAATGTCATTAAACGGGCAATTTTCAGCAGTCCTGATATCGATTTGCTCCGAATATGCAGTTTCCCGACACTGATATACAGGCCACCCGGATACCTGGACAGCGGGAACAAACCCGGCACCATCGTCTATGCTACGGATTGCAAGGAGACAGACCAAAAAGTACTTCCATACTTGAATACGGTTCCCTTTCATGCCGAAAAACTTTACTTCCTGCATGTAAGGGCCAGAGCACCCGATCCGGATACCGAAAAAAAGCGCATAGAAGAGCTCACGGAAAAGCTGGACCGTCTTGCCGACCAGTGCCGGGACAACTATCCTGAAGTAAAACCGCTGATCGCTACCGGATCTGTCCGTTCATTGATACCCAGGAAGTCACGAACCGCGGGAGCTGATCTCATCGTAATCGGCCGCAATGAAAAAAGCAGTCCGATGAACAAGATGCTGGGTTCTAATGCCGAGTCATTACCCCATCGGACCAACACTCCGATTCTCATTATCACCTGAAATATAGTAACCAACGAACCATGAGTACCTGTTTTATGGACAGACTGAAAAATAATATCGTCTTTGTGATTTCCCTGTTCATGGTACTGGTTTTTGCCCTTCCGGGGGTACTGTACCCGGATCAGTTTTTTTCATTCGCCACATATGTTCATGAGCATATCATAGCACTGTTCGGTTGGGGATACCTGATTGCTGCCTTCCTGTTTCTGGTATTCTGCCTCTATCTTGCTTTCAGCAAATATGGTGCCGTAAAACTTGGCAAACAGCACGAAAAACCTCAGTTTTCATACTTTGGATGGTTCAGCATGCTTTTTGCCGCAGGAATGGGGATCGGTCTGATTTTCTGGGGTGTCGCCGAGCCGATGAGCCACTATCTGAATCCCCCTGAGCATATTGAAGAACGGTCAGGTGAAGCGGCAGGTTTTGCCATGCAGTACAGCTTTTTCCACTGGGGAATCCAGCCATGGGCCATTTACATCACAATGAGTCTGAGCATCGCATATTTTTCCTTCCGCAGGGGGATGCCGCCGCTGATCTCCAGCTGTTTTTATCCGCTCATCGGTGACCGTATTTACGGACCGCTGGGGTATGTAATCGATATTCTTGGCGTATTTGCCACAATCTTCGGTATCGTAACATCCCTCGGGCTCGGTGCCATGCAGATCACGTCCGGTCTCGGTGAGGTGTTTGCCTTTGAAGCCGGGTATATGTCCACCCTGACGGTCATAGCCGTTGTCACCGTTCTGTTTATGATATCGACACTTAGCGGTGTGGACAAGGGCATTCAGATACTCAGCAAAACCAACATCGTACTCGCTGTTGTACTTCTGTTCTTTATGCTCCTGGTGGGTCCGACGGTCTATATTTTCAATATCTTTACTCAGACTATTGCTGATTTTGCTTCCGGCTTTCTGACCATGAGCCTCTCTACCAATCCGTTCGAAGGGTATGAATGGACGCAGGCATGGACCCTGTTTTACTGGGCATGGTGGATAGCATGGGCGCCGTTCGTGGGACTTTTTGTTGCGAGTATTTCCAGGGGACGGACCATCAGCGAGTTTGTCGCCGGGGCACTGACCGTACCTGTATTGCTGACCTTCATCTGGTTCAGTGCGTTCGGCGGTGCAGCTTTTGATCTGGAGCTGACGCAGGGAGCCGATATTGCCGAGTCCATTGCCGGCGATGTCTCGGTCGGGTTGTTCCTGCTCTATGAGCATTTTCCCCTTACATCCATACTGAGCATAATCACCATCCTGCTGCTGTCGGTGTTTTTCATAACCTCCGCTGATTCGGCAACATTTGTACTCTCCATGATGACATCATCAGGAATGCTGAATCCGCCTGCATACAAAAAAATCATCTGGGGTCTGGTCATCTCCACTACGGCAGCCATTCTGCTTTATGCCGGTGGCCTTGAGGCTCTTCAGCAAATGGCAATAACAGCTGCTCTTCCGTTTACGGTGATCATGCTGCTGATGTGCGTAAGCCTGCTTCGCGGTCTGCGCTATGAGTTCCGGGTTGAGGGCGGACCGGACCAATCGTAATTATTGCAGTATGTGAGCCGAAGGTGGGAGATTCCTGATGATGCTCCTGATGATGCGTAGTCGCATCATATCACAAGGGTATGGCATATCATCTGTCATACATACAATCAGTTTCAAAAGTAGCCATACTGGTGGCGGAATGTCGCCGATAAACTGGCGAAATCTCACCCCCTGTGGCGGTATTTCACCAGCCTCACATGCCCCCGGATTGAACTTTCCTCCAAATATCCGGTCAGAGCCCTGCGGACAGTGTCCGGTATTCATGGCATAATTTTTGAATACAACGGATTGGCAAAACTGTTGCCGGTGCATCAAAACATTTCCTGCAGCATAATTCCCGATCATCAATTCTGTCTCTGAACCAGTCACAGTGACTATTGGTCATACACTGTCACCCGTGCAAATACGGTGGCACTGCAGACAACAGCGTACACCCCCGAAACGAATAACCATATCTATGAAAAGCCTGATTTTGTTTTTTTCTGTATTGCTGCTTGGCTATATATCAGCTCAGGCAGAGGACAGAAGCGAGCCTGTTGCCGAAATGCTCAATGAGAAACTCAAGTCGGAAGCGTTCAGCCTTGGAATTCTGATCCAGGCCCAGGGGGCGTACTCATTCGAAAATACGGATTTTAACGGGGGCCGGGCATGGGACCTTGGCTCCACACGTATTGATTTTCGTGGTACCGTAGACAGAAACTTCCAGTATCGCGTACGGGTCTACTTCCTGAGCCAGCAGCAGAATATTGACGCCCGTGTCGGGTATCGTTTTTCAGACAACTTCAGAGTCATCGCCGGAGCGTTCAAGCCATATCTGAGCCGAGACCTGGATCCGAGTCCGGCAAATCTGGATATGGTCCGCCGCGCCCGCCTTGTCGGTGCCATGATGAACACACTGGAAATCGGATTTTCAGCACTCGGCAATATCGGAAACTTCAAGTACCGCCTTGGAATGTATAACGGAAAGGGAGCAGCCGATATCGCCGAACAGAACGACAACAGATTTCTTCACACCTCCCGGTTTGCCTATGAGCTGGAACCGGCGGACGGACACCATATCGAACTGGGTGTGAATGGTGCCATAAACAGATCACTGGACGAACCTGTCGGAAATACCGGGCTCACATCGGTTTCCGACCGGGTGCTTTACGGCGGATATCTTGAATACGACAGCGACTTGCTGTTTGGAACTGCTGAATATCTTCGCAGTGATTTTGATGCAGTGGAATTTGACGAACAACAGGAGAGTATAACCGGTTTTTACACCACACTGGGAGTGAAAATGGATCCCAGAAATGAACTGCTTGTAAGATGGGATCACCTGTCTCTTGACCTGTCCGATGACGAGTCAGACCGGATATTGCTGGGATGGAACTACTATCCGACCAGCCTGATCAGCTTCCGTTTCAACGCCCTTGCCGAATTCCGGGCAGATGAGAGTGCACAATTCGGGCTGACCGGCGTATTTCAGTACCACTTCTGATCTGTTTTGCACTGCAAAAGGCAATGTTCACCCGGGCGGAAGGCCGGCTGTTATTGTACAATACGATCTGGTGGAAATTGGCGTTACTGGTTAATATGTAGAAGGTTATCAGAGACCAAACCCTGTAAGCCATGAAAATCTCCAGCCTGACGCCATTGCTCACTGCCGTATTATTTTTGACATTTTTTTCCTGTGAAGTGATCGATTCCCAAAGCGATGAAGGAGAGCCGGAAGTTTTCGAGCGCCGTGAGCTGCCGCGCGAACTCAGCAGTCCTGAACAGAAGCTTGTCAATGGGTCGGGAGCGTTCGGATTTGAGCTCTTGAACCGTATCACGGACTCCGATTCAGGCGAAAACCATTTTGTTTCCCCCTTAAGCATCGCCCTGGCTTACGGAATGCTGCTCAATGGCGCCGAAGGTGAAACATTTGACCAGATCCGCGAAGTACTGGGCTTTGATGAGCTGGACCGGAATGAAATCAATGAAGCAGCGTATAATCTGATTGCCCTGCTGCAGGAATTTGATGATCAGGTCATATTCAACATTGCCAACTCTGTCTGGTACCGGGATACATTCGACGTTGAACCCGGGTTTCTGAGCACAAACCAGGAATTCTATAATGCCATCGTTGAAAAAACCGATTTCAGCGATCCGGCAACCGTTGACAAGATCAACTCATGGGTGGAGGACAAGACCGAAGGACTGATTGACTCCATCGTTGAGGAGCCAATCGACCCGCTGACCGTTATGTATCTGATCAACGCCATCTATTTCAACGGTGACTGGACCCATCCCTTTGATCCGGAATTAACCAGCACAAAACCATTCTTCCTTGCCGACGGTACCGAGTCTGAGGCAGAAATGATGCACCTGGAGGCGACCGAAAATATGGAGCACTTTGCCGGAGAAGACTATCAGGCGGTGAATCTTCACTATGGCGATGCCGGATTTGTTATGACACTGGTGCTTCCCGATCCGGGAATCGATGTGGAAGAGTGGCTGAAGCAGACCGACTGGGAGGAGTGGAAGCAACTTACCGGCTCATTCAACAAAGTAACCCTTGAGCTGGAAATGCCGAAATTTGAGAAAGAGTATGAAGTGGACGACTTCCCCGAACTGCTTGAATCCATGGGCATGGTTGATGCATTTGATCCGTCACTTTCCGACTTCAGCCTGATCAACCCCGATCAGGAGGATTTACATGTCAGTGATTCCCGGCACAAGACGTTTATCAGTCTGGATGAAGAGGGCACGGAAGCGGCAGCGGTAACTTCTGTCGAAATATCCAGAACCAGTGTGCCACAGCATGTGGAGATTCGGTTCGATCGTCCGTTTTTTTACATGATCCGCGAGGTTGAGTCCAATACGCCGCTCTTCATGGGGATAATGAACGACCCGGCTGACACGTAAGTACGGGAACCCGGAAGATCTCTCCTGATTTGCGGACATTTTGATGTGACTGAAACTTGTCAGGATCAGGATTCGGAAACGATACACAACCCGGCCGCATACGGTTTCTGAATTATAATGATGCATCCGGCGATTACCCCGAATCCGATGCTTTCTGCTCCTCAGTTACCTCATCTTTGTCTGCATTGTTCAAATACCGCCAGCCGGTCAGCAGCATAATCAGATAAAAGAGCAGTGCCATCATGATCACAAAAAAACCGCGGTTCGGATCATCAAAATAGTAGACCGGCGCATTGACGAGAATCAGCACGGGGAATCCCAGAATCAGAGCAAATCCCGAGCCGTAAACAAGATTGAAACTGGCCGGCGACTTCATACCGGAGTCCAGAATGCGAAGCAACAGAAGTCCGGACTGTATCGTACCTGTCATATTTCCAAAAACCGAAGCAAATCGTTCAAGCCGGTAGGTCCGGAACGCGTGATACATCAGGCGGCGCACAACCCACCATGTCGCAAGCGCCACTGTTACAGATATAAGAAGCAGGGGGATCCAGTATGTCATGACAACGGCAAGACTGATCGCCGCGACCGATGCAACAATCATGAAATCCATGAAAAGATTTGACACGCGGGTCATGGTAATGTCGTCTATAACATCCGCCACACCAGCATAATCCAGTACTTTGCGAACAGACAAGGCCAGGATGGATGCGATCACAAAATGGAAAGACCAGAGTGTATGTACTTCCTGTTCGGCACCGGCGAAGGTCATCCCCGCTTCAATCACCCTGAGCAAGCCGTATGTTATAATATACACCACTCCGACAAGTCCAAGATGGAGGCTTAGTGATTCAATAATCTCGGGAGAAGTGGTTTGTTTTCCTCCGGATGGACGCTCTGACCGGGGTATGGTGCCCTTCCGAAGCTCATCACTCAGTTCATGCCCGGCATCCAGAAACGCAGCCTCCCCGCGTCTGATGCCCCGCCGGATCAGCCAGATTCCGACAGTGTATGCCACAAGAAACCCGGCCGCGGCGAACGTCAGTCCCACCACGCCACCCGACTCAAATCCGTACTGCTCCCAGTTTTGTCCGAACGTGTACGCCACTCCGGGGTTCATTCCGAAAGCGAGAGGCGGCAGCAGTCCGATCCCGGCAAACAGATCAGGCATGAACAGATATATCAGCGCAAAAGCTATGGCAAGTCCGATAAGTGCCTGGATCAGATAGGTGATAATGAAGACTGTTCCTGTTTTAACGGAGCTGATTCCCAGTTTTTTCTGGGGTGTCCGCAGGGCAAGCGCGATGAACAGCAGGGCAAGCAAATGATAAACATAGGTTCCAAGTCTGTCGGTGGACAGCGGGATGAGATCCAGGCCGTTGGCTCCGGCAGCCAACCCGATCGCCCCGGCGATCAGGTTCGCAGGAATGAGATTACGCTGAAAAAGTGCGATTTTGTTCCGGAGCAGTATCGCCAGACAAAGCAGCAGCCCGATCCAGGCAAAGTCGATAAAAAAATCACCAGCCGTGATGTCAAGATTCCAGGATGGCATCAGAACACCCCCTCATGTGTTTTCACCGCCTGCTCGCCTGATTGCAGCCGCCGGATATACAACTGCCATTGCAAGGCGCTGCGTTTGCCAAGGGTGATCAGAAATGTATCACCGGACGTAGTCAGCATCAGTTTGTGATTCTTTTCGATGGATATGAACTGTATGTCCTCAACCGGCAGACGTCTGCGGTCTGATCCCCACCTGATTTCAATGTGTGAGGTGGTCAGGCGAATATGGGCGTGCCGGGGATTTTGCAACCTGTGTTCATCTGATATTCGGTTGACTGTACAGGGAGTGTCAGGGATTACGATATTTCGGTAGTCCCTGTACAGCGGCATATCGTTTATCCGGTCAAAAATTTCCGTTACGTGAGCTTTGCGCCCGCTGCCGTCTTCAAGTTCAGAACAGGCATTCATCAGCAAGCGGAATTCCGGTGCCCTCCGGCTCAGCAGCTGTATCCCGTCAGGGCTGTAAACCGCATTCTGCACGCCGGTTTCGGGACAGCGGTACAGGATGCGCTGAATGCCGGCTGCCGGTTTTCGGGCGGCATAGGGCAGCACCGGTTCAGGCGGATCATTTTCATCTATGGCAATGGCGTTATGGCACGCCCGCGAAAAAGAATCATAGTCATCAAAATGGCCGGGATGAAGGGGTGGCAGCCAGCGGATATCCATACGGTTTCGCCGGGGATGATCGGCCCATCGCGGCCAGGAAAGATAGGAGCCATGGATTTGAACAGGATGAACAGGGACGTTCATCTTCCGGAAGAGTTTGATGGTGGCTTCAATCAGAGGCTTGGGCCGGCCATCCCACCGCCGGCCGCCTTCGGGAAAAATGAGGATCATCCTGTTCCGTTCAAGCATCTTCATCACACTGCGGATGACTTCCGGTTCGGGGACATATTTGCTTGTGGGTATGACACCGGCGCTGCTCATGAACAGCCTAGGCAGGGTCTTGAAAAACTGATATCGGGTCATGACACCGGTGGTCGGCTCCCCGGTCATCTCATAATTGATCAGAAACGGATCAAAGTTGCTGGAGTGATTGGCAAAGATAAAACACGGACCCGTAACAGGCATGTTTTCATGCTGAACTATCCGCGGATGATTGTAATACCGGACGACAGGACGTATCACGCTCCGCATGAAGCGGAAAGCCGGCATTGAAAATCCCCGTTCGTTTTGTCTTGGAAAAAATGATGCCACCGGAATAAAAATAACAGGTTGCTGAGCGGTTTACGGTTGTACCGGAATGATATCATGCCGCTGTGCGGTTTAATCAATTACCAGGTACAGCGTTAATTATACTTTTTTTTTCGTAGAAACTCCCGCTTGTCTTGGTAGAATAAAACTTGTTACTTTTAATACCCTTTCAATGTCAACAGAGCACCTTCGAAATGAATGTTACTGCCCTTCCCAAAGTTGAGCTGCATCTCCATCTGGACTGTTCGCTGAGTTATGATGTCATTTCGAAGATCAATCCCTCGGTTACACCCGCTCAATTCAGAGATGCTTATGTGGCTCCTCCGAAATGTGCCAATCTGGCTGATTATCTCACCAGGGCATTCCGGGCTGTGGAACTGATACAGACCGAAGATCATCTCCACCTGGCTACATCAGATCTGTTCGATCAGCTTAAGGCCGAGAATGTGATTTATGCTGAGATTCGCTTTGGCCCATTGCTCCATACTGCCCGGGGACTTTCTTCATACAAAGTAGTAGAAACGGTCAATGATGCTGTAGAGGAGGGGATGCAGCGTACGGGTATCCGGGCCGGACTGATTTTGAGTACACTTCGTCATTACAACGAAGATCAAAGCATGGAGACGGCTGAACTTGCCGCACAGTTTCTGAATAAAAATGCAGCCGGGTTCGATATTGCCGCTGATGAAGCAGGGTATCCGATTGACAATCACATCAGTGCGTTTCGGTATGCAAGGAAAAACGGAATTCCGCGCACAGCACATGCCGGAGAGGCAAAAGGTCCTGAGAGTGTCTGGGAGACGCTGGAATATTTCCGGCCCGACCGGATAGGACACGGCGTCCGCAGTGCTGAAGACCCCGGCCTGATCGCTCATCTTTGTGAGAACAATATTCACCTTGAAGTTTGTCCGACCAGCAACATTCAGACCGATGTCTTCGACCGGATTGAGAATCACTCGGCCGACAAAATGTATCAGTCCGGGGTGTCAATGAGTATCAACACGGACAACAGAACGGTCTCCAATGTCACACTGGAGGAAGAGTACCAGGTCATGAGATCACATTTCGGGTGGGGTCTGGAGCACATCCGGCGGTGCAATCTGGAAGCTGTTCATCATGCATTTACAACTCCGGAAATCAAAGCGGAGCTGCAAAGCACCATTGAGCAGGCCTATCCAGTGGCTGACGAATCAGCCTGAGTACATCTATTCCCAGATGGCAACTTCAAACAAACCTCCGGAATCAGCGGCTCCGCGGAACATGCCGGGTGAACTGAATTCCATAACAATATTTCCGTTTTTATCAATGGCTATGATGCCCCCGTCACCCTCCTCCAGCTTTTCCCGGATCACAATACGGGAGGCTTCTTCCAGCGATGCCCCCTGATACTCCATGATGGCGCAAACCTGATAGGCGACCGCATTTCTGATAAACTTTTCCCCGTGTCCGGTTGCGGAAACGGCACAGCTGTTGTTGTCGGCATAGGTTCCGGCCGCAATGACAGGAGAATCGCCTATGCGGCCCGGTTTCTTGTTGGTCATACCGCCGGTAGATGTTCCGGCTGCAAGGTTTCCGTCGCGGTCCAGCGCCGCTACTCCGACCGTACTGAATTTGTCTTTTTGGTCGTCACTGTGATCAAGAATGACGGAAGCCTGCTCTCTTGCATTTCTGAGCTGTTCCCTGCGCCGATCGGTACTGAAATAGCTGTTCTCAACCCGTTCCACATCGGTTTCATCGGCAAAAAGCTCTGCTCCGTCGGCTGCAAACATGACGTGGCGGCTCTCCTCCATGACTTTCCTCGCAAGGGATATCGGGTTCCGGACGGTACGCACACCTGTGACCGCACCCGCATCCAGATCTCTGCCATCCATAATGGATGCATCCAGCTCATGGCGCTCTTCACTGGTGAAAACCGCACCTTTGCCGGCATTGAACCGCTCATCATCCTCAAGAATTCGGATGACCTGTTCTACGGCATCCAGACTGCTCCCGCCGTTATCGAGCAGATCCCGGCCGGTCTCAAGCGCCTTTTCCAGTGATGCCAGGTAGCCGTCTCTGACGTCCGGGTCGATGTCGCGGTCAATAACTCCGGCGCCGCCATGCAGAACAATGGCAAAGTCTTTGCGTTCCATATCTGTTGCGTATTCGTCGTTATCGTTTGATGAGTTGCAGCCGGTAAGTGACACAGCCAGAAAACAGACACATCCGGCAAGGATGGCCGGCAGAAACGGAATTCTGAAAGAAGAAGTATGTACAGTCATGGTATATGGAGTTTATCAACGGGTTGTTTGACCGGAAATATAACATTGTCCGCAGAAATTTTGTAAGATATTGCCGTACAGGATATATTCTGTCAGCAACCTTTATCAGCAACAAAAATTTAAAACAACAGGGACATATGAAGGAACAGGACAACCGGACCATAAGCATGTTTTCACAAACCGGAAAAATAAGCAGTACATTCTCACTCCTGGCAGTTGGCTTGATGACGGTATGTCTGGCATTTGCGGCTGCCGGATTTACGAATAAAGCATCCGCAGAGACACAGGAAAACAGCACTGTCTACCTCCAGATAGATTATTATGCGGTTCAGCCGGGACAGCAGCAGGACTTTGTCACACTTATGGATGAGCTATGGAAGCCGGTCCAGCAGAAACGCATGGAGCAGGGTGACATCACCGCATGGCATGTTTATGATGCGCTGGTAACCGGGTATACGGCAGACTATCAGTTTGTCACAATTACCACCACCGATGATTTTTCGGCGCTGTACGGCGAACTTCAGGATGAGCTGGTTGCAGCGGTCCATACCGGTGATGATCCGGAAACGCTGAAAAAACAGATGTATGACGGTTTCACCAGGGTGAACAGCGAAATCTGGAGCATGGACGGTGCTGCTCTGCCGGAGGGGGCGTCCGGACCCGAAGGAAAATACATCACCAAGAATTACATGGACGCCCGAGATGCTTCCGGTGAACACGAAGCGATGGAACTGGATTTCTGGAAGCCAATCCATTATGTTCGGATCGATCAGGATATTCTGAACAGCTGGGTGATGTATTCCATGGTCAAGCCCGGCGGTGCATCACGGGAATATACCTACAGCACCATAGATTACTATGATCGTCTTGGTGACATAGAAGGATCGGTGGGAATGGAGCTGGCGCGAATAGCGCACCCCGATCTGACGGATGATGAGCTTTCCGATTATTTTGCCCGGACTAGTGAGTCGCGCACGGCCTACAAGACGGAAATGTGGCGGGAAGTGGTTTCTGCCGGAAAGCCAAACTGACCGGAGTTTTGACCGTTTCTCACTTATGCCCGGCGGACATCCGGTCTGTTCACAGCTTGTTGATCATGCCAGCGAGATAGCCGGCCCCGAAACCGTTGTCAATGTTGACGACACTGACGCCGGCTGCACAGCTGGTCAGCATGCCAAGCAGGGCGGATAATCCCGAAAAATTGGCTCCGTACCCGATACTTGTGGGTACGGCTATCACCGGTTTGTCAACCAGTCCGCCAACCAGACTTGGGAGGGCACCTTCCATTCCTGCAACAACGACGACAACCCGGCACTTCCGGATATCATCAAGATTGTCATACAGTCTGTGCACTCCGGCAACGCCCACATCAAAAAATCGCTCTACACGGTTGTCAAAAATTTCTGCCGTAACGCAGGCTTCTTCGGCAACCGGTAGGTCTCCGGTACCGGCTGTGACTACAGCAATGGACTCAGCGGTTTTTTCCGCAGGTTTTTTGCGGATGGTCAGGCAGCGGGCCAGTTTGTGATATTGGATATCGGGTGAGAGGTCGCTGACGTACCCGGACACTTCCGGATCGACGCGTGTCGCCAGTATATTGCTCTCTTTGGAAATCATGAAGGAGATGATCTCACGCAGCTGTTCCGGTGTTTTACCCTGACCGAAAATTACTTCAGGATAGCCGGTCCGGATTTCCCTGTGATTGTCAATTTTGGCAAAGTCCAGATTTTTGTAGGTCAGATCGTCAAGATGCTCCATGGCCCGGTCGATATCCGTTGACCCCTCCTGAACATCCTCCAGCAGTTTTTTCAGTTTTTTCTTATCCATTGCTTTTTTTTGCAATATTCTGATCCATGCTCCCTGTCTTGTACCCCTGCAAATCCACCGAAATATACGTAAAACCGATGTTTTTCAGTTGGGAAGTAATTTCGTCTGCCATTTCCTGTTCCAGCAGTTTGCCGGTCAATTCCTGGTTGACCTCAATGCGTGCCAGGTCATCATGCTTGCGCACGCGCACCTTCCGGAATCCGTGATCAATCAGAACACGCTCTGCCTGCTCGATCATGCGCAGATCTTCATCGCGGACATAGGTGTTGTAGGGAATCCGGGTAACCAGGCAGGTGTTGGCCGGTTTGTCCCAGTCGGGCAATCCCATGTTGCGGGACAAAAGCCGGATTTCATCTTTCGTCAGGCCGGCTTCCTGCAGGGGGGAGCGGACATTGTGCTCTTTAATGGCTTTTAATCCCGGTCGGAACTCTCCCGCATCATCTGCATTGGTGCCATCAGCAAGGGTGTCGAAATTCATTTTGGCGGCCTCTTCACGGAACCGGGCAAAGGTGCTGGATTTGCAATAATAGCAGCGGTTCGGAACATTATTTCGAACTTCCTCATCCACCGGAAGTTCGATCTCCTTGTGACGGACACCCAGCTCGCGAATAATGTCCCGGGCTTCCTTCAGCTCCCACTCCGCAAAATAAGGTCGTTTCATGGTCAATGCGATAACATTGTCCGTTGCATCTTTGGCGGCTGCAACCAGGAAAGTGCTGTCAACCCCGCCGGAATAGGCGACGGCAATACTTCCCATATCTTTGAGTATCTGTTGCAGTCTTTCATATTTACTGTCGATGTCATTTTCGATTGCAGGTGAAGATGATTTCATAACGGACTCTTGTTTTGTATGATGTTGCCGCTTCCGGACTTGAATTTCGGTGGAGTTTTCATTTTTCTTAACCGAGGTTGACGTTACTGCGATTTCTCAGTGGTATGGAAGGTTTCCCTGGTATTTTTTTCAAATTCGGCATGGATGATCCGGCATACCTCCATTATCGGTAATTGATGTTGCTCAGCCAGCTTTCTGCAGTCTTCAAATTCCGGTTTCCATTTGAGAAGTTCGCCGTTGTAAAAGCACTTTTTTATGATAACACTGCCCAGCGAAGATGAAAAAGTAACGCTTTCCCGCTCCAGTTCAGTACGGTTCACAGGATAGGTCCGGACACCGATCGTGGTTGTTTCTTTCAGTATAACCGCAATCAGCTCTTCTTCCAGTTCCGGTTCACAAAGCACGGTCAGCAATGTGCCGGGCCGGCCTTTTTTCATGACCGATGGAGTAAGAAAGGCATCATTTGCTCCTTTTTCAATCAGCATTTCAAGCACAGGCGGATACCACTCCGGATTCATGTCATCCAGATTGCACTCGATTACCATTTTCTGATTTTGCCGTTTTGCGCCGGCGCCGGCCTGCAGGGAATCAGCATCTGCAGACGGGCCGGATGGCCTTGCTATTATCAGCCGCAGGATATTCGGCACCTCTGTATCACGCTGACCGATTCCGTATGCCGTTTTTTCGGGTGTAAATGCCGGATTTGAAACAAATTCATTCACATTGGCGGCAATTATGGCAGCGCCGGTGGGGGTTGTTGCTTCGTGGTTTGTCCCACCCAGTTTTACAGGAATGTTTTTCAGGATTTCGGATGTTGCGGGAGCCGGAACGGGCATGGTGCCGTGAGCACATTTAATCATTCCTCCGCCAAGCTCAACGGGTGAACTCAGTATGCGATCGGGTGCAAGGTAGTCAATGCATATGGCAGCACCGGTAATATCCACTATGGAGTCAACAGCCCCGACTTCATGAAAGTGCACATCGTCAACGGACATGCCGTGAATCTTTGCCTCGGCTTTGGCTATGAGCTGAAACATCTTCATTGCCCGCTCTTTCGTTGATGCCTTCAGACCGCTTTTGCTTACAATCTCTTCGATATCCTTCAGGTTTCTGTGAACATGGTTATGGCCATGACCATGTTCATGATCGTGCCCAAGACCGTGATCATGAGCGTGCCAATGTTCATGATCATGCCCATACTGCTGCCCGGATGAGTTTCCAGTCTGCTGATCATCATCGATAATAACATCAACCCTTGTGCCTTCAATTGATTTGCGCTTGTCCCTGGAGAAATTGAGTCTGAATCCATCCAGGGGCAGTTTGTTCAGCTCACTCACCAGGTGATCCGGATCAACACCCGCATCAATCATGGCTCCAAGGTGCATATCACCGGAGATGCCGGCAAAACAATCATAATAAAGTATTTTCATAGCTGTGATAATGACCTCTCATCAGTAAATACCGGTTCATCTGTCAGAGAGACAACATGATTTTGTTATCCCGCATTTAATTTTATCTTATATTTAACGGAAAGGCTAATATAATAATGTTATTAAAAAAAGCCGGATTATCACTGCTTTCCGTGCCCGCTGGATCTGATGTATTAAATATTTCCTTATATGCAGGCCATGGAAGGCAATTACTCCTGATGAAAAAACCTGTGGAAGATATGCGACGCAGGTTTGAAATAAGCTGGAATTATTTAAAGCAAAAGTGAGCAACTGGATTCATAGCACAGTTCGCCATCTCCTTGCACCGACTGAAGAAAAAATTATTTAAACACATGCAACGCAGAGACTTTCTCCTCAAAAGTATTGGCGCCGGGATTTTCGTCGGTACAGCCGCATCCTTTGGCGGTGTAACTTCGCTTTTCTCAAAATCAAAAGTCAGTCTGCCTTATGACCTGGTCGCTTTGCGTGGCGGCGGAGCAGCTGAAATGTTTGATAAAGGCATTGCTGTTCTTGGAGGAATGTCTGCATTTGTGAGCAGCGGGCAGACCGTTGTGGTCAAGCCGAACATCGGATGGGACCGGCCGCCTGAAATGGGTGCAAATACCAATCCGGCACTCGTCGGCCGGATCGTGGAACACTGTATTGAAGCCGGAGCCCGGCGCGTATACGTATTTGATCACACTTGTGATGAGTGGCGCGCGTGCTACCGCAATAGTGGAATTGAAAAGGCTGCGTCTGATGCCGGAGCCCGTGTGGTACCCGCCAACTCGGAACGGTATTACGAGGATATTTCCATCCCGGGAGGAAAACGCCTGACGGAAGCCAAAGAGCATGAGCTTCTCCTGGAATCCGATGTCGTAATCAACGTGCCTGTCCTGAAACATCACGGCGGCACATCCATTACCGTATCCATGAAAAATCTGATGGGCAATGTCTGGGACCGCAGATACTATCATCAGAATGACCTGCATCAGTGCATCACAGACTACACGACCTACCGCAAGCCTGATCTGAATGTGGTCGATGCCTATCGTGTCATGATGCGCAACGGTCCGCGCGGCGTTTCCGAAGAGGATGTTGTCGTCCGGGAGGCACAGGTGATTTCCACCGATATGGTTGCCGCGGATGCGGCTTCAAGCCTCATATTCGGTAAAGAACCCAAAGAAGTGGGACATATACGTCTTGGTCAGGAAATGGGTGTTGGCACACTTGAACTCGACGACCTGAATATTAACAGGCTTCGGTTGTAGCGAGCATCATTTACAGCGAGTTGTCATGCGCCCAAAAATTCTGAAAATTTCCAGGGTTATCGTCTCCCTTTTCTTCCTGACGATCACAGCCTTTCTGTTTGTCGATTTTGCGGAGACGTTGTCCGCGTCTCTGATCAACGGTGTGACTTGGATCCAGTTTGTGCCGTCCCTGGTGAAGTTTATCACACTGACCGGATTCCTGACACTGGGTTTCCTGGTTGTAATTATTGCTACACTTCTTTTTGGGCGGATCTATTGCTCCACCGTCTGCCCGCTGGGCATCCTGCAGGATGTCAGTTCTCGCATATCCCGCTTCTATACGGAAAAAATCCGCAGGCGCCGCAACCGCTATCGCTTTGCAGAACCCCAAAACCTGCTGCGATACAGCCTGTTGGGCATAACGGCGGTTACGTTTGCATTCGGAAGCGTGTTTTTTCTCAATCTGCTGGATCCGTTCAGCCTGTTCGGGAAAATGTTTTCCGGTCTGGTCCGCCCGGTGTATTACGCGCTGAACAATATAACGGCAGATATCTTTTATGCATTCGGGCTGTACACGTTTTACCACGTTGAGACCCGGCAGATGACCATCCTGCCTTTGATATACCCCGCCCTGATGCTGATGCTGGTTGTCGGTCTTTCTCTGATGCGCGGACGGCTCTACTGCAACACGGTCTGCCCGGTCGGTACCCTGCTTGGAATCATCTCCAGATATGCAATGTATCGCATCGAGATCAATGATGAGCTTTGCACCCGCTGTGCCGACTGTTCACTCAACTGCAAAGCACAGTGCATCGATCTGAAAAACAACGAAATTGATTTTACCCGGTGCGTAGGCTGTTTTAACTGCATGGACATCTGTTCGCGCCAGGGTATCGATTATCAGAACAAATGGTTCCCTTCCCGGAACAAAGCGCCCTCGGAAGCAGTGATCAGGGAGGTTTGCGACGCGGATGATGCAGATTACGCCGGTGACGCCGGTGACGCCGGAAATGCGGCAATACCGGAAACTTCGCCGGAAAAAGACCCTGCCGCCCGTGCTTCTTCCGACAGCGGGCGACGCAGTTTCCTGTTTGGGCTGACATCCTACTTTATCGGGTTTTCTGCTGCATCACGTGTTGTGAGAGCGAATGGCCTTCAGCAGGAGCCTGATATCCGTGATGACCTCGATGTGGAGGTTACCAAACCAACTACCATCCCGGAGGACAAACAATTCCCCATTTCTCCGCCGGGTTCAGTAAGCCTGGAGCATTATAATGATGCCTGTACCGCCTGCCAGCTGTGCGTGAGTGCCTGTCCGACCAGAGTGCTGCAGCCATCATTTCTGGAACACGGATTCACGGGCATGATGCAGCCGAGGATGGATTTCCATGCCAGTTTCTGCAACTTCGACTGTGTTGTTTGTACCGAGATTTGTCCGACCGGTGCGATTCAGCCCCTGACCATGGCAGAGAAGCACCTGACTCAAATTGGGGTGGTGCGGCTTGAGCTCGACAATTGCGTGGTCAAAACCGAAAATACCGCGTGCGGAGCCTGTGCAGAACACTGTCCCACCCAGGCCGTGCGGATGGTTCCTTATCAGGACGGGCTGACAATTCCCGAGATTCTGGTCGAGCATTGTGTCGGATGCGGGGCATGTGAATATATTTGTCCGACCCGTCCGTACCGTGCGATCTACATCGACGGTAATGAAGTGCACGTCAAAGCGGAGCCGCCGGTTATTGAGGAGCTGGATTACGAAGAACCCGAGGAGGATTTCCCGTTTTGAGTATCAGGGCGGATTGTTTCAGCTGAGCACTTTTTTATCGATGGTTTTGCCTCTTCCGTCCTGATCCTTGATGGCAAGCTGACCGCATCCGGCATCGATGTCATCCCCCCGGCTTCGCCGGACAGTTGCCCGGGCTCCCATCCGGCTCAGACCGGACATGAAGCGGTTGAGCCGGTCTTCCTTTGCCCGCTGCAGTTCCACACCCTCAACATCATTGTACATGATGATATTGATTTTTGACGGCACCCAGCGTGCAATCTGTGCCAGTTTGCGGGCATCGTCCGGACTGTCATTGAACTGGTCAAAGAGCAGGTATTCGTACGTGACGGGTTGATGCATGATGCTGTGGTAATGCTCAAGCGATTTGCGAAGTGCCGACAGGTTCAGACTTTCATTGATGGGCATGATCTGATTTCGTTTTTCATCGTCGGCGGCATGGAGGGATATGGCCAGGTTCCAGGGGCGTCGTTCGTCGGCATATTTCGTAATGAAGCGGGTCAGTCCTACCGTGGAGATGGTTATCCGTCGGGGGGAGAGATTCAACCCGAGAGGGTCACACAAGATTTCTGCAGAATCGACTACCGGCTGATAGTTGTGAAACGGCTCGCCCATGCCCATGTAGACGATGTTGGTGATCCGTTTGCCATATTCTTTTTCCGCTATCTGGTTTATGGACAGCACCTGGCCGGTGATCTCGCCGATGGTCAGGTTGCGGAACAGCCCCATTTTCCCGGTAGCACAGAAACTGCATCCGAATATGCATCCCACCTGGGAGGAAACACAGACCGTCAGCCGGTCAGCCACCCCGTCATCAAAAAACTCGGGTATGAGCACCGCCTCCACAAGCTTGTCGTCATGAAGCCGGAAGAGGCACTTGATTGTTCCGTCAGCCGAGCGGTTGACACTGGCAGTCTGCACCCCTTTGATCTCTGCCATTCCGGAAAGCTGATTGCGCAGCTCTTTGGGCAGATTGGTCATTTCATCAAATGAACCCGCATTTTTTTGATGTATCCACTGAAACAGCTGGTCGGCCCGGTACTTTTTCAGGTCAAGACTGCTGCAGAATCCGGACAGTTGTTCTTTGTTCAACTCGGACAAATTGATGCGGGATGTCATTGTAAGTTTCTGATTTTTTGACTGGTAATAACGGCTGTGTTGCGTTTACAGCCGTTCCGCAGAACGAACGCGGTTTTGTGCCGTATGTTGTCTGACCGTGCCGTAATGAAGCCGGCATCATGCATATCAATCATGTATGATCAGCTCTGCGTTGAAATAATCGATTGTAATGTGTGCACTTCTGAAAGCATCCGCACCAAGAGCTCCTGTGACCGGTTCGTCGGTAAATTGTGAAAACCAGTCCGCGAATGCGTCGTCATTTCTGACGGCAAAGTGCACCGGTCCGGCAGTGTACGAACCGATCTGTATCTCCGGAACTTTGATCAGGTCACCGTTATAATTGATGTCGACATCGTCAAAAACATTCCAGTCGGGATTTTCCTCACGCCATTTCCGGAACTGAGATTCGGAAATGAGTCCGGCTGGAAAGATATGGTCCGGATGGTCCAGCTGCTCTTTGCCGCTTTCATCCAGAATGATATTGCTGCCGGTCTTCAGGACCAGCGAGAGTGTATCACTGCCGATGACAACGGGTAATCTGGCAAAATGGTAACGGCGGTCTCCGTCTTCTTCGGCAAAACTGATCGGAATGGTTTCACCCGGATCCAGATTTCTGGCATCTTCATCGGTGGGTTGCACATAGAAGGTTTCTTCCGGAAAGTTGATCGTCCATGTGCGCATGGCAAACCATGTGCTTCCGAGGATACCGTTGCCATGCTTGAGAATAACTCTGTGGTGCGGCGGTTTTCGGTCATCGGAACGCAATGGAATCAGACCGTCGGAGATGATTGGTGAAGGTATGTAATGATCATCAGCAAAAGGAGGTAAAAAGGCGGCTTCCTGCTCGCGGTCATTGATAATGGCGCTGGTGGTGGTCAGTTCAAGACGCCTGGCAGTATCTTCATACATGAGGCTGCCATCAGCAGTGTCTGTAAAAAAACGCAGCGTGTCCCCATCCTGGCTGACCGGCTCGACAAAAATCAGTCCGTGCTGGAAATGAGCCGGCATTTTGACAGGATGGTCGATATCAATAAAACGGGCTTCGGCCATGCCCGTCCAGACAGCCGGCATAGCAACCAGGGTTGAAAAAACTAAGGCACGGATTGTCAGAAAATAGCTGGGCATAAGTCATCTTGGTCTGCCGGGTGTTCTTTGATCTGTCTAAAAATAAAAAAAGCCGGTGATATTCCGGCTTTTTTTAATCTGATGGTAGCGTTGCTGTCCGGTCTGCTGTGCAGAACCGGAATTACAGTTCTAATTTTTCAAACGTGCCGTCAGGTTTATTTTGGCCCCTGCAAGGACTTTGGAGACGGGACATCCTTTTTTTGCACCCTCGGCCAGTTCCTGAAACTTGCTTTCATCAATGCCCGGGACGTGTGCGTCACAGTCCAGGTCGATTTCAGAAATTTCAAAACCACTGTCGACTTTGACCAGGTGAACGCTGGCTGTGGTTTTAACACTCTGAGGCTCATAACCCTCTTTGCCCAGGGCTCCGGAAAAAGCCATGGAAAAACATCCTGCATGTGCGGCTCCAATCAGTTCTTCGGGATTGGTGCCCACCCCTTCCTCGAACCGGGATGAAAATGAGTACGCTCCTTCAAAAGCTCCGCTTCCCAGAGCCATTGTTCCGTTTCCTTCCGGCAATTTACCCTTCCACTCGGCATTTGCTGTTCGTTTAGGCATATCTTTTCTCCATTTATTTGATGAGGTATGAATTAGTTATACAACGATGTGTGAATCAGCCACAGAGCAATACGCAAAACTGTCTGTATTTCTGATATGGCTATAACATCAGTATAACTCTGATTCATTCCGGTGTTCTTCCCTTAGAAGGTCATTGACCGTTTTTACCGGACAAAATGTAGAACCGGGAACTTCAACAAAAACGGTATTCCAGAAAGCCATACTACCGTTCCACAAGCCCGGGAGTTCAAGTGCTTTCAGGTCCCGGCCCTGATAGGACTTCATCGAAATAAAGCCGGTTTCCGGGTCACGATAATACTGCAGATCAAAGGGATGGCCCTTGTAATCACGAAGAGAACAGACCAGATCAACCGGATTGAAATGGGTGGATGACTCGAATATTTTTCGCTGTTGTACATCCTCCATATTGACTTGTGCACTTTCAACGATTTGAAGGGATGTTGTACCGTCATCATGATTGACTATGAACGGTCCGCCTCCCGGCTCTCCTTCATTTTTCACCATCCCGCAAACGCGGATAGGGCGGTTCAGCCGGTTGTACAGCCATCGAATCACCAGTTTGTCATCGCTGCGCTGCTTTTTGGCTTCAGCAATCTCATCAGGCAGGTCGATGAATAATTCTGACCGGAGGAACGCGATGATTTCATCCAGGATATGGACCGGCACTTCACCGCGGTCAAGCTCTTTCAGATAGTAGAAAATCTTGTCCTGAATGGTGAGCAGATATCCGCCGATCAGCTTTTTATAGGTATGGGTAGTTTCCTTGAGCCGGTCGGGGACAACGTTGTCAATATTTTTAATGAAAACGATATCGCCCTGCAGCTCTTCAAGGTTTACCAGCAGTGCGCCATGTCCGCCAGGTCGAAATACCGCATTTCCCTCATCATCCAGAAAAGGCTGATTTTCAGGATCGGCAGCTATGGTGTCGGTTTCAGGTTTCTGAAAGGATGTTTCCACGTGAAAGCGGGTATCATCAGATTCAAACTTGCTGCGTACAGACTCCAGCCTCTGGTAAAACAGCTTTTCGTGCTCCGGTGAAATGGTAAAGTGAATGCGGATGGAGCCGTTTTCAGGACGTGTATAGGCAATGGCCTCTGCAAGATGTTCTTCCAGCGGAGCCCGGCGGTGATCATCGTACCGGTGGAACGGGATCAGGGCTTTCGGAAGTGATGCCAGTCCCAGGCCCCTGTTTTCGAGAACAAAGGACAGCAATGTGTGATAATCGCCGCTTTTTTTCAGTTCAGCCGGATCCTTGCCCGCTTTCTTAAGTACTTCAACCAGGTCTTCATAAAAAGCAAAAACCTCCAGGTTGTCCAGAAATGTTTTGGCAAACCGGACATCTTCGTGATCCTTGTTCGCTTCAAAATACTGCGGAGTAAGCTTTTCCGGCTCATTTAGCATGGACTGGAGCACCTTGAACATCCTGCTTGCCGCTCCAGAAGCCGGCACAAACTTCATAACCCTTCCCTCTTTTTGTGCCTGATGGAAGCGCTCAGTCAGATGAGGTTTCTGGTCTTCTGACAGGTCAAGAATTCCGTCACCTATGGTCGCCGGCCTGTCGATTTCAAGGTTGGAAAAACCTTTCCGGAACCGGTCAAGCTGGGATTGAACATCAGCAGGGGAAATACCGTGTTCCTTGATTTGCTGGTCAAGTTTTTCAGAAAACCGTTCGCTCATACTCATGGATGCAGTTTAATTATGTGTTTTAGTGTGCGGATGATGCTGTGCCGGTGACGTGGCGGGCACTGGAAAAGCTGTGCCTGAATCATACGTCACAATATGAAAATTACGCTTATCAGTAAAGTGCAGACCGGAATATAATATGTAATCTTCAATGCAAGGAAAATGCAAAGAAATCTTCGCTTCAAATTATTGTTCCTTGCTGATTACCGACCCGGAAGTGATCATGTAGAAACGGGCACCTGGGGTGTCCGGAAGAGTGTGTGATCCGGTAAAACTGCCGAATGCGGGCATGATGATACTATTGTTTCGGACCCTGAAGCACGGCAATGTCACCGTCTGGCGGGCACGTCCGCGGATGCGGCATGAGGGATGCAGGTGGCCTGCAATGTAAGTCTGGTCATCCTGCGCTGGTGGCTCATGCGTCATCATGAAGGGACCGGCCTGAAGTGTGCTGACGCACTCCAATCCCAGTTGATGGTATGTTTCCTGATGCATAATGTCGTGGTTTCCCATGACAAGGATCATCTCCGGTTTGCGGAAGTGAGTGTCCCGCCACGTGTCAAAAGCCTTCATTACTTTACTGATACTGCTGTTTTCCGTGCTGTGAAACAAGTCCCCCAGAAATATGATGCGGGTAACCGATAAATCACTTATCAGCGCATGCAGCCGCAGCAGGTCGTCATCCGTACCTTTGCCGGGTACCGGAATGCCCTGCTGCTGGAATGTTTCGGCTTTACCAAAATGGGTGTCTGAAAGAATGAGCGTGCCGCCAGCCATCGCCTGATTATTCCGGGAGGGTTCGGATGCATCAGGCCAGTAAATCGCTTTTTGCGGAAGGAGCCAGAGTGTCTCTCCGGCTGCCTGCACGACACATCCACGGGAAAAATCGTATCTGTTCTGACTGAATAATTCAGGTTTTTGCATGGTATTTATGAAATAATCTGTTGCTGCATTTTTTTGATGCGATCCTCAAGCTCTTCCGAGCTCAGCTGGCCCCGCAGCCGGTCAGCAAGAATGGGAATGCAAAACGGCGACGGCTTTTGCAAAGGCTGGACTACGATCTCTTGTCCGGCAATCCGGTCCACAGCAGCTTTCAGCCGCCGGAGGTCTATCTGTCGGTTCAGCACTTCCGAGACAGCCTGCCCGATCAGCAAGTTCTCAGGATCATACTTCCTGAAAACGTCAAAAAGCATTTCCGAACTGGCTTGCAAGTGTCTGGCACCTTTTGGATTTCCCGGGTAACCGCTGAACACAAGACCCGCCACCCGTGCAATTTCCCGGAAGTGTCTGCGGGACATTTCCGATGCGTTGATGGCCGCGGTCAGGTCTGATACCAGGTCATCCGGAGAAAACAGGTCTTTGAGCAGATCCGGTGTAAGGTCAATATGCTGATCACTAAGCAGCTCAAAGCCGAAATCATTCATGGCGAGGGAAAAAGTGACCGGTATTTTCCGGGCAATCCGCCAGCTCACCAGTGAGGCCATGCCTTCGTGGATGGCCCGCCCTTCAACCGGATAAAAAAACAGGTGGTATCCTTCACGGCTTTTGAACTGCTCTGCAAGCAATTCATTATTCCTGGGAATGCGCGATCTTTCCGACTGTACGGTAATTATTCGGGCGATAGCTCTGGATTCGGCTGTGTCAAAAACACCTTCCGAAAGTTTCTCAAACACGGCCCTGATTTCACCTGCAAGCTGAGAGCTGAGCTGCATCCGTCCGCCCATCCACCGGCTGACAATGCCCCGCTTTTTCTTCGAACGCCTGACGTATACGGTCATGTCTTTCAGGCGCACGATAGTGAGCCATTTTCCTGCGAACAAAAATACGTCGCCACTCCGCATGCGTGAAATAAAAGACTCTTCAATTGTTCCGAGAAAGCCTCCCTTGAGATACTGCACTTTGAGGACAGGATCGTCCACTATGGTTCCGATCGAAAGCCGGTGCCGCCTGAGCTGCTTTTTGTCTGTCAGAGCGTACAGGCCGCCGGTATATTCCAGCTTTTTGTAATCCGGGTAGGACCGAAGCGCCTCTCCGCCGGTACTCAGAAACCGCAGCGCCCACTGCCACTCCGCATCTGTCAGATTCCGGTAAGTCACCGTTTTCCGGGTCATTGCCAGTGTATCATCCGGACTGAATCCGTTTCCTGCGGCCAGTGTCGACAAAAATTGCAGCAGGACGTCAAGCGGCTTGTCATATAGCGGCCGCGACTCGATACGGTTTGCAGATGCCGCGCGGTGCAGAGCATCAGCTTCAATGAGTTCCATTCCGTGAGTAGGCACAAACCAGATCCGGCTTTCGGATCCGGGCTGGTGTCCGCTTCGCCCGGCCCGCTGGAGATAACGGGCCACGCCCTTCGGGCTTCCGACTTGTATTACGGTTTCGACCGGACTGAAATCTACTCCCAGATCCAGACTCGATGTGCTGATAACCACCTTCAGTTTTTCATCCCTGATGGCCTGCTCCACCCATTCACGCAGTGACTTGTCTACCGACCCATGGTGAATGGCTATTTGTCCGGCCAGTCCCGGTTCGTATTCAAGCAGTTTCTGGTACCATACTTCCGTTTGTGACCGCGTGTTGGTGAAAAGCAGTGTTGTCCTGCTGTCGCCAATTATCTCTTCCACTTTGGGCAGCAGTTTAAGCCCCATGTGGCCGGCCCATGGAAAACGATCGGCGCGATCGGGAAGCAGGGTCTGCATCCGGATTTTTTTCTTAACTCCGGAGCGTATGAGCTTGAATTTCTGTTGCTGTTTATGATCGCTGCCTGCGAGGACGTTCATCGCCTCTTCAAGATTTCCAATCGTGGCGGACATCCCCCAGACGGAAAGCTCCGGCTGCAGATATCGCAAGTAGGCGAGGGCGAGTTCGGTCATTATACCGCGTTTGGAGCCTGTGAGCTCATGCCATTCGTCAGCAACTACCGTATCAAGACTGGAAAACAGCTCCTGGTTTTTGGAACCCGAGATAAGTACATGAAGACTTTCGGGAGTGGTGATGAGGCAATCCGGCGGCTTTCTGGTAATGGATGTCCGGGTTGCTGATGAAGAGTCACCTGTGCGTCTTTTGATATTCCAGTCTGTTTCCAGTTCGGCACAGATACGCTTCAGTGATTCTTCGGTGTCACGCGCCAGCGCACGGAGCGGTGTGATCCAGATGACCTTGATTTTCCGTGATGAGCGTGAGCTGACACTTTTTCCGGTCAGTTTTTCAATTATGGGAAGCCAGATGGCAGCGGTCTTGCCGGTACCGGTGGGCGCGTTCAGTAAACCGGAGTAACCCTCAAGATATGCCCGGTATGCTGCAACCTGATGTTCAAAGGGTTCCCACTTCCTTCCGGAATAAAAACGCTGCATCAGCGACGGAGAAAGCTCACTGTTCTTTTTGGGATGACGGATGTTATCAGTTGCCGGACGCTCTTTCATGGCTATCAGAACAGTCTGCACGGCAACCGGGTTTCCTCTGGCTAAACATCTTCCTGTGTTTCTGCCGGAACCGGTATTTCAAGTGTTATGGCTGTACCCTTGCCCGGCAGGGAATCGATCCACATCCGCCCGTTCATTTTCTGTGTGACATAGCACGCTTTGGTGAGTCCGAAACCGCCTCCCCGGGTTCTGTCGCCGGCGTTTTTGCCCCGGTAGCCGAAGTGTACAACCATGTCAATGTCCTGCTCGGGAATTCCGATGCCGTTGTCCCGGACCTCCAGGACAAGTTTTTCCCCGTCATTTGCAAGCAGTGCCGAGATCTGTCCGCCGGGTTTTGTGTATTTGCGGGAATTGGCGATCAGGTCTCGCAGGCAATCCTGAAGGATAGTCGGCATTACAATGGTTTCTTTATCCGGACTTTCGACAGTAAAGGTGAACAGATAGTCGTTTTCTTTCTGATCTGCCTGGTTGCCCACGATCCGGTATCTCCCCCTGCTGTTATTTTCTATCGCGCGGAGCATCTCCTCAAGATTGCTTTTAATATCACTTATTTTGAGTGATTTCCACATTTCAGGAGCGATCTTCTGATGAGTGTGCATCCTGACGAGGTTGTGCAATATCCGGAATAATGATCGTATGTTGTTGATGGTTTCATCAATGGCATCCCGGTTTTTTTCCGCGTCCGCAAAGTCCCGTATTTCGCTTGCAATCTCCTGTTCCACAAGGTTATGCAAATCCTGGATGTGATGTGATGACAGCAACGGAAAGCTGGTATCATCAAAAGCATTTTTAATCCGGCCTGCCATCCGGCGTGATCCGCTGAAAGCGTCGGCATTACCAAAGGATCCTGCAAGGGAGGCCAGATCATCGGCAAGGATGTTCAGTATATTGAGGTAGCTGTGGGAATAAAGAAGCGCTACCTGATTTTCCGTTAATGACAGAGCCCGTGATATTTCTTTTTTCATGATGTCAATCTAACCAAAAAATCATTTCAGATGAACAGGCAATCACGGGAGCTGTACTACGCACTGACTGAATACCGGCAATTTCACGGAAACGCGGTGTGATGCCGCCTATTTAATCAGCGTCATTCTGCGCACTTTGTGATAGTCCGTGTGCCCGTTTTGTGACATAACCTGCATCCGGACAACATATATCCCGCTGGCCCACCTGTCCGCATCAATCTGAAGCTGATGCCTGCCGGCATTCTGCATTCCTTCATCGAATGTGGCAACACGCCTTCCGTCAACAGAATAGACCGTAATAACCACGTTTCCGGCTTCGGGAAGCTCGTAGGGTATGGTGGTCCGGTTATTGAATGGATTCGGATAATTCTGGCCAAGACGGTAGGCTTCCGGTTTTGAAGTGTCATCATCACTCTGGCCGGCAGAGGTGTCAACGGAGCGAAACACGGCAGTGAGTTCCAGATCATCTTCCGAAGTTATGGTCAGAAGTGAATCATGATGATCCGGATATTCTTTCCATCCCTCGAATATGTGACCGCTGTCGGGAACAGCAGTAAACGTTATGGGATAATCCTTGAAATAGGTTCCGCTCCAGGGCCATGGATCATCGGAAACACCGCGGGTACTGCCCTTTACAGCCATATCATTAATGCGAATATGCCCGCCTGTTCCTGAACGGCTTTGCTCTGAGGTCGTCATTTTCCCGACAATATCCCCGTTGTCCGCGTTGTTCCCGGAAAGGGACTCTTCGCCGAACGTTTCCGAAACATCAAGGGTAACCCGTATGGTATCGGAAAGCTCATCGAAATATCCGATCATGTGACTGCGATGGGCGGCCGGCCGGTCCGAAGCGAAATTTTTCAGAAATTGAATGTGCGCATGCCAGTTTTGCAGACTGGTGGGATACTGCCAGCGGCTGATATGTTCTTCAATGACGGGCGCAATGGCTTCCCGGTAGTGCCGGATGTGCTCCCGGACATATTCCGGTGAGAAGAACGTGTTCATGTAATTTGCGGAGCGGTTGATGAATTTGCTCCGAAAGGTCTCGTTCTTCAGAAGGCGGCTCAGCTCAATGGTGGACCAGCCCGGATTCGGCGCTTTGTCACTGGGTGTTCCCGTAGCAATGGCAAGCATATCAAGGAAGGCATCCTCATCCGGATCACCATGGCCGCGTGATGGATCCCGGTGGCCAAAGCCATAATCCGTGTCCACAAGCATGTATCGCCACCGCCCGTCCCGGCCGGGGCCGGCATCCGGATCATATTCGGTCTGATACCGGAAAAAATCGCGGTTGTTTCCCGGCCAGTCCCGGTTGGCAATGTAAATATTCGTGATGTTGTAATCGATGAAGTTGTCGATATCCAGCATGGTGGTGATATGCGCGTAATGGGAGCTGTCCTGCATGTCGTTACCGGACAAGTAGTCCCGGTACTCGTCATAATGACTTCGCGAACCTTCCTTGACCGTGGAAAACTGGGTCATCAGATCAATGCGGTCATCGGGAATATCATAGGTTCTGCTGATGTAGTGACGGTCATAGCGCTCGCGTATATTCATGATGCCCCAGAACTCCCCGTTCAGAAAAACCACCGCGGGACGATATGCCTGGGTGTCAAAATTAAGATGGTCCACCAGCCCCTGTGCCATGGCATCGCGGAACATGGTGGAAAACAGGAAGAAATCCTGACCGGAGTTGCGGAGTATGAGCCGGTTGTAGGAGGGAGGGTCGTCTCCCGCACCGAAATGAGGGCCGTCATACTCCGGACGGGAATCGGGATGATCAAAAAACGGGTAGTCAAACCGCCGCTCTCCGTATTCACTTCGGGCATAAAGACGAAGCGACTTCAGCGGGAGGGATCGTGATGTGCTGCCGTGAATCCGGATGCCGATGTCCTGGGCAAGCACCCGCCCTTCGCCGGGCTCGAAAAGCTCGAAGCCGGCATGTCGCTCCCACTCTCTGCCGCGGTAGAAGTAGTTTCCGTAGGGCATGCCCCAGGGGGGATTGAAAAAGCCATCCTCATAACGCTTTCCGGGAATGTAAATGCCGTCCTCGTGATCAAAAAAACCGTGCGGATCCGTAGTTATGGAGACCACAGGAAGCGGATACCTGCTTGCCGACGGATCGCTCCGGCTGTAAACTTCTGCATCATGTTCACCGGCTGCTGCGCCTTCATCGCCGGTCACAAAATAGGTGTTTGTGATAATTCGCGATGGCATGGCACCGTCACGGAAACCACGGATTCGCAGGTTAGTTGCCAGAAACGGTGGTTCTTCGGGTTCCCTCCAACGCCGGTTTTCGGGCATTTCAGGCGGATTTGTCGGGATCAGGGATAACAGATCACCGTCCGGCTGGCGCTTGCTGATGGTCATGGTGTCCGGCCAGACAGGGTCATTTTCATCTGGCTCGGATCCATCCAGGGTGTAATGAAGCCGGGTTCCGGGTTCGCTTGTAACAGTGAGAGTGATGGGACCGTCATAAAAACCGCCGGAGTGCGACGGTTCCGGATCGGCGACCTGATCATCCCACGACGGCTGCCTGTTCGGACTGGCCGGGGTGGGGAAGTTGAAAAAACGCCAGTTGTCGGTTCCGTCCGGATAGCGGCCGTACGATATGTCGGACGGAATGCGGGTCGGCGGGACATGGTCGATCCGCTCCCCGGTTTTGTGGTGAGTCAGCAGCACCTCTTCACCGGCCTGTGCAATACTGAAGCTGGTGTGCAGCTCTGCGTCAGGATCCCGCCGGTCTTTGCCCGATGCCCAGACAAGCAGATAATCTCCAGGGGCCAGCTGTACCCCCTCGGGAAACGTCCATCGGAAGGGGCGGTCGTAATCATCGGAGAGTCCGTGAAACGACAGATCGGCAGTATCGGAGCCGGCGTTGTAAAGCTCGATCCAGTCCTCATAATCCCCGTCAGCATCGGCATAGGTCGTGTTGTTGGATGCCAGGATCTCATTGATGACCACCCGGGGTCCGGCTTCCGAAATATGCACGAAACCCATTATCGCGCACAGCGTTATCAGGAGGGTGAATGATGTTGCATACGTTCTGTCCGGACTCATTTTGCCGGGTTTGCATCGGAGTTGTTCTGTGCTGACAAGCTAAGGAAGTATTTGCTTAACGAACAATCACCATTTTGATTGACTCGCGGACAGGATTGCCTCCGGACTGCGGCTCCATGTTCAGCCGGGCAATGTAGACACCGCTGGCCATGCCGGAGGCATCGACACGGACGGAATGTTCGCCGGGCTGCTGCGTTCCTTCACGGATACTGCGCACCAGCCGGCCGTCAGCACTGTAAATGTCCAGTGTTACAGCCGCATTTTCGGGAAGCTGATACGGAATAACGGTCTGGTTGTTAAACGGGTTTGGGTAGTTTTGCTTTATCCGGAATTGATCCGGGATTTCCTTCGCTTCCTCAGATACGACTGTCAGGCGGCGAAATTCGGCAAGAAGGTGGATATCTTCTCCCGGTTTCAGCTTTACGTTTTCCTCCGTTGAATAGACTATGGTATCATCCTCAACAACCTGCAGCCAACGCTCAAAAACTGCCTCTTCTGCGGGTTTTGCAGACAGGGTGGATGTGAGTTCGCGGGGATAGGTGCCGGTCCAGGGCCACGGGTCGGCTTCAACACCCTCGGTCGATCCGGTGATGTCGATGGAGTTGACCCGGACATGTCCTAGTGCTGGGTCGGATACATCTACGGTCAGATCTGATGTCCGGTAGCCGGTCCGGTCCAGAAGGTGATCCCATTGATATTCTTGACGCTTTTCAACAAACTCGCGCATGACATTGACTTCATCCACCCATTCCTGCTTTGAGATGACAGGCCGGTAAAAATGGTCCCAGACCTCCGGTTCGTTTTTGTTCCACCGGATGATATGTTCTTTGATTTCGGGTTCGTAAATCGCCTTCATGGAGTCCAGAACGGCCTCCATCCGTTCCGGGCGGAATGTGGTGTTGAGCATATCGGCAAAACGCAGGTAAAAATCCTCACGAAACGACCGGTTTTGCATAAGTTCGCGGAACATCATCGTGGACCAGTTATCATCAAAAACATGGTCGAACATATTCCGGGTATGTGCGCGCCGGTCGAGCAGCCGGGGCCCGTCCCAGTCGTTGGGGACAAACGGGAAATTTTCCGATTGCCACCCGAAGCCGAAATCCATGTCGAACATCATCCAGCGCCAGCGGCCGTCCTGTTCGGGGATATCCGCATCCGGATTGTAGTCGCTTTGATACCGCCAGTAGTCGATGTTGTTGTGGGGCCAGTCGGTATTCCGCGCATATATCTGGGCTATATAGTAGTCACGGAAGTTTTCGGTGTCCATCATCGTTTGAATGTGTTCCAGGTGCTCGTCATCCCGGGCGCCGTGCTGTTCAAAGTAGGATACCAGCCCGTCATAATGGTCGCGGGACCCGTCCTTCAGAACGGCGTTACCGGTCATCAGGTCAACCTCTTCGCGGTCAACATCGTAATGGGTCTCCAGAAAATGGATGTCAAAACGCTCGCGGATGTTGTACAGGCCCCAGTACTCTCCGTTGATAAACACCTTGACCGCCCTGGCTGCCTGAGTGGGAAAATTCATGTGCTTTACGGTTTCCTGGATGTAGGCGTCGCGGAACATGGTCATGGTTACATCCTGCCCGGAATGCCGCAGTATCAGACGGTTGAAGTTGTCCAGATCCATCTCCGGGAAGAAACGATAGCGGAACCGACTGGTGCCGTAATCACTTCGCGAATACAAACGGAAGCTTTTTTGCGGGAAATGCCGGGATGCACCGCCGTGTATCCTGACGCCAATGTCCTGCGAAACTACCTGCGATCCGTCGGTCTCATACATTTCCATGTGCATCGGGCGCTCCCAGTCGTGCCCGCGTCCGGCAAAATTGGCATCGGCTCCAAGGCCGTGCCGTTGCCCGTCCTCGTCCCATCGCCGGCCCAGCACATAAATCCCGCGGTCATATCCGAACAGGCTGTCGGCATGCGAACTCAGAGAAATAACCGGAACAGAGTAGCGATCATCGCCGCGTTCATCCACAAAATAGGTTTGGGTAACCACATCACTGCGGACACCGCGTCCGAAAGCGGCTGCCCGGACTACCGTTCCTTTGAACACCTTCTCGATGGGCGGGGCGGCATTCCCGTAATTATTGGATATTTCGATGATGGTGGAAAGGTCGTTGGGCTCGTCGGACCGGTCGGTTATCCGGATGGGGTCCCGGTACCGCTGTGAGGCTGCAGTGGGAACCGAACCATCCAGGGTGTAACGAATTTCATATCCCTCTTCGGCAGAGAGTGCGATGTCGATGGAGTCCTGATAGAATCCGCCTTTTTTCGAAAAGGTGACGGCCTCAGGGATCAGGGCATGATCACCATCGGTATTGGATTCACCGGGGGTTGGGTTCCGGAAGAAGACCCAGTTGTCGCTGCCGTCCGGATCGCGGCCATAGGACTGGTCCGAAGGAATTTCGATGGGGTCGATTTCGTCGAGGCGTTCACCTGTCTGAAAATGGGTGAGCAGCACTTCTTCTCCGGCCTGGGCAATACTGAAATTGGTATGGAGCTCTCTTTCGGGATCGTTACGGTCTTTTCCGGAAGCCCATACCAGTAGAAATTCGCCGGCGCCGATGACCGTACCCTCCGGAAAGGTCCATCGAAACGGCCGGTCAAAATCGTCGGAGAGTCCGAAATGGCTGATGTCGAATGGCTCGTCTCCGGTATTGTATAATTCGATCCAGTCTTCGTAGTCACCGTCTTCATCAGCGAGGGTGGAGCTGTTTGATGACTGAACTTCGTTTATCAGTACCTGCGCATCTGAAGGCGATGCGGCGGCAATCAGGAGAATTGCGAGCAGCAATGCGGCGCCGGTCTGCCTGAAAACAGAAAAACCTGGTAATTCCATGATCATGTATTGTCCCTGTAGCATTATTATATCCAACTGACAAGATAGTCAATTTATTTTTAAAGGCTATTCGGGGGGGCGACGCAGCAAATAAAAAAAGCGGAAACGGGCTTGTCACCGGGACAATTCCGCTTCCGCTTCAGTAAGGGACACGAGAAAAAAACATTGCGAAGCCGGTCAGAAGCCGCTCCGCAATGCCGCGCAAGGCTCTTCTATTTGACCATCATCATGCTTCGTGTCTGTTCAAATTCGCCTGCCTGCAGGCGGTAGATGTACGTACCGCTCGAAAGTCCGCCGGCATCGAAGCTGACTTCGTATTCACCGGGACCCTGTGTTTCGTTAACAAGCCGGGCTACTTCCTGGCCGAGCGTGTTGTAAACCACAAGTGTAACCGAAGCTTCTTCCGGAAGCTCGTATCTGATTTGCGTATCCGGGTTGAATGGGTTCGGATAATTCTGCTTGAGGGTGAAGGATTCCGGATTTTCAGCAAGCTCATCCGCACTGGTTTCTGTGGGAAGCCCGAGCGTAAGGGAGAAGGTTTCTTCGGCATGACGCGCAGTGTCACCGGCACTGGCTGTAACATTCCAGTAGGCGGTTATTGATTCACCTTCAGCAAGACCCTGATCCATCAGGAAATCCTGAAGCTGACCTATGGTAAGCGTGAGCTGGGTATCTTCTCCGTCATTATCCGATTTACTTTCCAGCAGCACATCATCCAGATCACTGTCACCGGCAAGTGTCCAGTCGTAGGTCAGTTCATTTGAGGCAACGGATCCGGCCTCTTCCCATTCAATGACCACTTCCTGATCTTCATCTCCTTCAACCGTGAGGTCGGTTTCGTCTGCTGGTGCAACCAGGGCAAACGGCTCGATGTTGGCTATGGTGGTGTAGCTCCAAACCTCTGACCATTCTCCTTCAGTGTCATCGGTCAGAGCGCGGACTCGCCAGTAGTAGGTCTGGGCGTAGTCGCGTTCACCGAAGGTGTGGCAGCCGGACTCATCGACCCTTTCACTTACGACCGGGTCTTCGAACTCTTCGTTCTCATCGACCTGGATTTCATAGCCCGCAGAGGCATGTTCATTGCTGCCCCAGCAGTAAACGGTGTTGTCGTCAACCTCACGAGCTCCGGCTTCCGGCGACTCCAGGGCTACCGGTTCGGGGACAACCGGTTCTTCCGGTTCGGCTATTTGGACCACCTCGCTGAACTGACTGGTGTTGCCGTCACTGTCGGTAGCAGTGGCAACGATCGTTGCATCATCCGGAATGGAAGTTCCGAATGCCGGCTCTACTGATCCCAGGGCCCAGCTGGTAGCGTCACCATCGGAGTAGCTGACCGATCCCAGGTATGTTTTTCCCTGCTGCTCTTCATTTTCAACAAGGTAAAGGTCGATGTCAAGGGGATAAGCAGCATTCCCGGCATTGGTGCGGACACGGTATCGGAACTCTATCTGACCGCTGTTCGGATTGTATGTGGTTTCCTCTTCATCAAACTCCGGAAAATTCTGAAGATTGTTCGGACCGGCATCTCCGCCGCCCACATCCACATTATCCATTCCCAGGTTGATACCGCCGCTGTTGGCAAATATGCTGTTGCCGCGAATGGCATTATTGACAGCATCTTCCTCAGCTCGACCAAGATCCACAGCGTATTCGGTATTGTAAGCAATGATATTGCCTTTTCCGGCTGATCCTGCTTCATCGGAAACCGTTTCACCGGCGGCGTAACCGATGATGTTATCAGTGGGATGGCTATCGGATGAAGTTATGAGATTTATCCCGGTGGCGTTAGGAATTGGATTTCCATCAGTATCGACACCAATATAATTACCCTCTATGCGGGCACGTGTAAAACCAAGAACCGTGAAAATTCCTTCTGAAGTATTGTAACCGATGATGTTGCCGTCACCGCTACCGGAGCCGATACGTATATCAAGATCATTCCAGTTCTGGGATAACCTGATACCCGTTTTATTACCGATATCATCACCGTCTTCATTGGTCCCGATATAATTGTTCAGAATGGATATACTGCTGCCTTCGGCATTGAACAAAGTAAGTGCTACTCCGGTATTGTTGTTTCCAATTACGTTTGCATCGGAAATATCTTCGGAGCCCAGGGTGTTGTCACCTTGGGCAAACTGGACACCATACAACTCCTGGTCGTAAACCTCATTTCTCACCACTGTGTTGTCTGTTGACCGAACCAGAATGCCGATACGATTGTTGGCAACCAGAGAACTTCTTACCTCATTGCCAGTTCCGCTTTGGATCAGGATACCATATTCCTGTCCGACTTCTTCTCCGTTCGAATTGGTGCCGATTAGATTTCTGCGGATACTGTTGTCGTTCCCTTCAACATAGATACCGGCCTCCTCGGAATTTGCTATAGTATTGGCCGCAGCTCCACCGCCACCAACGGTATTATTGGAACTGAACAGGGCTACACCCGATGAATCATTTCCAAATTCGGCCAGATCGTCTCTCGAATCCCTTTCACCATTGTGAGGCAGACCGATGTAGTTGCCGAAAATGGTCTGGTTATCCGCCTCTGCGATGATACCGCCCTGGTCATTGTTAGAGATGGTGTTGGGTCCCGAAAGGAAGGAGCTTCCGATAACATTATCCTGTCCGGCAGACGCGGCAATCTTGATACCGGTACCACGGTTGCCCCAGGAAGGACGAAACGTGTCGCCGGAAGTTCCGGGTCGCAGGCCGATAATGTTGTCTCCCACCAGTGATGCTGCTGATCCTTCATCAATAAGGATACCGTTTTCGTCCGTATTCAACACGATATTGCCGGAGATCTGTGTAATGTTTGAGGCGCCTGTATCAGAAGCACCACGTACAACAATACCATTTCCTCCGATATCACCGGGATTTACGGCAACTCCGGGTGATAAACGGATTCCAATGATATTGTTCTCGATGGTATAACCAGTACCACCTGTCAGCAGGATACCATTGTTTGTGAAATTGATGATTCCCAGACTGTTGACGGTAGAACCGTTACTGCCTGACCGGAAACGTAATGCACTGATATTGAACCGCTCAGGTCCCGTAAAATCGAGATAGACTCTGGGCAGCTCATTGTCTTCATCATACAGGGGATGCGTTGTGCCGTCGATGGTCAGCTCGTTTTCAATCCAGGGAAGACCCGATTCAATGGAGATGATGGAAAGCTGATCATTGACAAAGGCCGCATCGGTTGTGGGTATCTGATTGGAAAAGTTGATGGTCACCGGATCGGATACTTCATTTGCTTCCTGAATGGCCGCACGCATGGTGCATTCGACAAGCTGGTCTCCATTGGCGGAAACAGTTTCACCGGTATCGCAATTGCCGTCACCCACGGTTTCGGCAGGCAGGTCGGACAGGGAATTGACCGTAAAGGTTGTTTGTCCCATGGATGATGTTGCAAAACCAGCAAGCAGAACCATCAGGATGCAGCTTTTTAGCGCTTTTAGAGGGTAAATCATTCTTGTAGTAGCGGTTTGTGACATATTGCTCCTTTTCTGTTTTTTTTTACGTCTTCTGATGATAGACAAAACGCTTCACTGCAAGTGTATGTGCAGTATTGAGTGTCAAAAACGGGCAAGGGGTAATCGTCAAACTGTAGAAGATTACTCAACTGATGAAGAACCAATCACAGGACATCAGGCATGTATATGAGTCATCTGCCTGTTATTGTGATCCTTTACCAACTGCCGCGTTTATTTGAAGAACGGCCTAATGTATTGATATATAAGAGCCATGTCAATAAGAAAAATAAAAACTACTTCTTGTGGCGCGTTTCAAGTTCGGATACAAGGTCTTGGAGCGTCATGTCTTCACTTGAGAGCAGCATCATCAGATGGAAAAGCAGGTCGGATGCCTCGTAGGTGAACTCTTCACGTGAGTTTTTTACGGCAATGACGGTTTCCACCGCCTCTTCGCCCACTTTCTGGGCAAGTTTGTCACGGCCGGCACGGAACATCTTGCTGGTATATGATCCCTCGGGCAGCTGCTCTTTGCGCTCATACAGCAGCTCTTCCAGTTCTTTCAGAAAGGCCAGATCATTGCTGTAAGGTTTCTGATGAAAACAGGATGTTTCGCCCGTGTGGCAGGTAGGTCCGGCCGGTATGGCTTCAACCAGCAGTGCATCTTTATCGCAGTCTTCCTGGATTTCCACCAAGTGCAGCACATTGCCTGATTCTTCTCCTTTCATCCAGAGCCTTTGTCTGGATCGGCTGTAAAAGGTTACTTTTTTCGTATCCAGTGTTTTCTGAACAGCGTCCCGGTCCATATACCCCAGCATGAGGACCTGTTTGGTTCGGCTGTCCTGAATAACCGCCGGTATCAATCCGTCAGAGGATGAAAAATCAAGCTTGTCAACTGCGATCATAAAAATGGCATTAATGTGTGAGGTAATTACAGCCTGACGGGGATGCCGCTGTCATGCATCACCCGTTTCAGATCCGAAATTTCGATTTCACGGAAGTGGAAAATACTGGCAGCAAGTACGGCATCGGCCTGCCCTACTGTAACAGCATCGATACAATGCTCCACCGTTCCCGCTCCGCCGCTGGCTATCAGCGGAATGGAAACGGTCGATGATATTTTCGAGAGCAACGTATTGTCAAAACCGATTTTCGTTCCGTCGCGGTCCATGCTGGTCAGCAGAATCTCACCGGCGCCGCGCCGGGCCACCTCTTCGCACCAGTCAACGGCATCAAGGCCGGTATCTTTTTGTCCGGCATTAATATATACATTCCAGGAGCTGCCTTTGGACTTGGCATCCACCGCCGCAACAATACACTGCGACCCGAAACGGTCGGCGGCTTCGGTAATCAGTCCGGGATTGCGCACGATGCTGCTGTTCAGGGATACTTTGTCAGCACCAGCGTGAAGCAGTGCCGCTATTTCATCAGTGCTGCGTATTCCGCCTCCCACTGTAAAGGGAATCCGGATATGACGGGCGATGTCCTGAACCAGGGGCACAAGTGTTTTACGTTTTTCATTGGTGGCGGTGATGTCGAGAAAGACAAGCTCATCGGCTCCTTCTTCAGAGTAGCGTCCGGCCAGTTCAACCGGATCACCGGCATCTATGAGCCCGACAAAATTTACACCTTTGACCGTCCGGCCGTTTTTTATATCAAGACAGGGAATGATTCGTTTTGCCAGCAAAATTCTGCGATTTAAAATTACATTGTGATATCATATACTTCATTACGTTACAACAGAGTTAACCTGTTATAATCACCGTCAATAATACACAAAATAGACCAGATATGTTGCCATTAGTAAAAGGTTTCCCTTTCCTTATTCTGACCTTCTCGCTTTTTCTTTTTATTTCGGCCTGTAATGGCGAGGAGGAAGTGGAGCCTGCACCGGAGGCCGAAGTTGAACTGACATCAGAGGAAGCTTTTTTTGAAACCATGCGCACATTTTGCGGCGAGGAGTTCTATGGAGAAACCACCTATATCGACGATCCTGACGATGAAATGGCTGATGCCGAACTCCGTATTCATCTGGCAGAATGTGATGAAAACGAAATCCGGATTCCGTTCCATGTTGATGACGATGCCTCCAGAACCTGGATCCTGACCATGGATGATGAGGGATTGCTTTTCAAGCACGACCACCGGCATGAAGACGGAACACCCGAAGATATTACCAACTATGGCGGATACGCTGATCATCGCGGGGATGCCTACCATCAATATTTTCCGGCTGATGAAGAAACTGCCGAAATGCTCCCCGAAGCTGAGACCAACGTCTGGATGATTGAAGTGGACCTGGAAGAGATGAAACTTATCTACGACCTCCAGCGTCACAATGAGCCGCGCTATCGTGCCGAATTTGTATTGCAGGAAGAAGCACCCGGCCAGGAGCAGCAGCAACTCTGAAATTGACCGCCGCCGGAACATGCCCGCTCAAAACATGCGTGCCTGTTCCTTTATAAATAACACTTAACTCCATCACGCTCATGAATCCGGACCTTATCTCCGGAAACCGGCACGACACCGCTGTTGTGCCGGTTCCATTTTATCTGAAATGGCTGATTCTGCCGTTTGCTGCAATGATTTTTCTGCCGGCAGTTCTGTCAGCATCACAGAAGGGACAAAAACAGCTGGATCTTACCGTTTATCAGGGGTTCGGCTGGATACAGGACACCAGAACTTTTGAGCTGGTGGAAGGATCAAATGAAATTCGGTTCCCCGGCATCGCCAGACAGCTCGATACCGGATCGGTACGGCTTGAAAGTGACGGGGAGCTGATCTCCCTGCGAACCGATATGGGGCATTACGGCTGGGATGATACTTTTGAGGATCTGAAAGGTGAGCAGGTCCGGCTGATCAGCAGCTACGGTGAGCTTGTGGAGGGAAAAATAAGCGATTATGTTCACGGCCGCCTCTATCTGGAAAAAAGTGACGGCAAGTACACCATGATTCCCAATCCGCACAGCTACCGGGTGGAGCTTAAGGAACTTCCCGGCCCACCCGCTTCCGGAGCAAATATCCTGGCCCGGGTGAACATGCATTCTGCCGGGGAATTCCCTGTTACACTTTCGTATGTTCTGGGTAACATCGGATGGAGAATGGACTATTCCCTTGTTGTTGATGAAGATACCGGAACCGGCGTGCTGACCGGACTGGCCGGTATCCGCAATGATACCGGAACGGATTTTAAACAGGCTTCAGTCAGACTGGTTGCCGGACAGATCAATGTGAGACCGGGTCATTTTCATGCTCCGGCAGATGCCAGGGGAGAAGTTGCGGCAATGGCCGAACAGGCTGATACGCAGCCTGACCGGTATTCTGATTTTTATGTCTATGAGATATCTGAAAAACTGGACCTTGAAAAGCACGGGATGTACCAGGTACCTCTTGTATCATCGGAAAAGGTGTCTTTCCGGAAGCAGTACCGCCATATGATACGTCCATTCTCCGGAAGCAGTGATGACCCGCAAAACGCGGACATCCGTTTTATTTTCTCCAATACGGAAGAGGATGGATTGGGCAAACCGTTGCCGGCGGGCAATGCGCGGGTATATGCAAGGGAGGCAGAGGGGAGTGTCCGGCTGATCGGGCAGGACCGCATTTCACATACATCCTCCGGAGATGAAATCCGTCTGGGCACGGGCAAGGCGTTTGACATCCGCGTCATCGAAACCGTGACCGGGAGAGAGGAGATAAGCCGAAACGTCCGCGAGGAGGACCGGAAAATCACGGCGAAGAACGAATCAGAAGAACCGGTAACCGTCACGCTTGAACTTCCGCTGCACCGGAATATCACTGTTACAGCATCCGATACAGATCCCGTGAGTGAAACAGCAGACCGGAAGGTATACGAGATCAGTGTTCCTGCGGAAGGAGAGCAGACGTTCAGCATTACGCTTCGTCAGGGGAACTGATGCCCGTAAGCTGATATTTACGCATCTTCATGAAAGGAGAGCATCTCTTCAAGGGAGATTTTTCCTTCATAGTAGGCGCGTCCTATCACGACACCATAAAGTCCTTCAATGGCAAGCTGTCGCAGGTCTTCTGTACTTGCAACGCCGCCTGATGCAATAGTGTTTACCATCGGATATCGCTGCGCTATTTCGTTGTAAAGTCCCGAGTTTACACCGGTAAGCATACCGTCCCGTGAAATATCGGTGCACAGAATGGTTTTTACTCCGACACGCACCATGCTGCCGAGGAAATCCATCGCATCTTCATCGGAAATGCGCTCCCATCCGCCATAGGCCATTTTGCCGTCCTTGATATCAAGGCCAAGGATGCATGTGTCCCCGCCATAGATATCCAGCGAGGCAATCCATTCATCCGGACGCTGAACGGCCATGGAGCTGCTGACTATACGGGATACGCCGACATCCATCAACGTCTGGATGTCTCCCCGGCTGCGGATACCTCCGCCAAACTGAACACTCACACCGGTTTTTTCAATAATATTTTCAATGACCGGCAAATTCATGAAACGGCCTTCGCGTGCCCCGTTGAGATCAACAACATGTATATGCGTGAAACCCGCTTCGCGAAATTTCTTGACAAAGGAGGCCGGATTATCAGAATAAACCGTAACCTCTTCGTAGTCGCCTTTTTTAAGCCGGACAACCTGCCCGTTAAGCAAATCGATAGCTGGAATAACTTGCATCGTTTAAAACACCTGTACTTATACTATTAATAAATGACTTATCTGTTTTCAGAGATAAAGTAATAATGGCCGTTTACAGTCATCCTCCAATATACACTTGCCGTTGCAATAGTACACTGCTTTTTAAAAGAAAACCGGAAATAACAGTGGTGACTACCGGGCATTGCTTTATGTCAGACCATAATGCCTGCCAGGAAGATGCCGCTGCAATATCCTGATATATCTCAGGAGCGGGCCGGCTGGCGCCAGTTGACTTTTTTCCAAAGCACCCAGATCCCGAAAATGATAAACGGCAGACTGAGGAGCTGCCCCATGCCAAAAGCCCATGTTTCCGTAAAAGGAGCCTGTTCTACCTTGGTATATTCGATGAAGAATCTGCTGGTGAACAGAATGATCATGAATACCCCGGTGAGAAGTCCCTCAGGCGGATACTTCCGGTAATACTGGTACAGTGCAATCAGCACAACAAAAATAATAATGCAGAATATGGCTTCATAAAGCATGCTCGGGTGCCTGGGCAGCTCATCAACCCGTGCAAATATCACCGCCCAGGAGACGTCGGTTGGAAGACCGTAAATCTCCGAATTGAAAAAATTTCCAAGACGGATAAAAGCGCCTCCCAGAATTACAGGAATACTCAACCGGTCTGTAAGCCAGAAAAAAGTGATTTCCGGATGCTTTCTGATAAAGAGCCAAAGCGCAAGCAATATGCCCACTGTAGCTCCGTGACTGGCCAGGCCGCCCTGCCAGATGTACAATACTTCCTGGATGTTCCGGATGTAGTAATCGAAGTCATAGAAAATCACATGACCCAGCCGGGCTCCGATTATGGTGGCAATGACAATGTAGGTAAGCAGCCTGTCTGCCAGCGCCACATCTTTTCCGGCATCCCGGAACAGTTTGCGGCCGATAAAATATCCGATCAGAAAAGCCGAAGCAAAAAGCGCACCGTACCATCGTATCAGAATCGGGCCAAATTGTTCGATGGTTGGGCCGGGCAGAACAAAAAAGATCAGCTGGCCGGCAACAAGACATCCGATCAGCAGTCCCGCACTCTGCCAGCCGGTCAATTCGGCCGGTTCATCTTTGCCGGAGGAACCTCGCGAACGTCTCCGGCGCTTGTGCTTATCCGCTGATTGTTTCCGCTTATCCGACTTTGCACCTTTGAGCAAACCCGGCAGAAGCAGAAAGGCCAGAATGGCAAGTATCAGACCGGGAATACTGAGCGCAAAAGGCAGTGTGACCTCACCAAGGTCCAGCATGACCGGGTTTCCTTCCCAGAAAAAAAAGTCATTATTCATAGCTCAGATCAGGATTTTTTATAAACGGAGCCATCGGGTCCGTCTTCGATTGTTATGCCGGCCTCTTTGAGACGGTCACGAATAGTATCAGCCATCGCCCAGTCTTTGTTCTTTCGTGCCTGCTGGCGGATGTCCAGCAGAAGCTGCATCACCTCGTCAAACGGAACATCCGACCCGGATGTCTCTTTTTCTGCGGGATTCCATATGGCAAGCACGTCTCTGCAGAACACAGTGATGAATCCGGAAAGTTCGGAGATATTGGCCGGGATGTCGCCTTTCTGCAATGCCGGTTTCAAAGGCCTGAGCTTTTCAAACAGAAATCCGATGGCCTTGGCCGTATTGAAGTCATCATTCATGCGTTCATGCAGGCCATCCTGAAGCGCCTGAAGGTCAAAACTGTCACCGTTTTTGCCCGTGGATGAACCGGAAGCCTTGCCACTTTGGCCGGTGCTCTTTTCTCCGGACTGACTATTGCTGTCATCGCTCTCACCGCCAGCCTGATAGATCAGATCCAGGATTTCCGACAGATTCTGATAGCCGGCCTCTGTTGATTCCAGCGCAGACTCGGAAAAATCGGTGGTGCTGCGGTAATGACTTTGAAGCAGGAAAAAACGGATGATATCCGGCGACCAGGATCTGCTGAGCAATTTGTGGCTTCCTGTGAAAAACTCCTCCAGTGAAATGGCGTTTCCGAGTGACTTGCCCATTTTCTGACCGTTCAGGGTCACCATGTTGTTGTGCATCCAGTAACGGACAAATGGCTCGTCGTGGGCTCCTTCGCACTGTGCTATCTCGCACTCATGGTGTGGAAACTGGTTTTCCAGACCGCCTCCGTGGATATCGATGGTGCGCCCGAGATACTTGGTAGCCATTGCGGAACACTCTATGTGCCAGCCGGGGAAACCGTATCCCCAGGGAGAGTCCCATTGCATGATGTGTGACTCATCGGCTTTTTTCCAGAGAGCAAAGTCGGCGGGATTTTTCTTGTCACTGCTGGTCTCGACGCGGGAGCCGCTTTCCGCTTCATCCAGACTGCGTCCGCTCAATTTTCCGTAATCCGGAAGTGTGGTGACATCAAAATAGACGTTTCCGTCAGCTTCGTAGGCATGGCCTTTTTCAATGAGCCGCTTGATCATGGCTATCTGTTCCGGGATGTGGCCGGTTGCACGCGGGGAGATATCCGGTCGCTGAACGCGAAGCCTGTCCATATCCCTGAAGTAGCGATAGGTGTATTTTTCCGCCAGTTCCATGGGCTCCAGGCGTTCGATGCGCGACTGTTTGGCCATTTTGTCTTCCCCTTCATCGGCATCGTCGGTCAGGTGGCCGACATCGGTAATATTTTGCACGTACCGGACACGGTAGCCCAGGTAGCGGAAATATCGTACAACCACATCGAAACTGATGTAACTCTTGGCGTGCCCGAGGTGAGGGTCACCGTAAACTGTAGGGCCACAGACGTAAATCCCTACAAAACCCTCTTTCAAAGGTTTGAATGGCTCTTTTTTTCTCGTCAGTGTATTGTAAATATGTACTTGCATAAGTTTTTCCGGAAGGGCAAATCCGGCAATAATGTTTTTTAAAATCAATTTCCGGAGCCGGCAACGGGCAATTATCCTGATTTCCTCATCAAAAATTCCATTGTCCGTCCCGGCAAAACTGATTCAAAGATACAAAAGCCATGAGGAAAGCATAAATATTGAATGTAAAAAATCCATATTATCCAACGGATTGTCATGGATTTCTTATTTTTCCATGAACATTGACCCTGTACCATTGCGACCGGAGAGCATATGACCGACGAAAAGATTGACCTGCTGTACAAAAAACAGAATACGGAAGTAAGGGAGCTGTTTCTGCATGGTCTTGAAGAAGTTACTCCCGGGAAAATAATTCAGTCATCGGTTTCGCTTTCCGGTGACGAACTGGTCGTGTGCGGAAGGGCCTATGACTTGAAGGAGCTCGGGAAAGTCTGGGTTTTTGGTTCGGGAAAAGCCGCGGGGCATATGGCGGAATCTCTTGAGAATATTCTCGGGAGCCGTGTTTACGATGGCATTGTGATCTGTCCTTATGGACTGAAAACCGGAACAACCCGAATTCAGCAGTTTGAGGCTTCCCACCCGGTACCGGATCTCAACAGCCACACAGCCACACTTGAGCTTATTGATGTTGCCGGGGATGTCAGGGAGAATGATCTTGTACTCTTTGTGCTGAGCGGCGGAAGCTCATCGCTGCTATGCTCTCCGCCGGAAGAAATTGACCTTGAAGACATCCGTGAGCTGAACCGGCAGCTGCTGAGCTGCGGTGCTCCGATTCGCGAAATGAACAGGATCCGGAAAAGTGTTTCCGGAGTGAAAGGAGGCAAACTCCGTGACGTCTTCGGCAAGGCCATAGTGGAAGTGCTTGCCGTATCGGATGTTCCGGACAATGATCCGGCTGTGATCGGCAGCGGTCCTTTGGTGCATGACCCCGTTCCTTCAGGCGAGGCATTGCGTCTGCTTGAAAAGTATCAGATCGATAAAAAAGTCCCGCGCAGTATCATTAAGTTTCTTGGAAAGGATGATCACTCTGATGTCGCGCCGCCGGAGCTTAAAACGTACTACAATATTCTGGCCAGTGTAGAAAAAGTTGCCGAAGGTATACGGGAAGAAGCCGGGAAAAGAGGATACCATACATGGCTTAATGACGGTTTTGTTACCGGTGAGGCCCGAAAAGTGGCTCGTCAGATTGCTGGAAAAGCTTTTAAGGTTCTGGAGAACGGAGATCCGGTTTCGCTTCCCGCGGCATTGATATTTTACGGTGAGACAACGGTCACCGTTACCGGTTCCGGTAAAGGCGGCCGGAACCAGGAAATGGCTCTGGCCATGGCCCTGGCCATTGAAGGCAAACGCGGCATCACCTTTCTGAGCGCCGGAACGGATGGCCGCGACGGAGAGACGAACGCAGCCGGGGCGGTTTGCAACAGCATGACGGCAGCGGGGGCCAGAGAGATAGGTATTGATCCCGAATCATATCTCGAGAACAATGACTCCTGGAATTTTTTCAGAAAGACAGACGGATTGGTAATTACGGGCGTTACGGGTAATAACCTGATGGATATTCAAATTGTGCTGATTGAAAAATGATTTGGGAATCACCCGGATACTTATTTCTGCTGCTGCTTATACCGGCTTTATATTTCGGCGCCCGATATATCTCGGAGCAGATCCGGAAAAAAAGAATGGCCTATTTTTCAGATGAACTCTTTTCCCGCCTTCAGGCACACCGGGATGAAAGGACGCTGAAAATCAGGGAAGGACTGTTTTTTGCGGCACTTTTTTTCCTGATAATTGCGCTTGCAGGTCCCAAGGTGGGAACGGAAGTCAGGGAGGTGACCCGGGAACAGCTTGACCTGATTGTTGCCCTGGACCTGTCTCTCAGTATGAAAGCGGAGGATGTGCGTCCCAGCCGGCTTGAAAAATCGCGGTTTGAAATTGGCCGGATGATTGACCATATGCAGAATGACCGGGTCGGACTGATCGTGTTCACCGGTCATGCGATGCTTCATTGTCCGCTGACAACCGATTATGCCGCATTCCGTATGTTTCTGGATATTGCCGAGCCCGATATCATGCCGTCAACCACCACGGACTTCCGTCCGATGTTCCGGGAGGCGGTTTCCGCTTTTGAATCATCCGGAAACAGCGAAAGCAACCGGGGGAGTGATCCTGCAAGGGTACTGGTGATATTCTCCGACGGGGAAGATCATTTCGACAGATACAGTGAACCGCTTCAGGAACTGATGGGGATGAATGTTCATATTTTTGCGGTCGGCATCGGCACTGAAGAAGGGGGAAGAATTCCCGTTCCGCACCCCGAAACCGGCGAACTTCTGGATTATCATCGTGACAGACATGGGCAAATAGTCACAACACATCTTGTCCCTGAAACACTCAGGGAAATGGCGGAGATCACCGACGGCCAGTACTATCAAATATCACGAACCGCTCACAATATTGAAGGTTTTGTCAGACAGCTGCAGCAGTTTGACCGCAGCACCTTTGCCACGGAAGAGGTTACGGAATACAGGAACCGTTATGGCATTCCGGCTGTATTTGGGGCTATTTGTCTTATAGCCATGTTGCTTATACCCGGGTATCGTCGCCATTGAAAGCTTCCCCAAATACTAAAAAACTGATAAATTCAAAATTTGGCAGATTGGGGAATCATGAAAAAATCACTTAGAGATGTTAAATCAGTACTCGTATTAGGTATTGAAAATAATATTGTACTTCCTGTAATCAGGGCATTAGGACGATTAATGCCGCATGCCAAAATATTTACGCAATCACCCATCAGTAATGGCCGGCCGGCATGGGCATCTTCTAAATATATCGCGGATCACTATTATTTTCATACAACCGGAGACTCTGACAATTTAAGGGAGGTAATCGCCTGCATTGAACGCACGCAAGCCGATATCATAATTCCGGCCAATGAAGACTATGTTCGATGGGTATCCAAAAATAAAGACACCATCAACAAACACACACTTGTCCCACCTCTTCCATCACCCACGCAATTTGATCAGCTGGTTCCGAAACATAAGCTGAATGAGTTTTTAATCGATCACAATCTTCCGCACGCCAATAATTATCGGCTTGATGATCCCATTTTGCACAACTGGAATATTGAAGTTACTCATCTTATTCTAAAACCGATTCGTGGATCGTCGGGCACGGGAATGAAAAAAATAAGTAGTATTAAAGAGTTGCATGAAACCATCCAAAATCTGGACCCGGAAAAATATTTCCTGCAGGAAGAGATTGATGGCGAAATAATGGACTGCAGTTTACTTGCAATTGATGGCGAAATAAAAGCCTGGTCCATTAAAAAAAATCTTGCGAAAGTTGGCTATAACTTTTCTACTGCCATGGAGTTTATCGAGCACAACGAGATATATAAAACAACGTGTAAGCTGGTTGAGCTTTCAGGGTATAGTGGATTGGCAAATCTGGATTATTGTCTGGATAAAAAAGACGGTCAGCCAAAACCGATTGATTTTAACGCCCGATTTTGGGTCTCTCTTTTAGGTGCGAAAGCAGCCGGGATTGATTATACTGAACTGTACTGCCTGGCAGCTTTTGGCCACTCAATAAGCAGACGTGAGTATAATAAGTGTATTTATTTGATGGGAAAAAGCGCAATGAACCATTACAGGAAAAAGGTTTTGAGTCCTTTTTCAAAACATTCCTCAACATGCATACACACTGACTTATGGGATAGAGTTACTGATCCGAAACCGGAAATTCTTCAGCTGATTAGAAACAGGTATCGTAGCGGCGTTACTTGAAATAGTACATTTTTTAAATAGTAAACACTGCTGAAAGATTTCTTGTCAGCCCGTCAACGTAAACGAATCATTACATAAAGCCTTGGTATTACATCTGACGATAAAAACCTGCAGGTTGTCGTTTCACCCGTTACCGGTTCGTTTATCCCATGGAGCCAGGATCCGGATCAGATGTTACTCTGCGATTTTTTTCATCAGCGGATTCCGGGTTGACTCAATCTCTGTTGAACCATATGTTTTTCCGCTTCAAACCGTTTTAAAATTACCATGGTACGATATTTTATTCTCGACATAGACGGATGCGTAACCATTCCGTTTCAAAGCCCCGACTGGACTGCCATCACACGAATTCGTGACCTGCAGCAGCAAAGCAAGTACGATGAACATGTCCCTGCGCTGAGTCTGTGTACCGGGCGGCCGTTGCCCTATACCGAAGCAGTGGCCCAGTGGCTCGGCATTCGCAATACTATCATCTTTGAAAGCGGAGGCGGATTCTACCATCCGATTACCAATGAGCTTACCTGGTCACCTCACTTCAGCGATGAGATCCGCCGGAAGTCCCTGGAACTGCGTAAATGGTTTCAGGATGATGTGCTGTCCCGGTTTCCCGGAGTGATGCTGGAATTCGCCAAGAAGACGGATGTCGGTATGGTGCACACAGACATCAATGAAATCAGGAAGGTGTATGACATCGCAGTGGAAAAAATCGCGGATGGGTATCCCGAATTCGAAGCACATTACACTGAAGTTTCGGTGAACATTATCGTTAAAGCGTGTAACAAAGCCTCGGGGTTGCAGTTTTTTGCAGATGAACACGGCGTCACGGCCGATGAGATTGCTTACATCGGAGATTCTTCAGGGGATACCATGGCACTGGAATGGGCTGGAGCACCCTACGCACCGGCTAATGCAATCGAAGAAGTCCGGAAACGGGCCGATGTGATGAACGGTAAAGCGACCCGGGGTGTGTTGGAGGCCTATCAACAGATCATCGCCCGCAATATGAAGAACATGTCCGGAAACAATGTCCCCGCTCAGCACAAGCAGAACACTGCCAGTGAGGATCAGTAATAAAACTCCCAAGCTCAGTTTTCGGACCTGATGCCGGGCTCATCCATCTGTTCCTCCATCAGTTGAAAGTAGCGTTCAATCAATCGCTGATAGTCGTCACGGAAACGGGAGAAATCGCTTGATTCTGCTCCTGAGCGGATCTCTTCCCTGAGTTCCTCCATGGTCATTTCAGGAATCTCCTGTTCATCGTAATCTTCTGCCGTTTCACCAAGACGCTCCTCCTCATCTTCATCCCGCCGGTGTACCGACTCCTCGACCTCAAGCATGCGTGACAGAATATTGTGCTGCCTCTCGACCATCAGGTCATCCGTGGAGCCGCCGCGCATATCATTGATGGCATCTTCCATTTCTTCGGAAAGGCGCTCCATTTCGCTCATCAGGCGGTCACCTTCCAGGCCACCGCGCCGCTGAAGTTCCCGCATTTGCTCTCTTATCTGATTCTGCTGTCGTGCCATCTGGTCGAGACGCTCCATGTGATCCCTGGTAAGCCGCTCGCCTGCAATATCATTGATGAAATCCTGAATCTGTTCGTTCAACTGCTGCTGTTCCTCAGACATGCCCTGCATCTGCTCCATCATCTGCTGCATGCTCATGGCACCTTCTCCGCCGCCGTTGCTCATGTCGTTAAGCTGATCGAGCAGATCGGCAACCATGGTGCCAATCTCATTCAGGCCGCCAAGTGACAGGCGTTCCTGTGACGTCGACCTTGACCGGTCACGGTCAATGAGATAATCGACAGCTCTGTCCATATGGCGCTGAATCTCCCGTTTGCGGTCATTGATTTTGTTGGAAAACTGGGGGATTTCAGCGGAAACCTGATACAGCGAATCCGTGAGCATATTAAACTGGCCGTTGATGTTGCGCTGCCGGCGGGCCTGCTCGATAAATCCCGGACTGTTGGAAGTCAGGTCGGATGTCCGCCTGAGCACATCTTCCTGCTCTTCAGACAGCAGAATGACAGACTCCAGTATGTATTTCAGGGCCTGCATGTTGATGTCGATGGTCTGCTGCTGCATGCTTTCCCTCATACCGGACATGGTCTGGGCCATCTGGTCCATTTGCCGGCTCATGTCCTGCTGATCCTGCTGCATTTGTGACGGATCAGCCTGGTCATCCTGCATGTCCATGATATTCTGCTCCAGCTGCTGATCCAGATCTTCCATCTGCCGGCCGATTTCCTCGCTCATTTCCTGAATCCGCTCCTGTTGCCTTTTCGGACTGCTTTCGGGCATTTTCTCGATCTTGTCTGACAACTCCTTCATCTGCTCGCGGATTTGCTCCTGCTGATTTATCTGCTCCGGGCCATACTCCTCAGATTCCGATAGCTCTGACTCTCGCTGGCTGAGATCCTCAAAAAGTTTGGACATCCGGTCAAGATCCGCATCAAGACGAAGCGACTTGAAAAGCTCGAGGGTTCGCTCGAGTCGCTCCCGGTACTTTTCCTCGCTGAACTCGATATTGTCAATTTGTTCACGCAGCTGGCTTTGGTCGAAATTGCCCAGGTTTTCCTGCATCTCTTCAAGCAGTTTCAGGATCTCCGGATCATCGATCTCATCCATCAGCTGCTGCAGCTCCCTGTATCGCTCAACCGTTTCGTCCGACATCATGTCCTGCTGTTCCATATCCCTCGTCAGTTCATCAAACTCGCGCTTGAGATCTTCCAGCTGCTGTTCGATGTCGCTGCGCTGATCACTGATATCTTCAAGCATCTGGGACTGCTCCCACTCATCATCCGGATTGGTCCGGATTTCCTCGCGCAGCTGCTCAAGGTCATCCTGCATTCTCCGGTGTGATTGCTCAACCTCAGAAAACCGGTCCTCGAAATCCGACTCTTTTTCATCCTGTTCAAAGAACCGGGAAGCCAGTGACGGTATCTCTATCACGTGGGTTGATGAACGCGAGGTCTGGTATCCGCTGATCTCGTTGTTGTCGGTTACCTCTACCCAGTATTCCAGCCGGTCCATGGGGCCAAGTCCCATATCGCTGACATCCCAGTCGAACTCAGCCATTCCGCTCGTGTTCTCAGGTACGCCAAGGTCGATGCTGCCTTCAACCGGCTTGTCAACAAACGCCTTGTGCAGGCGATAGTTCAGTTCCGATCCGGTAAAACCGAAGTCATCTTCATATTCGTAAAGCAGCGGCACCATATCGCCGACAAAATCTTCCACTCGTGATTCCGGGCTCAGGATCTCGACGCGCGGTGCCTGGTCTTCAATCACGGACAGGCGGAAACGGAAAGGGTTGCTGTTGCGCAGTCCGTATTCATCCTCCATGGCAAAATGAAAACGTTCATCTGATTCGGCTGTGAGCCCGGCCGTCATCAGCGTATCGGGGGAGACAGATAGAGTATCCCCGCTGTTTTCAGCAATGAGGGAAATACTGCTAAGCGGTTTGTTTTTTCGCGTGGTTATGCTGATTTCGGATCCCTTGACGGTTTCAACCCGGTTAAACGGATAGGAGTGGGTTTCACTGTCCATGCCGGTGTACTCCGGCGGATGAGTGGTCACTTTGAAATCCTGGAGACGGGGAAGCAGTTCGACCCGTACGTTTTTCCGCTCGCTGCGGAACCCGTCCATATCCACAAAATATTCGCTGTCTTCAAAAAGGTCGGTTTCCCTGGAAACGAAGCTGCCGTCATCGCCGCGGGTCATGCCCTGGAGCCGGGATTCGCTTTCCTGTCCGGACCGGATTCCCATGCGCACCTGCTCCGGCACGTCTCCGTCAAAACGAACCGAAACCTGGAATGAGGAACCCTGTTCGATGGTGGTATCGCCGGGAGTAATGGTAAACTCGTAGGGTATGGGCGGCTGATAACTGGCCCAGAAGGTGCTGCTTCGGTAAAGTGCGTCACTGAACAGAAAGATTGCACCCAGAAAGATCAGGGCGGATGATGCTGAAATCGTCAGTGACCACCGGAAATATCGGGAGACCGGGTGGGTGTGCAGGTATGCATTCAGCCGTTCGTCCGGATTCTGTCCGGTAATCTGCTGAAGATTTTGCTGAATAGCTGCATCAGTCAGCCCGGAGGTGCCTTCGTTGCTGCTGTTGATGATGTCCAGGGCATGGCGAAGGCCGGGCATGCCTGTCTCATCGGCTGTCTTCCGGTAAAACTTCTGAAATCCGGGAAGGTGCAGTTTTTGATGCAGCAGCCATCCCGCAGCTGCACCGGCACCCGCAACGGCAACCCAGCTGACAATTTTGGCCAGCGGTGGCAGATAAAAGGCCTGTTCAACAATGAGGAACAAGATGAGCATCCCGATGGCTGCTGAAATGGCAGCAAGTCCTGCCGTCAGCCGGCGCCGTCTGCGAAGTACGCCGTGTACAGAGCGAAAAACGGCTTCAATTCTGGTAAGATCGGGATGTTGGGACATGGCGTGATGCGTCGGTGTAAATCTTCTTCTAAGTTACGATTAAACCGTCATGTTAGTATATGGCAAAATGGTGCCGGAAAACTGCAGATGAGCGGGCCGTCAGGATGCTAAAGATCGTCAAGAGTCCCGCTCCAGCTAATCAGCGGCCGCGCCGGATCCTCGGACAGTGTGATGATCTCATTATTCGGATCGTGTTCCAGATAGATAAGTGTTTCGTTTTCAATGCATCCGGAAAACACTTCCATTTTTTCTTCGAACGTCTGAAGCGGACGCACATCAAATGCCATCACCCACGCCTGGGGCAGGTGGGCCGTGCTTGGCAGCAGGTCGGCGGCAAAGATCAGCTCGCGGTTCCCGTCCGAAATGATCGGCAGCTGCTGTCCGGATGAATGTCCGTGTACCACCCGTATCTTAAACCCCGGCTCGTAAACATGATCATCATCAATTTCCCGGATCATGCCCGATTCAGACAGTGTGCCGATATTTTCAGGAAGGTAACTTGCACGTTCCCTGATGTTGGGGCTCAGTGCATTCTCCCACTGCTTTTTATGCACCCAGTGGCGCGCATTCGGGAAGGTCATTACAGGACGATTTTCCCCGTCAAGCGATACGGCACCACCGCAGTGATCGAAATGAAGGTGAGTGAAGATGACATCTGTTACATCCGAATAGGTGAAGCCCTGTTCAGACAAAGATCTGGCAAGGGAATACTTCGAGAAATCCAGATCGTAAATTTTCGAGAATTTTTTGTCAAACTTGTGACCTGTTCCGGAATCAATCAGATAAACCCTTCCGCTCGCTTCTGACTGAACAAGCAGGCTGCGCGAGGTCATCCGGATGCGGTTCTTTTCATCACAATCAAAATAGCGGGACCACAGGGTCTTGGGTACAACACCAAACATGGCACCTCCGTCCATGCGAAAATGACCGGTCTCGATGGTGAACAGTCGGAAACTCCCGAAGGGTGAAGAGCTTTGGCTCATAACAAAGTAATTTGGATGCAGATTTGGCAGATAGCCGGAACTGGCAGTCAGACGATGCTGTCAGTGAAACGGATCCGGTAGCCGGTCAGATTTTTTTCAGCAAATCTGCCAGAAAAACCCGCACGCGGCTCAGATCCTGTGTCAATTCAACAGGCAATGACCCGTAATCTTCCTTATCTTCAGGGGATCGTTGTTTCTTTTGGTCTCTGAGAACTTTCTGTGCCCCGGCGGTGGAAAACTTTTTTTGCTGGATAAGTTCCTTCAGAGTCAGGATCAGCTGAATGTCATCCTCCTTGTAAACACGTTTGCCGGCCCGGTTTTTTGAGGGACTCAATTCGTTGAAAAGGCTCTCCCAGTATCTGAGTACATGAGGTTCCACTCCGGTCATCCGGGAAGTTTCGCCAATGGTGTAGTAGAGTTTTTTCATTTTTCGGATATTAACAGATATACAACTCAGATAATAATAATTTAAAACAACAAAGTTTGGTGAAAAATCAAAGCTCAGGGACAACAGGGAAAAAATCACGGGGAAATGCTGATGAAACAGCGGGTCCTGCAGATATTGATGTGAGTATTGTCGTTCCGTTGCTGAATGAAGAAGAATCACTGGATGAGCTGATCAGACGTATTGATCAGGCCATGTCGGGGCAATGGGAGCATGAGGTGATTCTGGTCGATGACGGCTCTACGGATGGCTCATGGGGAAAAATTTGCGAGCTCAGTGAAAACCATGCGCATATCCATGGCATTCGTTTCAGGCGGAATTACGGCAAGAGCCCTGCCCTGCAGCAGGGTTTCCGCAAAGCCCGCGGCCGGTATATCGCCACAATGGATGCTGATTTGCAGGATGATCCCGCTGAAGTACCGCAAATGATCAGCATGATACGTGAGCGCAACCTGGATTTGGTTAGCGGCTGGAAAAAGGAGCGGCATGATCCCATCAGCAAAACCATACCGTCACGTTTTTTCAACTATGTAACATCATTCACAACAGGCATCAGGCTTCATGATTTCAACTGCGGATTGAAAGTATACCGCAGCGAAGTGGTCAAGCATATCACACTGTATGGCGAGCTGCATCGCTACATTCCCTATCTGGCAAAAGAACAGGGCTTCAATCGTATTGATGAAAAAGTGGTCAAGCATCACCCCAGGGAGTTCGGCACCTCGAAATTCGGTCTCAACCGGTTTATACGCGGGTTTCTGGACCTGGTCACGCTGCTCTTTCTGGATAAGTACATGAAACGTCCCATGCATTTTTTTGGCGGGATCGGCACTCTGTTTCTGATTGTCGGCGGCGGGATCACAGTTTATCTCTCAATCATGCGCCTGTTTTTTGACATGTATCTTACCGGCCGGCCGCTGTTTCTGTTCGGAATGCTGTTCATGCTCCTCGGAATTCAGCTGTTTGCAATCGGTTTTCTGGGGGAGATGTTCAACCAGAACCGTTTCAGAACCCAGGGCGATCCTGTGAATATCAGAGCAACCACAGGGTTCGGTAATGTGCAGGAAAAGCATGCACAGCAAACAGAAAAGGGTGGGAAGCAGCATGAGTAAAATTGCCTATGATCCCACTAAGGATAAATTCGCCGCGTGGATCCGCCGATCCCGTTTTCTGCGGACCCTGTTTTTCCGGATTCTGGACCTGTTTTTTTTGAGGAGCTGGTATGTCCGCTCGGCAATGCGCCGGACCTTCCGCCGCGGGTTCTCATCACGGAAAAGCTGGCAGATACTGGATGCCGGCAGCGGATTCGGCCAGTATGACCGGTTCATGCTCAAAGCCTTTCCGAATGCCCGGATTCACGCCATTGACATCAAGGATGACTACCTGGATGACTGCCGTTATTATTTTCAGAAAGATATCGAAGCCGGCAGAATCCAGTTCAGGAATGCGGACCTGGTTACCGATGATCTGCAGGCGGAGTCGTATGATTTGGCGTTGTGTGTTGATGTGCTTGAGCACATTGAGGAGGATGTCAAGGTCATGGGTAATATAAAAGACGCCCTGAAGCCCGGCGGCTTATTCATCATGCATTCCCCTTCTCATTACTCTGAAGAAGACGCCGGAGATGAAGATTTTTTTGTGGATGAGCACGCCCGTGCCGGTTATTCTAAAGAGGAGCTTGGCGAAAAGCTTGAAAAGGCAGGCCTGGAGCCGGTTTCCCTGCACTATTCATACGGGAAATGGGGACATCGCGCATGGGTGATGCTCATAAAAATTCCCATGCTGTGGTTTACCCGCTTCGGGATGTATACGCTGCTCTGGCTGCCGTTTTATTATCTGCTGACGCTGCTGCCCGGTGTCTTCATGATGTGGCTGGACTGCCGGAAAAATAACGAGCGGGGTACGGGTATCCTGGGTATTTCCCGCCGTCCGGAATAAAAAAAAGTCCCGGCTTCCTTGGAAACCGGGACTTTCATGGTACCGCGTACGGGATTCGAACCCGTGCTACCGCCGTGAAAGGGCGGCGTCCTAGACCCCTAGACGAACGCGGCGTAATATGTGGGAGCCCAATGGGATTTGAACCCACGGCCTCCAGGGCCACAACCTGGCGCTCTAACCAACTGAGCTATGGGCTCCGTAAAGATCGGTGGAAATGTACCGCGTACGGGATTCGAACCCGTGCTACCGCCGTGAAAGGGCGGCGTCCTAGGCCTCTAGACGAACGCGGCAGCAGATTGTCTGGTACTGATACTGAGGCGACAGGCGGATTCGAACCGCCGTACGAGGTTTTGCAGACCTCTGCCTAGCCACTCGGCCATGTCGCCATAATTGCGGTTGTGTACGCCCGACAGGACTCGAACCTGTAACCTACTGCTTAGAAGGCAGTTGCTCTATCCGGTTGAGCTACGGGCGCTTTCAGGATACATGAAAACACCTTGCACTGCCGGTGTAAACCAGTAACCGCAAAAGAGTAACGGTTACGATGTATCAGTGTTGTCGGGGCGACAGGATTTGAACCTGCGACCCTCTGCTCCCAAAGCAGATGCGCTACCGGACTGCGCTACGCCCCGTACAAATATCAACCGGATATGTTCCTGTTGCCTCGTACCGATCTTTTCACCATCACTAACTGAAAGAACACCCTGAAGATGCAGCAGACATGAAATTTGCCCGTTTATAATGGGCAGATCGCTGCATTTGCAAAGACTACAAATATAAGATAATTGCAAATCCAAATCAATGAATACATGAATCAAAATTTTCAGAACAGGAACAATTCAAATCTTCCGGCCAGTCATGAATACAGGATTTCCGGAAAAGCATGCCCTTTATTTATAAAAAGTTGACTCAAAAGCCTTTGCCTGCTTCCTGCCAAGAACGTGAATCAATACAGCCGCATGGATAAGGCCAATGCCATATCCGGTAAGCTGAACAACACCGGCTGCAGGTGCCAGCAATGCCGCCGCAAGACTCCCTGTCCATCGCATAGCGTCAATAAAAAGTATCAGCAGCAAAATAAGGACCGGATAGAAGAAGGGACCACCTGCAAAAGGCAAAGAAACAACGGCAAAAATAAGATAGAGCACAAAAAGCGAGGGCAGCAGATGCAGCGCCTTCATGGTACCCGGATGCAGACGGTTCAGCACCACCCGGGCCATTCCGGAATTGTAGACCTGCTTGAAAAACTTTTTCAGGTCGGTTCTCCGCTTGTGATATACCCAGGCATCTTCAATAAGCACAGAATGGCACCCGTTTTCCATAAGCCGCATGCTTAAATCAAGATCTTCACCAAAACGAAGCTCTGAAAATCCGCCCGTTTTATCGAAAGCCGCTTTCTTCACACCCATATTAAAGCTGCGGGGATAGTACCGGTCAAGCTGTTTTTTGCCGCCGCGAATGCCCCCGGTTGTCAGAAATGAGGTCATTGTATAATCAATGGCCTTCTGTACGGGACTGAATGATGCCGCAGCACGGTCAGGTCCACCGAAAAAATCAGCTTCCTGTGATGAAAGCACCTGTTCAACCGTCTCGAAATAATGTTCCGGGATCACGCAGTCCGAGTCGAAAAAAATAAGCCAGTCTCCCTTCGCTGATGCCGCACCTGTGTTTCTTGCCGCCGCAGGACCGGCATTTTCCCGGTACAGATACTGCACTTCCAGTACATCAGAATACTTGCTGCATACACGGTCCGACTTTTCCTTCGATCCGTCCTCAACAACAATGACTTCGAAATTGCCTGCCGCAGAATTATTTCCGGATTTCCGGCTTTTCAGGACGGACAGGCTTTCCATAAGCTCTTCCAGTTCATCCGGACGGTTGTAGACAGGAATAATTACACTGAAACGGGTAGTCATGTGCTGCTCATTGGATGTAGAGTATTGAACAATTATTGCAGCTTCAATGTTAGCAAATCATAATATGAATTGCTCAGTCATCTGCCGATTAACTTCTGGATTAGGTGACATTTTTTGTATTTTTATCTGTTTTTTCAATCACATATATACCGATCAGGATATGTCAGACGCTCGTTTTTTTTGCATGGCTCTCTTCTTGTGCGGCCTGGTGTCAGTTACGGCTGCCACCGCATACAGCCAGGATGTTTCATTCAGCTATTCACCCGGCACCGGAAATTTCGCTCCGGACCAGTTCAGAACGGACCTTTTTGATGACAGTGACGACCCGGGTTCCATGCGACTGCGGGAAGGGGAGCTGGTGTTCGGTGATGGCGCCAGCATGGTTTCAGGTTTCAATCAGATGGCATTAAGTGATGACAGAAGTTATGCCGGATTCCTGTTCAAGCAGGGGGGGAATGTCACCGTGGAAGTGTACCGGACCGACGGGACGCTGCTGCACAGATTGTCTCAGCTGGTCGAGTATGACCCTGATGACCCGTCAGTTAAACTCTATATGCTGAACAACGGAAGTTTTATCTACAGGGATAATATCGCCGGTTTTACTTTTTTCGACGAAAGGGGAAAGGAAATCTTTGATGCCTACAACAGCACGGGCAGTCCTGACGGCGAATCCATTTCAGAATTTGCACCAACTCCTTTTGGCAAAAAATCCGTCATGATCAATCCCAAAATCTATCAGGGAGACAATGTCAATTCGCGTGTCCGGCTGACCGGCAGAGACGGTGATGCCACGGAGCTGGCCCATTTTAATGATATGTCAATAGAAACGGTTGACTGGCATCAAAGCACCCGTCTCATGGTTGTGCACGGCCGTGATGAAAATGACGGCAGCCACTACGGCAATGTTCTGTCATATCGCGGTAATCTTCTTCTTGAGGTTAATTACGACGATGATGAGATTGAAGAGCTTGTTCTGAGTGACTGCGGCCGGTATCTGACGGCGAGAACCACCGGACGCGCAATTGTACATCGCATATCAGACGGTGAACGGTTGGGAAGCGCCAGCTTTCGTCAGCGTATCCAGGCTGCCTCCTTCATGCCTGATGGTATGCTGGCGGTCATTACCGGTACGGATGACAACGGTCACCTGAAAAATCTCCGCGCACACATCATTGATGTGGAAGAAAGGACTGCGGCCAGGGAAGAAACAACTCTTGAAACCCATTCCAGTCCGCAGCTTTCTGTTCGTATGGAATATCTGGAGCCATCGGTTTACAGGCTTGCGGGGACCAGCAGGGAAATCATCATCCGTCACTCACTCTGAATCCGATACTCAGTCTGAACGGGAACGGTTTCATATAATTCACTATGTGAATCCCGCCACCAACGCATTATGAAATGATTGGCGGATCAAAGCGATGCTGCAAGGCTCCGGAAAAACGAAAAACCTTGTACTTTCAACAACCCCGCTGCGTATCCGCTTGACTAATTTTCGGAGTATTTTTCCGAAGTTTGTCCGCCTTTCGCGTCACCCTGCTGCGAAGGCCCCCCGTTTCCGGTACCTCCACCGTCTGAACTTGCCGCATCTGAGCTTTGCTGACTTTCCTTCTGCGACCCGGGGGAACTTCCGGTTTTATCGGATGACGTTTCAGGCGCTTTCCATTCAAACGCCAGTCCGTCCCTGGCCTTGTTCATCTTGATTTTGATCACAGACCCCTCGGCTTTCTCAGCACCGAGTATCTCTTCGGCAAGAGGATCCTCAACATAGCGCTGGATTGCCCTTTTGAGCGGCCGTGCACCAAATTTCTGGTCAAAGCCTTTGTCACTCAGAAACTCTTTTGCACCTTTGCTGATGTCGATCTTGTAGCCAAGGTTCCTGATCCGCACAAAGAGCTCTTCTGACATGTTGTCGATAATCCTGAAGATATCCTCTTTTTCAAGCGGCTTGAATACGATCACATCATCCACCCTGTTAAGGAATTCCGGATTGAAAACCTTGTTCAGTGCATCCTGGATCGTGGTTTTCATTTTGGCGTAATCAAACGTCGCTTCGGTATTGGAGAATCCGATTCCGCGTCCGAGATTTTTTATATCCCTTGCTCCGATATTGGAAGTCATAATGATGATGGTATTGCGGAAATCCACTTTGCGGCCGAGGCTGTCGGTCAGTATGCCATCATCAAGCACCTGCAGCAGGAGGTTGAATACATCAGGATGTGCTTTTTCAATTTCATCAAGCAGTACCACACTGTACGGTTTGCGCCTGACTTTCTCGGTCAGGATTCCGCCTTCTTCATATCCGACATAACCCGGAGGGGCACCAACAAGTCTGGAGACGGAAAATTTCTCCATGTATTCACTCATATCTACGCGGATGAGTGCATCGGTACTGTCGAAAAGATACTTCGCCATTACTTTGGCAAGTTCTGTTTTTCCAACACCAGTGGGCCCGAGAAAGATAAATGAACCGATCGGGCGGAAGGGATCTTTCAGTCCGGCCCGGGTTCTCTGGATGGCCTTGCTCAGCTTGGTAATGGCCTCATCCTGTCCGATGACATTGTTGGACAGCTCTTCTTTCATCTTCAGAAGCTTCTGTCCCTCGCTTTGGGCAATTTTGTTCACAGGAATGCCGGTGATCATGGCAACAATGCTGGCAACATCCTCTTCATTAACATCATAGACAATTTTTTCAGACTCTTTCTCCCATTCTCTCTGCGCACTTTCGAGTTCCTCCATGAGCCGCTTTTCCTTGTCACGAAGTCTGGCCGCATCTTCGAAGCGCTGTTTTTTGACCATATTGTTTTTTTCCGTGCTGGTCAGCTCAATTTCTTCCTCAAGCTTTATGATATGCTCGGGCACTGTGATGTTCGAAAGATGGACCCGCGCGCCGGCTTCATCGAGCGCATCAATGGCCTTGTCCGGCAAAAACCGGTCGGTTATGTAGCGGTCGGTGATGGTTACACAGGCTTTGATCGCCTCTTCAGAGTACCGCACGCTGTGGTGTTTCTCGTATTTGCTCTTGATCTGATTGAGAATGGTCATGGTTTCGTCCGGAGTTGTTGCATCAACCATGATTTTCTGGAATCTCCGCTCAAGAGCCCCGTCTTTCTCTATATATTGCCGGTATTCATTGAGCGTGGTGGCTCCGATGGCCTGTACGTCTCCGCGGGCAAGTGCCGGTTTAAGCATATTGGAGGCATCAAGCGAACCGCTGGCACCACCGGCTCCGACAATCGTATGCAACTCATCTATGAAAAGGATGATGTCGGGCGTTTTTTCAAGTTCGCTCATCATCGCTTTCATACGCTCTTCGAACTGGCCGCGGTATTTTGTTCCGGCCACCAGTGCTGCAAGGTCAAGTGCCACAACCCGTTTGTCATACAATACTCTCGACACTTTCCTTTTTATAATCCGCAGTGCAAGTCCTTCGGCTATCGCCGTTTTACCGACACCGGGTTCACCGATAAGCACAGGATTGTTTTTTTTCCGGCGGCTGAGCACTTGAGCGACTCGCTCAATTTCCTTTTCGCGACCGACAATCGGGTCGAGCTTGTCTTCTTCGGCAAGCTTGGTCAGATCGCGTCCGAAATTATCAAGAACGGGGGTTTTTGTTTTTTCCATTTTTCTTTCTCTTGCGCTGCCTGAGGATGATTTTGGATTTCGCGATGACGGAGTTTCGCTGGAACTTGTATGTGACGATTCTGACGATTTTGGTGCCTGTCCTGATACAATGAGATCCAGGTCTTCACGAACCGCATCGTATGTGATATTGAACTGCTGCAGGATTTGTGCAGCGATGTTTTCATCATCCCGTAAAAGGGATAGCAATAAATGTTCTGTGCCGATGGTGTCGCTCTTGTAGAGCTTGGCTTCCAGATAGGTGATCCGCAATACCTTCTCGGCCTGCTTTGTCAGGGGGATATTCCCCACAGTAACCGCAGCACCGGTTCCGCGGATGGTTTCTTCGATGGTCTTTTTCAGTTTGTAAAGATCACACCGGAGGTTCTTTAGTATTTTGATTGCAACACCATCGCCGAGGCGCAATATGCCCAGAATCAGATGTTCGGTGCCAATGTAGTCATGCCCCAGCCGCAAAGCTTCTTCACGACTGAACTGGATGACATCCCGCACTCGGTTTGAAAAATTCCCTTCCATACAAAAAATTCAGATTCTGTTTTATGATTACCGGGCAACGCCCTTGCGTCCTACAAAAACCACAAAAGCCCTGCATGCGTTCGAATCAACTAACGAATCTATACAGGGCTTAGTGTAAATGCAAGTACCGTTATGTGCGCCGGGTGATGCTTTTCAGGAGATGTCAGATCAGTGCCTTGCCGTCCATTTCTTCCGGTTGGGAGATGCCCATCAGTTTCAGCAGCGATGGTGCCACATCAGCCAGTATTCCGTCCCTGGCCGATGTTACCTCCGGAGCGTTGATCACTATGAAGGGAACCCGGGCAGTAGTATGTGCCGTATGTGGGCTCCCGTCGCTTTCTTTCATCTTGTCCGCATTTCCGTGATCAGAAATTACAATAATTTTGTAGTCCTGTTCGGTTGCCGCATTGACTACCTTCTCGAGGCACTGATCAATGGTCTCAACGGCTTTGACCGTAGCATCAAAATCACCGGTATGACCAACCATGTCCGGATTTGCATAATTCAGAATGATCATATCGTAAGAGTCATCCTGAATGATTTTGACAAGCTCATCGGTAAGTTCGGGGGCACTCATTTCAGGCTGATGATCGTATGTCGGCACTTTCGGACTCGGAATCATCTTCCGGTCTTCCCCTTCGTTGGGTTCCTCAACACCCCCGTTGAAGAAGTAGGTCACGTGCGGATATTTTTCTGTTTCGGCTATTCTGAGTTGACGTAACCCATGGTGTGCAATGACCTCACCGAGTGTGTTGGTCATTGAAAGGGGAGGATAGGCGACATGGACATTGGTGTAGCGCTTGTCATACTGGGTAAAGCAGACATAGTGCAGATTCAGGTCTTTTTCGACCGGAAATCCGTCAAACCCGCTGTCTGTAAGGGCAGAGGTGATCTGACGGGCGCGATCACCGCGAATGTTGTAGAAAACAACAGGGTCATCCTTTTCAAGCCGGGATGATGCCGAGTCATCGAGAAGTATCGGTTTGATAAACTCGTCCGTCACCCCTTCATCATACGAGGCCTGAACGGCTTTGGCCGGATCACTCTCTTTTACTCCTTCTCCATGGACGAGAAGATCATAGGCAAGTTTTGTACGCTCCCAGCGTCTGTCACGGTCCATGGCGTAGTACCGTCCCACAATGGAAGCAAGTTTGCCACCGCCAATCTCCGCGGCTTTTTCCTGAAACTGTCTGATATAGTTGAGACCGCCGTGCGGGGAGGTGTCCCTGCCATCCATGAATGCGTGCACGTAAATTTTTTCAATATTCTGCTGCCTGAAGAATTTCAGCAATGCAAAAACATGATCGTTGTGACTGTGCACGCCGCCGTCAGAAAACAGGCCCATGATATGAACCTTTCCTGCCTTCCTGGCTTTTTCGGCTGCCTCAAGCAATGCCTTGTTTTCAAAAAAGCCTCCGTCGGAAATGTCTTTGTTAACCCTGGTTAATTCCTGCCAGACAATGCGTCCGGCACCGATGTTGAGATGCCCGACCTCAGAGTTGCCGAACTGTCCATCGGGAAGTCCGACATCCATACCGGATGCACTCAGGGTTGAATTGGGTTTGCTTTCAAGAAGCTTGTCGACAAACGGGGTATTGGCTTTTTTAATGGCGCTTACAGAATCATCATCCGGGATTCCGTAACCATCAAGAATTGCAAGAAGAGCTTTGGCCATGGATAAAATAGTGTTTGGCCGTCAGTAATCCGGCCCTGCCGGTCCTGCAGCATGTACCGGATGACGGAATGAATAAGAAATGGTACTACCTGTTGTTACAGGCTGTTGACGTGCCGGACGATGCGTGATTTCCGGTTGGCTGCCGTATTCTTGTGGATAAGTCCCTTGCAGGCCAGTCTGTCAATGTAGGATACAGCGTCATTCAGGAGGGGCTCCGCCTGTTCCTTTTTGTCTGTTTCCAGAACTTTACGGGTCAGTGTGCGCATTCTGGATCGTTTTTCACGATTCGCCAGACGACGTTTGGCAGACTGGCGAACACGTTTTTCTGCTGATTTGTGTTGAGGCATATTTGCTTAGAAAATCATTCTTGGTTTCAGTTTGATTATTTTCAATACAGAATCCAAATTTATCATAATATCGATCTTTATACAAGAAATTTTTGCAAAGAAAGAAGATAAGGCATAAATTTCCCCACATTTTCAGTTCTATTACCAAACCGGATGTAATCTGATTAATCCTTGATCATAGTTATTGATGGTCCGGCCGGAGCCGGAAAAAGTACTACGGCAAAAGAAGTCGCCCGACGCACAGAAAGTGACTACGTCGACAGCGGAGCTGTATACCGCGGGTTTACGTATCTTTTTATGATCAATGATTTTGATAAGTCCCGTTTGACTGAAGCGCTGAAAAATCATGACCTGCACTTTGATTTTCATATAGATAATGTGCGGGTGACTCATGGTGACAAGGATATAACGCAGACAATACGGTCAGCGGAAATCAATAATCGCGTAAGTGAAGTTGCGGCAATGCCTGAAGTCAGAGATGAGGTCCGCCGAATTCTCCGCGAGATTTCCGGGGACAGGAAAAGAGGTGTTGTACTGGAAGGCCGTGACCTGGGAACCGTTGTGTTTCCGGACGCCGATTACAAGTTTTTTCTTACCGCGGCTCCGGAAGCCAGGGCTCGCAGAAGATTTGACGAGCAGACCCGTGCCGGGGCGGACACAAGCCTCGAGCAGGTACGTGAAAACGTTGAAAAGCGGGACAGAATCGACTCAACACGCGACATCGACCCGCTGAAAAAGGCGGATGATGCTGTTGAAATTGATTCGACGTACCTGACTTTTGAAGAACAAGTAGCAAGAATTACCGACTTTGTACGTAGTATGCGTACGGAGAATAATTCCTGAAAATCAATATGTTGCAAACAGCGGCAATTGATGGTTTCAGGAGGAACAGAATCAAAACTATAACTGAAACATAAACCTTAATCCCCTGATAGCGTGCAGTTTTGTATCAGGCGGCTCACAGAAATACAGGATATCTAAATGACCGATGAAGTAAAAAAAGAACTCGAAAACGAGGAAAAGGCAAATAGCCAGACTGAAGCAAATCAGTCCGATGAAAGTGCTGATCAGAAAACAGAAGCACAGGATCAGGAGAATACATCTGAAGAAGCAGCAGGCATGAACAGTCAGTCTGCCGGCAGTCAAGAAGCGGCTGGTCAGGATGCCGCGGCAGAACAAGCCGTCGCAGAAGTGGATGAAAGTTCCATCCCTGCTTTCAAAGGTGAAGTTGGCGACAAGGTATACAAGCTCGAGGAGCTTGAAGAAGCCTCTGAAGAGTATGATGACGACCAGTACAATCAGATGGTCAGCATGTACGAGGGAACGCTTACCGCCTTCACGGAAAAAGAAATTGTAACCGGACGTATTCTCACTTTCGATGACAAGTATGTCATTGTTGATATCGGATTTAAATCCGAGGGCATTGTTCCCGTTAACGAGTTCAAAAATCCTGAAGAACTTAAAGTCGGAGATGAAGTAGAGGTTTTTCTTGATAAAGTCGAAGACCGTGACGGTCAGCTCGTACTTTCACGCCGGAAAGCCGACTCACTTCGTGTATGGCAGGATATTGAAGAGGCGCACAACAGCGAGAAAATTATCGAAGGTTATATCAAACGACGTATCAAAGGTGGTATGGTCGTTGATATCCACGGAATTGACGCCTTCCTTCCAGGCTCACAAATTGATGTGCGCCCGGTTCGCGATTTTGATGCCTATGTCGGCAAAACCATGGAATTCATGGTGGTCAAACTGAATATGTCCAGTGAAAATGTCGTTGTCTCACACCGTGCTCTTGTCGAATCCGATCTGGAAGAGCAGCGCGAGCAGATCCTGGCCAGCATGGAGCCCGGTCAGATTCTGGAAGGTGTGGTCAAAAACATCACAGACTTTGGTGTCTTTATTGATCTCGGCGGTGTTGACGGCCTTCTTCACATCACGGACCTTTCCTGGGGACGCGTTGAGCATCCATCAGAAATCGTTCGGCTTGATCAGCGCCTGAATGTGGTTGTTCTGGAGTTTGATGAGGAGCGGAAGCGAATTTCACTTGGACTCAAGCAGCTTCAGCCGCATCCGTGGGATGAGATTGATGACAAGTATCCGGAAAAAATTCATGTTCAGGGTAAAGTCGTCTCCATTGCGGATTACGGAGCCTTTATTGAGCTCGAAAAAGGTGTTGAAGGTCTTGTCCACATCAGTGAAATGTCATGGACCCAGCACATAAAGCATCCGTCACAGCTGGTTGAAAAGAATCAGGTGATAGAGTGCGTCGTTCTGAATATAAACAAGGATGAACGCAAAGTTTCGCTTGGTGTCAAGCAGCTTCAGTCAGACCCCTGGGAGGACTTGCTTGAGCGGTATCCTGTCGGATCAAAACACAAGGGCGTTGTCCGGAACCTCACCAACTTTGGCGTATTCGTCGAACTGGAGCCCGGCATAGACGGACTTGTACACATATCCGATATGAGCTGGACCGGCAAGGTTAACCATCCGAGTGAGATTGTCAACAAAGGTGATGAACTTGAAGTAGTCATTCTTTCGGTTGATTTCGACAATCGCCGTATTTCGCTTGGACACAAGCAGATTGAAGATAACCCCTGGGAAAAGTATGCTGTTGAGTATGCTGTTGGCAACGAAACAGAAGGAAAGGTGAGCAAGATAACGGACCGTGGGGTCTTTGTTACACTGCCGCTTGGTGTGGATGCTTTCATGCCGGCCAGGGAAGCTGAGCACGGCGACAATCTCTCAGAATCCTACAAGGAAGATGATGAGATAAAAGTTGTTGTCATTGAATTTGATGAGAACAACAAAAGTATTGTCGTGAGCCAGAACAAAATCGGCAAAATGGACAAAAAGAAAGAGACTGCGGCAAAAACAAAGCAGAAAGAGCAGGAAGCTGCCGCAGGTTCAGCCTCGGGTGCGCTCACCCTCGGTGAAATGTCCGGCTTGCAGGATTTGAAAGAGAAGCTTCAGAAAAAAGAAGATGACAACGATAAGAAAGATGGCAAGTAATCAGTAATTACTTGTTTGTTTTTTCTATGTTTAATATGAAAGGAGGTATAAATTGCGTTAGCGCCTTATACCTCCTTTTTTTTTACAACACTGCTGAAAGGTTATGAGTGATTATACTACAGTACCACAGAATGCACAACAAACTCTTGAACAGCTCAAGAATAAGCTTAAGGGTATTGTGCCGGAAACAGAGTTGGTTATCAAAGCTGAAATAGCTTATGAAATCAACCGGTTGAAAAGAGAGAAAAATGCGGTCATTCTTGGCCATAATTATATGGAACCGGCTCTTTTTTACAGTATCCCGGATCATGTCGGGGATTCACTCGGCCTTGCCCGGATTGCCGCGGAAACCGATGCAGAACGTATTGTATTCTGCGGTGTACGGTTTATGGCGGAAACCGCAAAGATTCTCAATCCGGAAAGAATGGTGCTGCTGCCTGCCAGGGTTGCCGGATGCTCGCTGGCGGAAAGTATAACTGCTGAGGATGTAAAAAAACTGAAGGAAAAATATCCCGGTGTTCCTGTTGTTACCTACATCAATACCTATGCCGATGTAAAAGCGGAAACAGATGTTTGCTGCACCTCAAGCAACGCAGCTGACATTGTCCGGAAACTGGACTCTGACTCCGTCATCTGTCTTCCCGATGAGTTTCTGGCAAAAAATATTGCAAGAGAAACAGGAAAAAATGTGATTTACCCCGGCAGCGAGCGAACCGGTAATGACGATATGGTCATATGGGACGGGCGATGCGAGGTGCACGATAAATTTACTGTTGAAGATATTGAAAATGCACGCAGACAATTTCCCGATACTGTTGTTGTGGCTCATCCGGAGTGTCCGCCCGAAGTTGTACAGGCGGCAGATTACAGCGGATCAACTACTGCCATGACGCGATTTGTGAGGGAGTCTGATGCGGAACGTTTTCTCATTCTTACCGAATGCGCAATGGGGGATAACATCGCGGCTGAAAACCCTGAAAAGGAAATGCTGCGCATGTGCAGCATTCGGTGCCCGCATATGAACGAAATAACATTGCAGGATACACTGGTTTCACTCAGAGAAGACAAATATCAGATTGAGGTGCCGGAAGACATCCGGCTCAGGGCCAAACGAAGCCTTGACCGGATGCTTGAGTTAAGCTGACCAGCTTAACTCTTTGAATTCACTTTGTATAACATAAAAAAAGCCTTCAGGTAATTTTGAAGGCTTTTTTTTGTAATGATGATAATACAGGTGTGAAAAAATCTATTTTTCCTTGTAGAAAAATACTTTTCCGTTTACCGTATCTTTGCCGCTTTTGATTTTTGCACCGGTTTCTCTGTTGTATGTGTATACAACATTTCTCATGGAATTTAACTCTTTGTCGTTGCTGTAGGTAACTTCAAGAGCATCACCACCTGGTTCAAGCTTGTTCAAAGCTTCAATTAACGGCCGGAATTTTGAAGAGCTTTTTTTTGTGACTCGCACATCAGTTCTGGGAACAAATTTTAGTTTCATTTTTTTTCTTTAGGTTGATGCATTGTATGTACATAAAACTAACTACAACTTTACATAAATGTCAACGTCGGAATATAAATTATATTATGGTACCTGAATGTGTGACAGTATAGATTCAATGATATCCTCTGTTTGAATTTCCTCTGCCTCAGCTTCATATGTTAAAACTATACGATGACGAAGAATATCATAGGCAACAGCCCTTACATCCTCCGGTGTAACATATGCTCTGTGTTGTATAAAAGCATGTGCGCGGGCAGCAAGATTCAAGTTAATCGTCCCTCTGGGTGATGCCCCGTATTCAACCAAACCCTGTATTTTTTTTATACCATATTTTGCAGAACTGCGGGTGGCCATTACAATATTGACAATATACTGCTCAACTTTTTTGTCTATGTATATTTCGTTTATTGTATTTCTGGCTTCAAGAATGGTTTGAGGATGTACTACCGCTTTTGGTGTTTCCTTTTTAGTTGTCCGGGCCATTCGTCTCATGATTTCCATCTCTTCCGACTCTGACGGATAATCAATTTTGATCTTCATCATAAAACGGTCCACCTGGGCCTCGGGCAGCGGGTAGGTGCCTTCCTGTTCAACCGGGTTCTGTGTTGCCAGAACAAGGAAAGGGTCGTCAAGCGGGAAGGTGCGTTCACCAATGGTGACCTGGCGCTCCTGCATGGCCTCCAGAAGCGCACTCTGTACCTTCGCAGGTGAGCGGTTGATTTCATCTGCAAGTATGATATTCGAGAATACTGGTCCCTTTTTGACAGTAAATTCACCCGTTCTCTGATTGAAAATCAAGGTACCCACAAGGTCGGCAGGAAGCAGATCCGGAGTGAACTGTATGCGTTGAAAGCCCGTATTGATAGCTTTGGCAAGGCTTGAAATCGTTAGCGTCTTTGCAAGGCCGGGAACACCCTCCAGCAAGACATGGCCGTCAGAAAGCAGGCCAATAATAAGCCTGCTGATCATCTGTTTCTGCCCGATGATGACCCGGTCCAGCTCTTCGGTGATGTCATCAATAAACAAACTGGATTCTCTGACCTTTTCAGTCATTTCCTGTATGTCAGGACCTTTTAATATCATGTGACTCCATTGGTTTTGTTTTGTCCGAATTCTGCCGGCCGGTAAAAAAGCTGAACAAAAATCATATTTTTCTTAAATTCATGCCCGAATTTACTAAAAAAAATCAGCTATTATAAAACGACTCCTGCCTTGTCACAGCACCGGTACTTTTTCACAGAAGTCGTTAAGAATTGATAGTTCTTCTTGAAGACACAGAGATTTTTAGGTACCTTGTTGCACATTTTCAAAATGCGATAATTCATGGAATCTTACATATTTGTCCTGTTTGCAACACTGGCAGTAGCAGCAGCCATTGGCATGATCACAAGCAGGGATACCGTTAACAGCGCCCTTTTTCTGGTCCTGAATCTGATTTCAGTTGCCGGGATCTTCCTCTTGCTGAAAGCACAGTTTCTTGCCGTTGTTCAGGTGCTGGTTTATGGCGGTGCAATTATGGTGCTTTTTCTGTTTGTCATCATGCTGCTGAATCTCTCAGATGAGGAAAATCTGCTTTCACGCCTCAGTGTCAAATATATCCTGGCCTTTTTTCTGGGGGTAATCGTGCTTGCCCAGCTTTTATACGCGATTTCCAGCTACACAGGGACTCTCCCCGATGTATCCGCGGAAATCGTTCAGATTGGTACAGTGGAGAGCATCGGCGATGCTCTTTTCAACATATATATTCTGCCTGTACTTGTAACCGCAATGCTGCTTACAGCCGCAGTTGTCGGCGCATTGCTCCTTGCTCAACGTAAACTTAGCGATAAGAAGCCAAATGATTGAATTGGACTGGTACCTCGGTCTGTCTGCTGTCTTGTTCACCATCGGTGTCATTGGTGTTCTGACCAGGAAAAATGCGATCGTGATTTTCATGTGTGCCGAACTGATGCTCAATTCGGTTAATCTTACACTTGTGTCTTTCAGTACGCAGCTGGCCGATGTCCACGGGCAGATACTGGTTTTTTTCGCACTCTGTATTGCCGCTGCTGAAGCAGCTGTAGGACTGGCCATTATCATCGCCATATACCGTAACAACCTCACCGTTGACGTGTCCCGGATAAATCTCCTGCGATGGTAACCTCACAACGTTCTGTTAACTATGATCATCCTGATGACGATGGTTCATTCAAAACCGGTAACACTGTAATTTCATGAGCGCATATGTTCATTTAGTACCCTGGATTGTTCTCATTCCGCTTGCAGGTTTCCTGATAAACGGGTTGATGGGACTTGCCTCCGAATCATTCCGGAATAAAAAATCCCTTATCGGCGGAATTGGTACACTCGCAGTTTTTATTCCCTTTCTGATGGCGGTCTGGCTGCTGATTGCAATGCAGTCTGACAGCGAAGCTGCATCGATAAGTCTTTTCACCTGGATTGAAGCCGGCAATTTTACGACAGATATCGGCTATCGGCTTGACCAGCTTTCGCTTGTCATGACACTGGTAGTAACAGGTGTAGGTGCGCTTATTCACTTTTATTCAATCGGCTACATGGCCGATGATGAAGGGTTCTGGAAGTTTTTTGCATTCCTGAATCTCTTCATTTTTGCGATGCTTAATCTCGTTCTTGCCGATAACATGCTGCTGCTGTTCCTCGGCTGGGAAGGTGTCGGACTTTGCTCCTATCTGCTGATCGGTTACTGGTATACCGATATGGCAAAATCCGATGCCGCGAAAAAGGCATTTCTGTACAACAGAGTAGGCGATTTTGCCTTCCTCATTGCCATGTTCATGATCTTTCAGGTGATCGGATCTCTGCGTTTTGAAGATATTCTTGCCGGAACGGGCCTGTTCACTGCAGATCAGGTGTTTATCATCGGTCTGCTCATACTGATCGGTGCAACCGGGAAAAGCGCGCAGATACCGTTGTTTGTCTGGCTTCCGGATGCCATGGCCGGTCCCACCTCGGTATCCGCACTGATCCACGCGGCAACCATGGTGACATCAGGAATTTACGTCATTTCCAGAATGTCGCCGTTCTTCATGATCTCTGCCGAACTGATGCTCTTTGTGGCTGTGATAGGAGCGTTTACCGCTATCATCGCCGCTACCATCGCCCTTACCAAGTACGATATCAAAACCGTTCTTGCCTATTCCACCGTCTCTCAGCTGGGCTTCATGTTCCTGGCACTTGGCTCGGGCGCCTATATAGCGGCCATGTTCCATGTGGTTACCCATGCGTTCTTCAAAGCCTGTCTGTTTCTTGGTTCCGGATCGGTTATTCATGCCATGCATCATGTTGAGCACAAACTGCATGACCAGGGGAAGGATGTGCATTTCGATCCCCAGGATATGCGGTATATGGGAGGGCTCAAAGACTATCTGCCCTCCACATATAAAACCTTCCTTATTGCGACCATCGCCATTGCAGGCATCCCGCCGCTCGCGGGATTCTTTTCAAAGGACCAGATTCTGATGATGACATTCAATGCCGGAATGGGAGAGTACGGCGCAGTATACTTCGGGCTTTGGGGGATAGGTGTTGTCACGGCATTCCTGACCGCATTTTACATGTTCCGCCTTACATTCGGAACATTTCACGGCTCTTTCCGGCTGCCCGAGAAATTCGAACAGGCGCGCGGATCCGCCTCTTATCTCCATGAAAGCCCGTTTACGATGACATCGGTGCTCTGGGCTCTTGCCGGACTCTCCATCGTCGGCGGATTCATCGGCATTCCCAACTTCGTTGTGGCAACGTTCACCGGGACATCCGCGGATGTGAACATCATCGGCAGGTGGCTGGATATCGTCACACTTGAAACCGAACTTGTACTTTCCAAAGAAGTAGAGTGGGTGCTTCTGTTCGGAGCCATCATTGTTGCACTGGTCGCCGTATTTCTGGCCTTCAGGATGTACGGAGAAGGCCAGCTGGAGGTTTCTGACAAACGCATCTCCAAAAGACTTGGCGCTCTGTATCAGGTATGGGACGAGAAATACAAATTCGATGAAATCTACGAAGGAGGTATCGTCCGTCCGACAGTACGCTTTTCCGACCGCTTTCTTGCCGTTTTCGATATGAAAGCCATTGACGGGTTTGTCAACTTTGTTGCCGCACTGGTTCGCTTTTTCGGAAGCGTGTTCCGCTATTTCCAGACCGGACTGGTTCAGACCTACGCCTTCGGTATTGTTCTGGGCGTCATCCTGGTTGTCTATATGTTGCTGTTTCGATAACAAATTTATCCTGAATAGATGGAATTACTGCTAAATATTGTCATTTATCTGCCGCTGTTCGGTGCGCTGCTCCTTTTGGTTATACGGAAGGATGAATGGGTCAGGTGGACCAGCCTTTTCATCACATCAGCAGCTTTTGTGCTTTCCTTACCGCTTCTTCTGAATTTTGACATATCGGCAACCGGATCAGCGCAGTATCTGACCGTCTCTGAACCCCTGCTCGGGGACTGGGATGTGAAATACATGATGGGACTCGACGGGCTGAGCATGCTTCTGTTCATGCTGACTACATTCATGGCTCCGATAGTTGTACTTTCTTCCTGGACGTCCATCACAAAACATGTCGCCGGGTTTTACTCCATGCTGCTGATATTGCAGACCGGCTCGCTCGGTGTCTTCGCGGCACTTGACCTGTTCATGTTTTACATATTCTTTGAGCTTACCCAAATCCCCATGTTCTTCCTTATCGGGATATGGGGCGGCAAAGACCGCATTTATGCTACGGTCAAGTTTTTCATCTATACACTGGTCGGATGGCTGCTCATGCTCGTGGCTCTCATATATACAGGGTATGCCGCTGGAAACATGGTTAACGACGGCGTTTTTACCACCGACTGGCGCCTGCTGACCGACCCTGCATTCCAGCTTGGCCTGGTTGAACAAACCTGGCTGTTCCTTGCATTTGGTTTCGCCTTTTGCATCAAAGTGCCCATATTTCCGTTTCACAGCTGGCTTCCGCTTGCGCACACCGAAGCTCCGACCGCCGGTTCTGTGGTTCTGGCGGCCATTGCTTTGAAAATGGGGACTTATGCTGTACTTCGTTACCTGATTCCTCTCTTCCCTAACGCCGCTATCGCCTTTGCTCCCATGTTTGCCGTCCTGGGTGTTATCGGAATTATTTACGGTGCGCTCGTGGCGATGGTTCAACGGGACGTGAAAAAACTGGTGGCGTATTCATCCATCAGTCACCTCGGATTTGTAGTGCTTGGTATGTTTGCATTCAACACGACCGGTGCCCAGGGTGCGATTATTCAGATGGTCAATCACGGACTGTCAACCGGGGCGTTATTTATTATTGTGGGGATGATTTATGAGCGCCGCCATACCAGGATGATTGCCGACTTCGGCGGTATTGCAAAAAAAATGCCCGTGTTTACAGTAATGTTCATGATGGCTACGCTGGCATCCATAGGACTGCCCGGCCTGAACGGTTTTGTGGGAGAATTCCTGATTCTCGTCGGTACATTCCAGTCTGAAACTCTTGGTTCCTACTGGTATGCCATAATCGGAGCGCTGGGCGTGATTCTGGCAGCTGCTTATATGCTCTGGATGTTCCAGCGTGTTATGTTCGGACCAATTACCAACAAAGAAAATGAGAAGCTCACGGATATCAATGCCAGGGAAATCGGACTTCTGGTACCCATCATGATTTTTATCGTATGGATAGGTATCCGGCCCGGAGATTTCACAAAGTACTCGGAAGCAGAAGTGACCCACATGATTGAGGATACACAGAACCGTGCAGAAGTCATCGCTCAAAATGCATCCGCTGAAAACATTCCCGGATGGGCTGCCAAACTGTATGACATTACCCCGCAGCTTGCTTCCAAAACCGATAACGATCAAAAGGAGAATGAGTTATGAGCAAGGAACTGGACAAGGCACAGCTTGAACAGGAACTAAAAAATCTTGACGGCTGGTCAGTTGAAGATGACAAGCTGACCAAACAATTTTCATTTTCGGACTTCAGGGAAGCCATGTCATTCATGGTAAGGGTGGCTTTCGAAGCCGAAGAATTGGGACACCATCCCGAATTGTTCAATGTCTACAAGGATGTCCGCATTCAGCTTGCCACGCATGATGCCGGCGGCAAGATTACAAACAAGGATACCGAACTGGCCAAACGTATCGACGCTATCTAAACAGAATACATGGAATCAGCAAACGAACTATTGACCATACTGCCTGCAATTATTGTCGGGACGGGCGCGCTACTGGTAATGATGCTGGATGCATTCACCGGTAATGCCCGTCAGGCTTTTGTTGTAACCGTAATCTTCTCATTTGCCGCTCTTGTTGCATCGGTGTTTGATCTTTTTGGTCCTTCCGGTGAAGCATTCATGGGTCTGACCACCTATGGCGGAACGGCTGCGTTCGGTACCGTTCTGGTTATGACAGGAACCCTGTTTTCACTTCTGCTGACCAGGGACTATCTTGAGCAGACCGGCAGTCATATTGCTGAAGTCTATTCCATGATCCTGTTTGCTTCCTTCGGGATGCTGATACTGGTTATATCCAATAACCTCGTAACACTTTTCCTTGGCATCGAAATGATGTCAATTTCTTTGTATGTCCTTGCGGGACTGGTAAAGAACGAGAAAAAAAGCATCGAAGCAGCACTGAAATACTTCCTGCTTGGAGCCTTTACTACCGGTTTTCTCCTCTACGGAATCGCACTTCTTTACGGGGCATCGGGATCTACCTTCCTTGTCGACATAGCAGCCACCGAAGAAAAAGGAATGATCTACTGGGCCGGAGTGGCAATGCTTCTGGTCGGCTTTTTCTTCAAAGTATCTGCCGTACCGTTCCATATGTGGACTCCCGATGTTTATCAGGGCGCTCCGACAACCATTACAGCCTACATGGCTACCGCATCCAAAGCCGCTGCATTTGTCGCATTCATCCTGGTATTGAACCGTGCGCTCCCTGAAGCGCGGGCTGAATGGGCGGATGTGATGTGGGTTTTCGCCGTCCTCACCATGGTAATCGGTAATATACTGGCCCTGGTACAGGACAACGTCAAACGCATGCTGGCCTACTCATCTATAGCCCACGCCGGATATATCATGATAGGCCTGGCTGCCGGAACCGATGCTGCATACAGCGCTGTGCTGTTCTATCTCTTTGCCTATACCCTCATGAATGTCGGAGCTTTTGGTATTGTAGCCTTCTATGAATGGCACAAAGGTTTTGACTTTACCGAGATAAAAAATTATTCCGGTCTGGGATATCAGCAGCCGGTGATGGGCGTCATGATGGCCATATTCCTGTTTTCCATGGTTGGAATTCCGCCATTTGCCGGTTTCATCGGGAAATACAGGGTTTTTGCCGCTGCTGTAGATGAGGGTTTGATAGGTCTGGTCATTATTGGCGTCCTTGCAAGTGCAGCCAGTGTCTACTACTATCTGCGACCGCTCGTACATCTCTACATGAAAGAAAACGAATCCGGCATCTCTCTGATTCGGCCCGGTTTTATGTATTCCGGAGCTCTGCTGGTCCTTGCTGCGCTTACCCTTTATTTTGGAATTCAGCCCGGAGGACTCGTTGAACTTCTGGGTTCATTCAAGGGCCTTCCGTATTGATGAAGTAATTGTGACGGACCGGAGTTATATTCATCCGGATGACTGCATCAGTGAATTGCGGGTATTTTGCAAAAAGCTGATATTATTGGTATATTTGCGCCGCCTGCCGCCGGAGACACCGGCGGCTGTTTTTTAAAACAACCGAAGGTAATATGAAAACAAATTTTTATGAAGCAACCTTTATCATCAATCCTGTACTTGAAGAGGATCAGGTGAATGAGGTAAAAGAAGACTTTGAAACGTTCCTGAAAGAAAATGGAGCTGAAATCGATGAAATCGACGAGTGGGGTATCAAGAGGCTCGCCTACGAAATCGATGGTAAAAACAGCGGGTATTACATCAACGCATATTTCAATGCCCCGGTAACGATTATAAATGATCTCGAACGTTATTTCCGGCTGCAGGAAAATATTATCAGGCATCTCATCCTCAAGTATGACAACAAGATGCTGAAGCACAGAGAGCTCCAGAAAAAAGGGAAACTTCCCGTCGTTTTTTCTGAGACTGCTGAAGAGGAATAGATATCTGCCACCTGTATAAATTGAAAAAAACAATATTATGTTAAAAAATCCTGCACATCCCAAAAAAGGCAACCTCAAGGAAAAAGAATGCAAATTCACCAAAGCCGGGGTTGTATACATAGATTATAAAGACGTGGATACCCTTGTGAAATTCGTAAACGATCAGGGCAAAATCCTCCCACGCCGCGTAACCGGCACCAGCGCCAAATATCAGCGGCAGCTCTCACTGGCCATCAAAAGGGCCCGCCACCTCGGACTGCTTCCATTTGTCGCCGAAAATCTCAGATAAACACATTTCCAGGAGTTAAATCAATGCAAGTAATTCTCAAACAGGATGTCGAAAAACTGGGTTTGGCCGGTGAGGTTGTTGAGGTCAAAGACGGTTACGGACGCAACTACCTGATACCGACCGGCAAGGCTGTACTTGCCACCGAAAGTGCCAAAAAAGCCGTTGACAATCAGCTCAAAAAAGTCCTCGAGCAACGTGCCCAGGATCTTGAAAAATCAAAGGAAACAGCAGAAGAGCTGCAGAACACCAATGTCACCATCGCTGTCAAAGCCGGCGAAGAAGGAAAAATCTTTGGTACCGTTACCAATGTACATATCGCCGATGCGCTCAAAGACAAAGGGTTTGATGTCGACCGGCGCAAGATTCAGATTGACCAGGATGTCAGGCAGCTGGGTGAATACACTGCGACAATCAACCTGCATGAACAGGTCAATGCAACATTGACTTTCTGGGTTGTAAAAGCACAGGATTGACGGCTTCCGAAAGACTATCGGCTGTCATTCCATCGTTTTGAAAAGGAAATGCAGGTTACCCTGTGTTTCCTTTTTTTTTACCGGGTAATTATTCGGTCTTTTGATTATACGAACTGCCTTTCTGATCCTTTTGGTCTGCCATTGCCTCAGTACTCAGCTGCTGGCTCAGGTGTCCATTGAAAACAGAAGCAGCGTTGCGATTGCTGAAGAAGATTCGGTTTTTCAGCTCGACGAGTGGATTCTGCCTGAAACGTTTCGTGTGCGCGCAGATACACTTGAGCTGCCGGAAGATCAATGGACGCTTAATCCGGCCACCGGAACCTGGACCTGGAACCGCGACGCTCAGTACCGCAGCCGGTTCGACTCCCTTTTTTTTCACTATGAATTCTGGCCGATAGACCTTCCGCCGACCATAGCCGCAAGGGAACGGGTGCAGCTGGATACCGTTGATGCCGAAGAGGAGCCCGATGGTCCTGTCGAGGTTACCCGCCGCCCTCTCAGGCAGCAGGACCTGTTTGGTGATACGGATCTGCAACGAAGCGGGAGTCTGCGCCGCGGTGTCGTCGTAGGAACTAATCAGGACCTCTCGCTGGAAAGCGGACTTAACTTTGACATCAGCGGCCGGATTACCGATGATCTCGAAGTCATCGCGTCACTGACCGATCGCAGCACCCCCATCCAGCCGGACGGAACCACTCAGACGCTGCGTGAGTTTGATCAGGTTTACATCCGACTGATGCACGAAGCAGGCACTCTTCAGATGGGTGATGTGGATATGCAGCTTGATCAGAGCAATTTTGCCGCCATCGACCGTCGGCTGCAGGGTGTAGACATCGAGGCCGCCCTCGACCCTTATGGCAACTATAAGGGTTCTGCAGCGGTTGTCCGGGGCCAGTACCGGGAAATGCAGTTCAGCGGTGAAGATGGCGTCCAGGGACCGTACCGGCTTACCGGAGGAGATAACGAAGACTTTATTATCGTTCTCGCCGGATCAGAAAGAGTGTACATTGACGGAGAGAGAATGGTCAGAGGTGAGGAAAATGACTATGTCATTGACTATGGCCTCGGTGAGATTACCTTTACCTCCAACCGCATCATTACAGACCATACACGAATAACCGTAGATTTTCAATATCTGAGAGATGCCTATACCCGTACCGTGCTGGCTGCCGAGGCGGAATACGATCAGTTGCTGAACAACCGCGTCTCTTTCGGGGCAACGGTCATCCGGGAAGCCGATAATGTCAACCTCAGCACGCAAACATTTCTTTCCGAATCAGAACGGGATGTCCTCCGCGATGCAGGTGATGATCCCGAAAGAGCTGTGATCAGCGGTGCTGATTCTGTCGGATTCCGCCGCGATGCCGATTTTCTGCTCTACAGTAAAGTTGACACTGTGTTTGAAGGAGAAACGTACCGGGTATTTGAGCATATTCCCGGAGACTCATCGGGGGTGTACCGGGTTCAGTTCAGCAGGGTGCCTGACGGGGAGGGAGACTACCGGAGGGTTGGGAGGGCGGCTAACGGAATTTTGTATGAATGGGCCGGCCCGGGAATGGGTAATTACATGCCCGAACGGCGACTCTCCAGGCCGATCGAGCAAAACATGGTGGCGCTGCGCAGCCGTGTCCGCGCATCCCGGCACCTGGATCTCTACGGCGAGTGGGCCGGGAGTTCATTCGATCAGAACCGGTTGTCTCCGATTGACAATGAAGATAACCAGGATATGAGTTTTCTGGGTGGCATGGAACTCAGACCGTATCAGACACGGTTCGGCAAGCTCTCGCTTGATGTCAGGGGTCGTTATGAAGGAGAAAACTTCGCCTATTTTGACCGGGTGCGGGAAGTGGAGTTCGACAGGCGCTGGAATATTTCCGAGCTGGAAAAAGCCCGTGAAATCAGACTGGAAGGAAATGCAGGACTGGCGCCGTCCGATCAGACGGAAATACTGGCAGGTGCCGGACATATCGAGCGGGGTGGTTTCGATGGTACCCGCGGTGACCTGCGCATTCAGTCTGCAGAAGAAGGTCTGCCCGGAGTTGATTATCGTATTGAACTGGTTGACAGTGAGGACCGGCATTTAAATGAAAAAGGGTCGTGGCTGCGGCAGCGGGGCCAGGCAGATTACGAAATACCGTTGCCGTTTGGCTCCATCCAGCCTGAAATAATGTTTGAACAGGAGGAACGCATACAGAAAAACATACCGGCTGATACACTCCTTCCAACGTCATTTCGGTTTACAGAAGTCGGGCCCGGTTTGTTTTTCCAGGTTTCGGATGAGCTCAGGATCGGCGGATCGGTTCGTTACAGAAAAGACAGGGGTGTTTTGGACGGGGAGTTAACAAGCGAATCATCCGGGGTCACGCAGCGGTACGTATTAAACTTCCGCCGCGGGAACCTGTTTCAGACAGAAAACACACTCGGGCTCAGAGAACGCAGATTTGAAGATGCATTCAGACTGGAGCAGCAAAGAATGGACAGCCGGGGAGTCCTGGTGCGGTCGGTTACGGATTACCGCCCGTGGAACCGTCTGATAGAAACGCAGTTCCTGTACAATGCCAATACCGAGAGACGCCCGCTGCTACAGGAGGCTTTTGTTGAAGTAGGGCCGGAGCTTGGTCAGTATGTGTGGATAGATCTCAATGATGACGGTGTGCAGCAAGTCGATGAATTTTTTCCGGAGCAGAGTCCCAATGAAGGTACGTTCATCAAGCAGCTGGTTCCTTCCGATGAGCTGTTTCCGGTAATTGCTCTGCGGGCACGGTGGCGGACTGTCATCGACCCGTCGAGGATAATTGACTCCTATGACGCGCAATATTCCGATTTGCTCAATTTTCTGGCGGGCATCAGATGGCAGTCAATTATTGACATTAATGAGGAGAACCGCACCGAGCAGCTGGAGGATATTTACCTGCTGCGTCTGAACGAATTCAGGGATGACTCCCTGACCATCAGCGGCAGGCTTTATATTGAACAGGATGTGGAATTCTTCCGGAACCACACGCGCCGGGAACTCAGACTTACTGCCGACAGATTGTTGTCGCAGAACCAGCAGGCATCGGGCATCGAAAAACGGGAAGTGGCAAATCTTCAGCTGCGGGCAGGTTTGCGTCTCACAAGGCGCTATCGCACGACACTGCAGGCGGTGCTGCTAAGGAGTGACAATGAAAGTGAAACATTTGCTTCCCGAAATTATCAGATATCCGGGGCAGAGCTCAGGCCAAGACTGGACATAAGGTGGACTTCATCGGTTCAGACGGGGATCTCTGCTGCTTATCTGAATAAAACTGATAATTTCCCTGACGAAGCAGCAAGAGTAACAGGGTATACGGGCGCCATAGATTCCAGGATTACTTTGGGAAGAAGGGTTCAGTCAACTCTCAGACTGGAGCGCAGGGATTATGAACTTGAAGGCGGGCCATCAACCAGCCTTGGGGAGTTTGAGCTGACCGACGGTGCAGGTCTGGGGCAGACGTGGTCGTGGTCTGTTCAGTCCGATTACCGGATAAGTGATTTTTTAAGAGCCAGTCTGCAATATGACGGACGTACTCTTGTGGACAGACCGGCTATTCAGACACTCAGGTTTACAGTTAATGCTGTTTTTTAACATAAAATTTCCCTCAGGAGAGTTTTTTTACATGAAAATGCGCGGTGCTGAATAATTTGATTCTGAATGCACGCGTTTAGGATAGACTTGTATACCAAGTGACCGGCAACTTTCTGCAGTCTTATTATTAAAACCGGCAGATTCCGTATTGCCCGAATAGTTATAATTGAAAATATATCGATATATTTACTCTTGCAGCAAACAGACAGTTTTGATATCGGCAGCTGTCAAAAAACAGCTGTATCATGTTTTGACATTTGATTCAAAATAGTCTATAATCTGCTTATTGTGAATTGTCTTATAGAAAACAACATTTGAGAAAAAATCGGAGAATCGTATGACCCTCTCGTTTAGTGCATTGCTTTTCCAGGGAGCTCTGGAAGAAGGCTTATTCAACATGCTTGTCGGATATTTCAATGAAGGTGGCCCGTTTATGTGGCCCGTGCTCATTGCCCTGATCCTTGGACTTGCAATTTTTCTTGAGCGATTGATCACGCTCAACAGAGCAGACATCAATACGCGAAAATTTATCCTCGACGTCAAAGAGGCATTGCAGGAAGGTGGTATTCAATCTGCTGAAGAACTGTGCTCCTCAACTCGCGGACCGGTAGCATCCGTATTTCAGGCCGGCCTGCTGAGAGCCGATGAAGGTATCGATGCCGCTGAAAAGGCGATTCAGTCTTATGGCTCCATCGAAATGAGCTTTCTTGAAAGAGGACTTGTCTGGCTTTCTCTGTTTATTGCCATTGCACCCATGCTCGGATTTACCGGAACGGTTATCGGTATGATTCAGGCGTTTGATGCCATTGAGGCTGCCGGTGATATTTCACCAAGTCTTGTTGCCGGTGGTATTAAGGTGGCGCTTTTGACCACAGCCTCCGGACTGATTGCTGGTATTATTCTACAGGTCGGATACAACTATTGTGTTTCCAAAATCGACCGGCTTGTAGTGGATATGGAAGAAAGCTCCATTGTTCTTGTTGATTCCATCGCACTGCTTCAGCAAGGAAAGCAGATTATTTCCGAAGAAGAGCGCGCAGAGCGCAATGCTGGCAGCAAGGATGATGATTCATCCAGCGAAGAATCCGCTTCCTAACCACTCATTTTCAATTTATTATCCGTTATGTACGTACCCATAGCAATCGGAGTAATGCTGACATTGATCGCCATCGGATTTCTCTCGATGGTGGGCTTTGGCATCAAGAATATCATCCAGGGGAAACAGGATGCGACCAAGATCCTTATCTATGTTGTCCCTGCGGTAATATTCGGTATATCATACCTGATTTCCGGAGCCGTTACTGATGCAGCAATACTGACCATGTTGATCACCATGGCACTTCTTGCCGTTATGCTGGTGGTCACAGGTCTTCGCACCACATTTAAATTCTGAAGAATCCAGATATGCAATTAAAAAAACGTTCTCGTGAAGAAGCGGAAGTGCCTCAGGCAGGGATGGCGGATATCGCCTTCCTGCTGCTGATTTTCTTCCTCGTTGTCACGACTATTGACGTTGATACCGGTATCGGTATGCAGTTGCCACCTCCTCCTGATCCGGACGAAGAGCCGCCTCCCATTCGCGAGCGGAATCTTATGAACATTCTCGTGAATGCCAGAGGACAGATTCTGATCAATGAAGAGCAGGCCAGTCTGCACGAAGTACAGCAGCTGGTCATGGATTTCGTTGACAATCAAAACCGGGCTCAGGATCCGGAACTTGCAGAAGATCCAAGGTCGGCAATTGTATCTATCAAAACCGACAGGCAAACACCATATGAAATCTACATCGACATGCTCGATGAAGTGATCGGAGCCTACCGGCAGCTGCGGGATGAAGCAGCGCAAAGGGAGTTCGGTGTATCCTATCGCGATTACAGCAACCGTGTAGAACGCGAAGACAACGTAATTCGTGAAATGTATCCGCAGAATATCTCTCTTGCTGAACCGGATCCGGGATCTTAAATACTATTGTCACAACTATGTCAAAATTCCAAAAAAAGCAGGCAAATACGAAACAGCAGGTTCCTACGGCAGCCATGCCTGATATCATCTTCATGTTGTTGATATTCTTCATGGTTGTTACCGTACTCCGTGAAGTGGAACTGCAGGTTCGTGTGGATTTCACCCGTGCTGACAATATCGAGACCATTGAGCAGAAGCGTCTCGTCAGCTATATTTACATAGGACCCGAAATCCTCGGAGGAGGACAGTACGGCGATACCAGAGTGCAGATTGATGATGCACTGATTGATGATATTCACTCCATCCGGCGATTGATGTACGACAAGCTCCAGGAGGAGCCCCGTCTTATTGTTTCTCTAAGGGTGGATCAGCAGTCAGAGATGGGTATCGTCAGTGATGTCCAGGAAGAACTTCGTGAAGCCGGGACACTGAGGATCAACTACTCCACACTGCGCGGAGATGAGGCCGTAGCAATGTAACCTCAAGCAGATTACTCAGGGTTGTAGATTACCGCTTCCTGATGTTATCTTTATAAGACTGGCAATCCGGTTATCCGGATTGCCTTTTTTTATTTCTGGCAACCGGTTTGTGTTTTGGTTTAAAACCGAAACGTATGGTTAACAACCACAGCAAATGTTATAAATTTATCGTCTAATTCATGGCAAACGAGACAGGTCAAAACATATCAGATATCGGAAGAAATGGTCTGATTCAGGAAATATCCAAAAGCTCTGCATTTCGCACAGAAAAGGTCACCAGGGGCATCGGTGATGATGCTGCTGTCATCAGCACGAGTGATACTGAATATTCACTGATTACGAGCGAAACTTTTGTAGAGGGGGTCGAGTTTGATCTCACCTTTATGCCGTTCCATCAGATAGGGGCCAAAGTAATATCCGCTGCGGTCAGCGATATATATGCGATGAACGGAACCCCGGTTGCTGTACTTGTAAATCTCGCCATTCCCAACAGGGTTACTGTTGATATGGTGCAGGAGTTGTACAAGGGGATAGGCATGGCATGTTCAGACTACGAATGCCAGCTCAGTGGCGGCGATCTCACCGGGTCACATAATGCCCTGGTAATCTCTGTTACCGCATTCGGTGAAGTCGGTAAAAACAACATCGTATACAACAAGGGGGCGTCTGAAGTTGATGCCATATGCGTAACCGGCGATCTGGGAAGTGCTCTGGCAGGTCTTAAAATTCTTCTCAGGGAAAAAAAACACTGGCAGGAATCTGACGATCCTGTCATGCAGCCCGATCTTACCCCCTGGGATTATGTGGTAAAAAAACAACTTGTGCCGGTAGCAAGAAAAGATATCATCGGGAAATTCAGTGAGCTGAACATTAAACCCGCTGCCATGATCGACATCAGCCAGGGATTGCTTCCTGATCTGCAGCGCCTGATGAAAGAGTCTGAAAAAGGGGCTTATATCTACCAGTCAGCAATACCCATTGATCTGCAAACCAGAGATGTGGCCAACGAAATGAAAGAAGATGTTGATAAATACGCTATGTTTGGAGGAGAAGACTTTGAACTTCTGTTTACAGCACCTCAGAAAATGGTTGACAAACTGACGGATTCTTTCAAAGATATTACCATTATTGGTAAGGTCACGGATAAATCCGGTATAACGGAAATGCAATCAGCTGAAGGTGACGTCATAACTTTCGAACACTAACTGCCTTTTGCCTTCATTCCGGAATAATCATTCCGGAACTGGTATACTGACAGCATAATTGCGTAATGACTGAAAACAAAGACCCATCCGGCACGCAGGATAAGTCCCGAAGAAAAAAAGGGAAAGGCTCCGGCTTCCCCATATGGGTTTATATCATCCTGTTTCTGCTGTTGCTTGCCATTCCCTATCTGTCCATTTTTCCTGACGGGGTCAAGTCAATAACGTATAGCACCTTTCTTAAACAGGTGCAGGACGGGCATGTAGAAAGTGTAACCATTATCGACGGGACAACAATCGAAGGTTACTACAAGGCGGATTCGGTTGAAGAAGGACATATTTCCTATGAGATCTCAGAAAGTCCTTTCTCGGATGCACCGTTATGGTTTTCAGATGACGATGATCCTGACAAATATCCCTTTACGCTCACCATGATAGAAGGCGATGAAATTCGTGCCATCCTCGATGAGCACGGAGTCGCCTATGATGCAAAAGTAAGTGACAACTGGTTCAGCAATGTCTTCATCTGGTTTATTCCGCTTATGCTGATCATTGCATTGTGGATATTCATATTCAGAAGAATGAATCCGGGCTCACAGATGATGAATTTCGGAAAAAACAAAGCATCCCTCTATGATCATCAGAGTGACCAGAAAATTACTTTTAAAGAAGTCGCAGGCCTCCAGGAAGCAAAAGAGGAAGTAGAAGAAATTGTGGCGTTTCTCAAGGATCCGGCAAAATTTACCAAGCTTGGCGGCAATATACCCAAAGGCGTACTGCTCGTAGGTCCGCCCGGAACCGGGAAAACCATGATTGGAAAAGCCACGGCCGGAGAGGCGGATGTGCCGTTCTTCAGTCTGAGCGGATCCGATTTTGTTGAGATGTTTGTTGGTGTCGGAGCCTCCCGGGTAAGAGATCTTTTCAAGCAGGCAAAAGAACAGGCGCCCTGCATAATATTCATCGATGAGATAGACGCCATCGGCCGCAGCCGGGGTAAAAATCAAATGTCCGGATCCAATGATGAACGGGAAAACACACTGAATCAGCTCTTGTCAGAGATGGATGGTTTCAACACCGGAAAAGGGGTTATCATTATGGCTGCAACCAACAGACCTGATGTTCTGGACTCCGCATTGATGCGCCCGGGCCGGTTTGACCGCCAGATACTGATTGACAAACCGGATCTGAATGGCCGTATCGAGATCCTGGACGTCCATACTAAAAAACTTACAGTATCGGATAATGTAGATTTTCAGCTGCTTGCATCGCAGACACCCGGATTCGCCGGTGCCGAACTGGCCAATCTGTGCAACGAAGCGGCCTTGCTTGCATCCAGAAGAAATAAAGAACACATTGAAATGGGTGACTTTCAGGATGCTATTGAACGTGTGGTTGCAGGGCTTGAAAAAAAGAACAAGATCATTAGTCCGGCAGAGCGTGAAATCATTGCATACCATGAAGCAGGACACGCCATAGCCGGATGGTTTCTGGAGCACACCGATCCTGTACTCAAGGTAAGTATTGTTCCCAGGGGATTTGCCGCTCTCGGATATACGCTGCAGACACCGCTGGAAGACCGGTTTTTAATGACCACCGGTGAACTGGATGATAAAATATGCGCCTTGCTTGGCGGTCGTGTCTCTGAAGAAATAGTTTTCGGGAAAATTTCCACCGGTGCAAGAAACGATCTGGAGCGAATTACCCAACTGGCTTATGCCATGGTCACCGAATACGGGATGAGTGATGAACTGGGGCATATATCGTATAATGATATGTCCGGTGATACTGCTCCCGGATTTGGCAAAAAGTATTCGGATATCACTGCCCAGAAAATCGACCAGGCGGTTCAGTCGATTATCAACCGGAACTATTCAAGAACCAGAAATTTGCTGCAGGAAAAGAAAAAGCAGCTGATTTCGCTTGCCAATGCTTTGCTGGAGAAAGAGATTCTCGATTCGGATGATCTTGCAGAACTGCTCGGAAAACGTCCGGCTGACAAAGATGAGAATGCCGGCGGATCAAGACCGGGATGAAAAAATAAAAGGAACGTGATAGTATAGCCAAAGGAACCGTTTGATTATGTTTTGCGTTGTCTTAAACTCACTGACCTGATACAACAACAATAATCCTGTCACGTAAATTATAACCGTGATCTACGTTACCCGGAAAGAACATTTTACCGCTGCACACCGGCTTCATAACCCGGAAAAAAGTGACGAATGGAACAGAGAGACATTCGGACCGTGCAATCATCCCAACTGGCATGGCCACAATTACGTCATCGAAGTGACCGTTGCCGGGGAGCCGGATCCGGATACCGGATACGTTGTTGATCTTGGCAAGCTGAAACATACCATACACAATCGCGTTTTAAATAAGTGCGACCACAAAAACCTGAATCTGGACGTTGATTTTCTGAAAGGTGTGATTCCATCTGCAGAAAATCTTGCAAGGTGTTTCTTCTTTGAACTTAAAGAAGATGTAAACGAGATCACTTATGACGGGCAATTGTATGCCGTCAGACTCTACGAAACAGAAAGAAACATCGCAGAATACCGGGAAGACGGAACAACACTTACATAAGTTATGCATACAAACGGTTTAAAAAGATTCTACGATCCGACGTTTACGATTACGGATGCATATAAAAACACACTTCCGGACCTGCAAAACGGTCCGGCCTCACTGATTGAAGGGGCTAATGTGCCCATTCAGCAAGTAGGCATTTCCAATTTTCGCCTTCCGCTTCGATATGAACTGGAAGACGGTTCTGTAATGACGCTGGAAACGTCAGTGGACGGCTATGTCAGTCTTGATGCCGGCAAAAAGGGCATCAATATGAGTCGTATCATCAGAACGTTCTACGATTTCAAGGAAGAAGTCATGAATCAGGATGTTCTGGAGTACATTCTCAGGGCATATCGTGAAAACCTTGAAAGCAAGGAAAGTTATCTTCACCTCAAGGTAAATTTTCCCATGATTCAGGAAAGTCTCAGGTCTGATCTTAGCGGATATCAGTACTATCCGCTTTCAATAGAAGGCCATATGGATAGCATCGGCAAAATGCGCATGTTCATGCACCTGGATTTTGAGTACAGCAGCGCCTGCCCCTGCTCATACGAGCTTGCCGAGCACGCGCGCAAAACCCGGGATGTCGCCGCCATTTCCCACAGTCAGCGAAGTATTGCCAATGTATCAGTGGAGTGCAGTGAGCTGGCATCTCCCGAAAAACTGATCAGAACACTGCGTGAGGCATTGAAAACCGAGACGCAGGTAATGGTGAAAAGAGAAGATGAGCAGGCATTTGCAGAGCTGAACGGAGCGTATCAGAAATTTGTGGAAGATGCTGCACGGCTGATATATGAACATCTCGACAAGCAGGATGAGATTGTCGATTTTGTTGTGCGGTGTGCGCATCTGGAAAGCCTTCACAGCCATGACGCCGTCAGCCGGATTTGTAAAGGGGTCCCCGGCGGTCTGCGATAAACCTGGGGTATTATCCATTCCAGGTCCAGTCCAATACGAATTCTGTGAAACGCAGATTAAGCGCACCGTCAGGACAGATGTGACAAACGAGAACATGCTGCCCTGACGACGGAAGACTGAGGTTTATACTTCCTCCTCGATATCTACAGGAATCCCAAGGCCTTCTTTCACAAGCAGTTCCTGCTCGGCGGCGTGAATCTGTGCGGAACCGGTAGCAGGTGATGCCGAGGCAACTCTTCCGGCATACTCCAGCTTTTGTTTGTCATGCAGCATACTGCGCATACGGGGTTCCATGTACTGCCAACCTCCCATGTTTTGGGGCTCTTCCTGGCACCAGACGATCTGTTCTGTATTCTTGTACCGATCCAGGATTTTGGATATGCTTTCGTCAGGGAACGGATAAAACTGCTCTATACGTACAATAGCTACATTATCCGGCTTTTCTTTTTGGCGCATATCCTCAAGATCGTAATACACTTTTCCTGAGCAGAACACAAGACGTTTTGTCTTGCCGGAATCATCAGTGTTTTCGTCAGGTATGACTTCGTGAAACCTGCCTTCGGCAAGCTCTTCAATACTTGCCACAACCTTCGGATGTCTGAGCAGACTTTTCGGACTCATGATTACAAGTGGTTTTTTGTCCACTCTTAATGCCTGCCGTCTCAGCAGATGAAAATATTGTGCCGGTGTAGTACAGTTGGCAACCTGAATATTGTTGTCTGCACAGAGCTGGAGGAACCGCTCCAGACGGGCCGATGAGTGCTCCGGCCCCTGTCCTTCATAAGCGTGTGGAAGCAACAGTACGATACCGCTCTTCTGCCGCCATTTGGATTCACTCGCTGCAATGTACTGATCAATTATGATCTGAGCTCCGTTATTGAAATCTCCGAACTGGGCTTCCCAGAGTACGAGCGCTTCCGGACGAAGAGAGCTGTAGCCAAACTCAAATCCCATTACAGCAAATTCACTCAATAAGCTGTTGTAGACTTTATAATTGGCCTGGTCTTCGTCGATGTTGTTGAGGGGTACAAAGTTCTGTTCTTTGCTTGTCCCGTGCAGAACGGAATGGCGATGAGAAAACGTCCCCCGCTCGGAATCCTGCCCTGTCAGCCGGACAGGTTGTTTTTCGACCAGCAGACTGCCGAAAGCCAGGGCCTCGGCAAATCCCCAGTCGATTTTTTTCTGGTTTTTTTCAACAATTTCGCTGCGTTTGGCCAGAATTCTCAACAGCTTGGGATTTGCGTCAAAGTCCTGCGGAAGCGTGTTTAGCTTGTAGCCGATCTTCTTTAGCTTGTCAATATCATAACGCGTATCTGGCAGATTCTGAGACCATTCTTTTTCCGTTTTGTCCTTTCTCTTCAGCTGTTTCCAGGTGAACTTGCCGGGACTTTGGGCCTTCTTTGCATCCTTGAACGCAGCTTCAAGCAGCTCATCAAACTCATCGAAAATTTGCTGTGTCTCTTTCCGGGTCAGCTCGTTTCGCTTCACAAGTTCACGGGTATACAGTTGACGCACACTCGGATGAGTGTCAATTTCTTTGTAGAGTCCGGGTTGTGTAAATGCCGGCTCATCTCCTTCGTTATGGCCGTGCTTGCGATAGCAGATAAGATCGATGACCACATCCTTGCCAAACTTTTGCCGGTAATCCAGTGCAAGTTTGATACTTTGAATAGCCGCCTCGGGTTCATCACCGTTCACATGGAAGATGGGAGCAAGAATCATCTTCGCCAGATCCGCGGCGTATTCGGTTGACCTTCCGTCTTTCGGCAGTGTTGTGAATCCGATCTGGTTGTTGATGATAAGGTGGATGGTTCCTCCTGTTCGGAACCCTTCAAGCTGAGACATATTCAGTGTCTCGGCAACAACACCCTGACCCGCAAATGCGGCATCCCCGTGAATGAGCAGAGGAATGACTTTCTTTCCGGCATCCTCCGTTTTCATCTTATCCTGAATGGCACGCGCAGCTCCCTCCACAACGGGATTAACCGATTCAAGATGGCTGGGGTTGGGCATCAGAAGCATGTTGATTTCGTGATTATTCCCGGCCTTGTGAACTCCTGTAGTTCCAAGATGGTATTTAACATCACCGGTACCCATGGCACTCTCGGGATCAATATTACCCTCAAACTCGGCAAATACCTTTTTATAGGACTTGTTCAGGGTATTTACAAGAACATTCAGCCGGCCGCGATGGGCCATGCCAAGAACCAGGTCCGATACTTCATAAGTAGCTGCCCGTTCTAGCAGGTAGTCAAGCATCGGGATCAGCGAGTCAGCGCCTTCCAGGGAAAATCGCTTGTGTCCGATGTACTTCTTGTGCAGGAACTCTTCAAAGGCACTGGCCTGATTGAGCTTCAGGAGGATCCTGCGCTTCTCCTCCTTGCTCAGACCCGGATCGTTCGTTGAGGACTCCATCGTATCACGCAGCCAGGACCGTTCGTCAATGTCAAGAATGTGCGTGTATTCAGCGCCAATATAACCGCAGTACGTTTTTCGCAGAATGTCTATAATATTGCGAAGCGTGGTAACCTTGTCAGAGCCGGCCAGGTAAGGTACATAGAACTTACGGTCAAGATCCCACATCGTCAGCCCGTGGTAATGGAAGTCAAGCTCCGGGTTGTATCCGGTTCCGAACTGAAGGGGGTTGAGCTCTGCCATAACATGCCCGTGCCTGCGATAACGGTCCACAAGCCTGCTTACCGCAACTGCCTTTTTATCGGACTCGATATTGTCGCTGCCATCAAGGAATCCGGAATATTGGTCAACGCCAAACGGTATGGGCTCGTAGGGAATGTCGAGCTCTTCAAAAATGGATTCAAAAAAGTCGGTCGGACCGGCGAGAAATTCCTGAATGCGTGCCAGAAACGAGCCGGATTCTGCACCCTGGATAATCCTGTGGTCGTACGTGCAGGTGACATTCATGACCCGGCTGATGCCGAGGTGGCTCAGCAGATCCTGGGACATTGACTGGAATTCGGCCGGATAATTCATTGCTCCGGTTGCTATGATGGCCCCCTGGCCTTTCATCAGACGCGGCATTGATGCGACAGTACCAATGGTTCCCGGATTGGTGATGGAAATGGTGGTGTTTTCGAAATCTTCAACCTCGACTTCGTTGTTTCTGGCCCGGTCGATGAGATTGTTGAAGGCATTTAGAAATTCCGGGAATGAGAGTTTGTCAACGTCCTTGATGTTCGGCACAAGGAGACTGCGGGAGCCGTCTCTGTTTGGCAGGTCAATGGCAATTCCGAGGTTAACACTTTTCGGTATGACCCTGGCCGGTTTGTTGTCTTTCTCGCCGTAATGATGGTTGAGCTGGGGGTACTCTTTCAGGGCTCTTACGATAGCCCACGCAATAAAGTGAGTCAGTGATGCCTTGGGTTCAAGACGTTTTTCCAGGTAGCTGTTGATGATCCGCCGGTCTTCCATGAGCATTTTCACAGGAATGACACGCTGGGAAGTGGCCGTCGGCACTTCAAGGCTCTCATCCATGTTGGCGGCAATTTTTCCGGCAACTCCCTTTAGCAGCTTGACATCAGCCTGTTCGGTTTCCCGGTCTTCAGGCTCTTTTGTAACTTCCTTTTCGGACTTCTTCTTTTTTGCTTTGCTTACATCAGGGGCGCCCCGGCCTTCTTTAGTGTCCGGCTTTTTCTTTTCAGGTGCCTTTTTTTTATGCTTGTCTTCTGGAGGGGCCTCCATTTTTTCCGCCGGAAGAGTTGCCGTGTCAGTGTCCTCTGCCACGTCGGTCCCGCTCGCTCCGTTGCCCATTTCATCAAAATATCTTCGCCAGTAGTCCGGGACGGATTCCGGGTTTTCGAGATACTGTTCGTATAACTCTTCAACGAGAGCTGCGTTTGGTCCGAATTGTGCTTCTAATTTCTTCAAAATCAGAAAATTTGATGTACCGGTGGATAAAATTATGCCGTAAGGAAAATGATCAGCTTAATGTATCAGGATGAAATTCATTACGCCAGTTAAAAATAACGAAACAGAAGGGGAAAACGTTTTGATTTCGAAAAAAAATGAGCGTTAAATAGTTTCTCCGGATATACTTCCTCCCCGTTTTTTTTCTTATACTTTCCCATTCAACAAAACCAGATTTATTTATGGCTGATAGTAAAAAAACCGGTGCTGAAAACATTCGTTGGGATTTGTCAGATCTTTACAAGGGACTGGATGACCCGGCGTTTTCATCCGACCGTGAAAAAGCACTGGAGCTTGCCGGCACATTTGCCGGAAAATACCGGAACCGTGTGGCGAAACTTACACCTGCGCAGTTTGCCGAAGCACTGGAAGAGTACTCCGAAATCATCGAGCTGATGAGCCGTATCGGTTCTTTTGCCTATCTGAGCTGGACGACCAACACCGAAGACCCCGCACTCGGAAAAGCCGTACAGGAGGCCAACGAGCTGTCATCAGAATTGTCACAAAAGGTCGTCTTCTTCACACTGGAGTGGCTGAGCCTCGATGAAGATACGGCAAAGCAGTGGATTGACAGTGAAGAACTCTCGTTTTACCGGCATTATCTTGAAACTTCGCGTCTGGACAAGCCCCATACCCTTGAAGAAAAAGAGGAGAACATTCTCACCGCCAAGTCTGTGACAGGTTCCAGGGCCTGGGTCCGGTTTTTTGACGAAACACTCGGAGCTTCCCGCTTTGATTTTGAAGGAAATCAGCTTACGGAGACGGAGATTTTAAGTAAAATGCACGATCCCGATCGTGATGTCCGCCGTAAAGCTGCCCGGGTTTTTACCGACGGTCTCAAGAAAATGAGCCACCCGCTGACCTATGTATTCAATACGCTGCTGGCAGACAAGCACACAAATGACCGGCTGCGAAATTATCCGCACTGGCTCAGGGCACGAAATTTGTCCAACGAGATATCGGACGAAAGTGTGACCTCTCTGGTCGATTCGGTTACCGCCCGGTATCCGCTCGTGCACAGGTTTTATGAGCTGAAAAAGAAGCTGCTGAACCTGGATGAAATGAAAGAATATGACCGGTACGCACCCGTTCTGAAAAATCAGGAACGCATCGGCTGGAATGAGGCCAGAGACATTGTGCTCGAAGCATATAATGAGTTTCATCCGGAGATGGGCAACATCGCACGTCGTTTCTTTGACGAAGAATGGATTGATGCGGCTATTGTTCCCGGAAAACGGGGAGGAGCGTATTCCGCATCAACAACACCGTCAGTGCACCCTTATGTCTTCATGAACTACGACGGCAAAATCCGTGACGTACAGACCCTGGCACACGAGCTCGGGCACGGTGTCCACCAGCATCTTTCCCGCTCTCAGGGTGTGCTGCAGTCAGGAACACCGCTCACAACGGCCGAAACAGCCTCTGTATTTGGTGAAATGCTCGTTTTTCAGAAGCTGCTCTCCTCGCTTGACAGTCCCGTGGAGAAAATGGCGCTGCTGACCGGTAAGATTGACGATACCATCGCAACGGTATTCCGTCAGATATCCATGAACCGGTTTGAAGACCGAATCCATAATGCCCGGCGCAATGAAGGCGAGCTGACTGCCGGCCGGTTTTCCGAATTGTGGATGGAGACGCAGCGGCCGGTTTACGGGGACTCGGTCACGCTTACCGATGACTACAGTATGTGGTGGAGCTATATCCCGCATTTTGTTCATACACCGGGATATGTATACGCCTATGCATTCGGAGAACTGCTTGTCCTGGCTTTGTATCAGGAATATCAGAACTCGGACAACGATTTCAATCAAAAATACATGAAGATGCTGGAAAAGGGCGGGTCCGACTGGCCTCACCGGCTTACGGCCGGACTTGGTGTAAATATTAACGAACGGGCATTCTGGGAGCGGGGATTGACCGCCATCGCATCCATGGTGGATGAAGCGGAGTCATTACTGCCTGAACTCGATCTGCCACTGAAAGGATGATAGTGATTATAAACAGATGCCAATGAGCCTTACATATTCCGAAAACAGAGAAAAGGAGAACCTGCAGAATTTCAAAAAGGTGATACGCGATATGATTCTGCTGCTGCGTAATTCCCTGCAGGCAGAAACCGTTTCGCTGCACTGGATCAACCATCGCCGGGATATTGTAGTGCTGGAAAATTACGCGACGAATCTGAAAAATGTCGTTTATCAGGACCGCGTAAGAAGGAATGAGCATTTTCTGGGAAATTTCGATACGATTAAGTCGATAACCCGTCTGCAGCGTGATGTCCATTTTGACGGAAAGCAGCTGGATCACTACACTTCCACGGTTCCGGTATCCTATGTATACCTGATTCCGCTGGTCTACAATGCCGACACCCTTGCTATTACATCCGTTGAATCGGGGGCGAAATCAGAATTGAACATGTCAGATGAAGAAAGTGTTACAGCTTATCAGAAAGCACTTGGCAGACTGCTCCATAACTACCAGGAGCTGAATGACCTGTCACATCAGCAGTCGGAATGGACAGAGTATGATGACGATGTAGACCGTTTTTCCAGACTGGATCAGCCCTTTGAGCTTGCATCCGAATTAACCGAGCAGCTTCAGAAGTATGCCGGCAGCAACGGAGGGGTTATGCTGCTTGCAAGGGGACTCAAATCCTGGAATTCGGTGCTTTATTCGGCAGCTTCAAAATTTCCTCCTCCTGTTGGTCTGACGGTGCAGGAGGGAACCATTTCCGATCAGGCGTTGAAAAGTGGCGAACCCGTTTATTACACGCATGTTAACGCCAATCCCAAGCGAATCTCATATCAGGAGCCGTTATGCAAGGGCGCTACACTGGCAGTCCCGGTCATGCACAGGCAAAGAAGGCAGCTTCTTGCCCTTGTGTACAGCGAAGATTTACTTGTTTTCACCGAAGCTGTTAAACACAAAATCACCAATCTTTGCCGGGTTGCCGGTTTAAAACTGGAAGCATTGTTTCCTGATCTTGGTGTCGAAGAAGATGTATTTGCAAATAAAATTTCCTGCTACACATCCGATTTGTACAAAGGCGCCCTGAATGTCATCAGGAAACACCAGGATAATTATGATGTGCCCATGAAAACCTGGGTGGGGATGTTTGCCATCAGCAATATTTCCACCCTGAGAACAAGGTATCGGCCGGATGATTTGCTGCAACTGCAAAAAATGGTGCTTTCTGCTGCCAGGCCGCAAAAATTCGGCTGTTCCGGCATTATCGGCGAATACAGTGATTATGTGTATTCGTTCATTCTTCAGTCAACGGATGAGTCGGCTTTTGACTCATGGATACAGGCAGTTCAGAAAGAGTTTCAGCATCCGGTGAGCTTTGCGGATGATCAGAAAATTGAAATACTGCTGCGGACAGGATTCACGGAATTAAAACGCGGGATGGATCCCGAATCGGCCATTCAAAACTCCAGAAAGGCCATGAATGAGGCTGTTAAGCAGCAAAAATTTCTTTCGGAGGTATGACATGGGAAGCTGTTACCTGATTATTATCGATGGTCTGGGAGTTGGTGCACAGGAGGATGCGCATTTATATGGTGATGCCGGAAGCAATACCCTGGGCCATGTTGTTGCCCGGAGCAGATGTCGATTGCCGGAATTTGAGCGAATGGGTTTGGGGAATATTATCCCCCTCGATACAGTGGCCCCGGTCTGGGAACCGCTTGCTGCATTCGGTAAGATGAGGGAGGCGTCTTCCGGTAAAGATTCCACTACCGGACACTGGGAGATCGCCGGACTTCAGCTTGAAAGACCATTTCCAACCTATGAAAACGGGTTTCCGGATGATGTGATTGAAAATTTCTGCTCACTTACAGGTCTTGGTGGTGTACTTGCAAATAAACCGGCTTCCGGAACTGCAGTTATTGAGGAGTACGGAGAAGAGCATCAGAAAACCGGACTTCCCATTGTCTATACATCGGCTGACAGTGTGTTTCAAATAGCATGCGATGTTGATACGGTTCCGCTCGAAACCCTCTATGATTGGTGTGAAATAGCTCGGAAAAAGGTAATGGTGGATGAACATGCTGTAGGACGGGTGATTGCAAGACCCTTTGCCGGCAAACCGGGTTCATTCAGGCGTTTGTCTGACCAGCGGCATGACTATTCGCTGAAACCTTTCGAACCGTTTCTGCCCGGCTATCTGCAGGAAAAGGGGATTGAGACATGGTCCGTTGGAAAAGTGATCGACCTGTTTGCTGAATGCGGTTTTGATCACTCCCGAAGAACCAAAAGCAATGCTGAAGGAATTGAGCTACTGCTTGAAGTGATGGAACTGAACAACCGGGGATTCGTTTTTGTAAATCTTATTGAAACGGATCAAAACTTTGGACACCGTAATGACATCGAAGGTTTTGCGCAAGCTCTCGAGGAAATCGACAGGGAAGTTCCGCGTATACTTAAAAAGCTTAAACCGGATGATCTGCTTATCATAACAGGGGATCATGGAAACGATCCGGCGATGCCCAGTACGGACCATTCGCGGGAATTCACACCCCTGCTGATATATCCGGGAAATAAAGCAACAACTATGGAGCTGCCAATCCGGAATAGTTTTTCAGACATCGCAGTCTCCGTTTGTGATTTCTATGGCCTTGAAAATCCGTTTCCGGGTAAATCCTTTCTAAATAAGCAGCATATTTAAAATATTTACCCGGTTGCCGCATTTGACAGATAACATCCGTAAATTTGATTCGTTTTTTTGTGAGAAAGAGCAATCATATCATTCCTTCAGACCTGAAGTTGTATTTGCGTGCCCGGAGCATGTATTTCCCGTTTTCAGATCGGGCAGAAATCTGATCATAAAGATTGTATATTGATGCAACCGGTATGATCTGTACAGCGTAATAGTAATATGAACGTAAACCAAACCAGTTTTTCAAGTGGCTAAGAAGAAAAAAGAACCCAAAAATCCAAGTCCCAGCGGAATTTCAACAAGAGAATCCCAATCACTCGATCGCTATTTGCAGGAGATTGGCAAGGTGAATCTTATCACTCCTGATGAAGAAGTTGAATTGGCGAAAAAGATTCAGGCGGGTGACCAGCAGGCCCTTGAAAGGTTGACCAAGGCAAACCTGCGATTTGTTGTTTCCGTTGCCAAACAGTATCAGAACCAGGGGCTGTCGCTTGGTGACCTCATCAATGAAGGCAATCTCGGCCTGATCAAGGCTGCCAAAAGATTTGACGAAACCCGGGGGTTCAAGTTCATATCGTATGCGGTATGGTGGATTCGCCAGTCAATTCTTCAGGCACTCGCCGAGCAGAGCCGGATTGTCAGGCTGCCGCTCAACAGAGTGGGTGCGCTTAACAAAATCGGTAAAGAGTTGTCCAAGCTGGAACAGGAATATGAGCGGATCCCGTCTGCTGCCGAACTGGCTGAAAGTCTGGAAATGACCGTTTCCGAAGTTTCTGATACGTTGAAAATTTCAGGCCGGCACCTGTCCGTTGACGCCCCGTTTGCCCAGGGTGAAGACAACAGGCTGCTGGATGTTCTCGAAAACGAAGAAACACCCGACCCTGATAATGATTTGATGGGTGAATCCCTGAAAGTGGAAATTGAGCGGGCATTGTCAAAACTTTCCAAAAGGGAAGCCGAAGTTATACGCCTGTATTTCGGGATCGGCCGCGAACATTCGCTGACTCTTGAAGAGATCGGAGAACGATTTGACCTGACAAGAGAACGCGTGCGTCAGATAAAAGAAAAAGCACTCAGAAAACTGCGACATCACAACAGAAGTCTGGCACTACGGGTATATCTCGGCTAACCTGCTGGGTGAGCTGCAATAATATATTCTGAGCAGGCATAACATACTTAAGTCACTGTCCTATTCCGCGAATAATTAATGAACTTTTTACGGGCTGAATCGTAAAAAGATGTAGAAGAGAACCAAAAATCCATAAATAATGGTATATTAGGTACAGGCAGACTCTCATGTGTAATTACAATAAATAGCACTGGCAGCAGGATCAGGAACGAATCCAGACAAAATAAAAGTTTTATAAGCAGACACCGCTACACAGGCAGACAATTCAAGGAGGCCATCATGGCACGAATTAACAACATACCCATAGCAATGCTCGCAGCTGCCTTTTTGCTGACCGGATGCTATACCCAGGTCCAGGTAGTAGATGAGCGCCCTTCCCGCGCCCATACGGACAGATATGAGGAACAACGGGAAAAACCCATTAGCGACCAGGATCTTTATGATATGGGTTATGAAGATGCCTTGCATGACATTGACCTGTACTATCGTGACTTTGACCGGTATCGCTGGTCATCCAGATACGGATTAGGTTATCACCATCCGGCACACAGGCCTGCCAGCAGAGTAAGTTTCGGGTTTTCCTATCACTATGGATATCATCCGCATGCATTCAGACACAGCTATTTCTATGACAGCTGGGCATGGGCCCATCATGGATGGTACGGTCCTGCTCATTATCATTACAGCTGGTATGGTCCCGGCAGATATCATCGTTACCCGGCATACGGATGGGGCCCGGGTGTCTATTACGGACCCAACTACTTTATTACCTATAATTACCGCAACATAACCGGTGTATCGAGCAGCAGAGTTTACACCTCCCGGGGAACCAGCGTTACGGGTACAAGAGCCAATGCTGTAGCCAGAGATGCCTCCAGAGCATCTGTTACCAGAAGTTCATCTGCAACACGGTCAACAGTGAACCGTACAGGTACTTCGAATGTAACCCGGAGCAGCAATGTCACCAGGTCAACCAGCGGATCCTCCAATGTCAGAAGTGAACGCGGAACTACGGTCACCCGGTCCAGCACTGCAACAAGCCGAAGCAGCGGCACGGTTAACCGCAGCAGCTCCACAAGCCGAAGCAGCGGCACGGTTAATCGCAGCAGTTCCTCCAGCCGAAGCAGCGGTTCGGTCAGCCGGAGCAGTTCTTCGAGCAGAAGCAGTGGCTCGGTCAGCCGGAGCAGCTCTTCGAGCAGAAGCAGTGGCTCGGTCAGCCGGAGCAGCTCTTCCAGCAGAAGCAGTGGCTCCGTAAGTCGAAGCAGTTCGTCAAACAGAAGCAGCGGTTCAGTCAGCCGGAGCAGTTCCTCCAGCCGGAGCAGCAGCGGAAGTACTTCACGTAACAGAAACGACTGACATTACTTTTTTCAATAGCATCGTAAATCTGATGCAGAAGAATCATTTCTAAAGCGCGGACATTGCCTCAAATCAGCAACTGTGCCGCGCTTTTTTTACAGGGATATCATTTATGGCACGCAGTTCGTTTTGTCATCTACAGAACCATATTGAAAATTCACTATCTATGAAAAATCAAGGCCCCGCTCTCAGATTAATCATTACCATGCTGATCATATCCTTTTCAGGACTGACCGGCATTCAGGCGCAATACAGCATGGATGCATTGCGGCTCTCGAAGCAGATGCCAGGTCAGGATGCTCACAGCATCGCCCTGGGCAGCTCATCAGTTTCTCAACTCCAGGGATTTGGCTCTTACCTTAATAATCCGGCCGTTGCTGCCAAATTTCCGGAAAGTAATTTCTCTGTCGGACTCGGAGTCAGAAATATCGAGCAGCAGTCGACATATCTTGGAGAGCAGAGCACATTTGATGACAATCAGACCGGTATAACTCATATAGGATTTTCGTACAATGTTCCGACCGAAGTGGGAAGTCTGGTATTCGGAGGTGGTTATGTACAGACAGCGGATTACAATTCGGCATTTACCATAGATGCTTTCAACGATTTTACGTCACGTACATATCAGTTTCTGACCGACTACACAAGCGACATAGCTTTCAATACATTTGCTATTGATGATCATAACAATCAGCTGGAATCTGTTTTTGAATTTGGCGGTTTTCAGGGTGTTGATCAATTTGCAGAAACAACACGCCGTGGTCAGGCTGGTGAGTACAGCCTCTTCATGGCAACAGAATTTCAGGAGGACTTCTTTCTTGGCCTGACAGTGGGCATACCGGTTTCCAGATCCAAGTTTGAACAGGTTTTCATAGAAGATACTCCCCGGGACAGGTCCGGACAGAGAGTCTATACCGGTGAGCAGAACTCAGGAACCTACAATATTGACCGGGTCTTTTTTGAGGAGAAAATCAATGTAGATGCCGTAGGTCTGAATGCCCGGCTTGGTTTGCTGTATACGGGTCTGGGCTTTCTGGATATCGGAGGAAGCTATACTACTGCAACACGATGGAATGTAGAGGAAACATTTGATGCATTTGTTCAGACACGCTTTCAGGATGTTGTTACACTGGACGGTCAGGTCATTGTCGATGAGGATGATAACACGTTTGGACCGCAGTTGAGTGATGAAATCAACGGTGAATTTTCGTACAGCGCAACCTCTCCGGCGCGGATCAAAGTGGGTGCTGCCACCAAAAACCTTCCTCTGGCCGATCTTTCCTTTTCCGCAGAACGGGTGAACTTCAGCAGTATCAGACTCAGGGATTTTGACTCAGAAGAAAGAGAAACCCAGATTGAAGAAAACAATTTCATCAGCGAGAACTTCAAAGATGTCTGGAACTTCAGCGCAGGAGTTACATTTACCGGGATTCAAGGCATTCAGCCGCGCCTGGGCTGGTCGCTCCTGAGCAACCCTGTCGGCTATATTGCAGAAAACGACCGCCAGTATATCAGTGCCGGACTGGGAATAGGAGTCAACCAGGGCATGTCAATTGATATTGCCCTGCAGTACGGACTCTGGGAAACTACAGAAGACCTGTACTTTGTGGATGAAGAAACCGGAATCATCGAAGATGACTTCGGAGCACCTGTGACTTTTATTGAAACGGCCGATCAGGAAGTCGACCGTTTTCATGCAACGGTCGGAATTAATCTCCGCTTCTGAGAAACATTCTGATTTAAAGATTTCGGTAATCAAAGTGAATCTTTTTGGCTTTTTCGGCACTGATTCCCTGAGGATTCACGGTAAAGACCGCATTGTCGACTGTGCGAACCACATATGATGCTGTGCTTCCCATCATCAGGTATTCCAGACCGCTTCTTCCAACAGATGACATGAAGATCAGATTATAATTCTTTTCCTTTGCAAGTTTGCAAATTTCAGCCTGCGGCTTGCGGTTTCCGGAGATTACACGGGGAGTTACCTGGTCCCGGATATCCTTGAAATGCTTGTCGGCAAGGTCATTAATTTGCTGCTCCCGCTCGCTTGCTGTTTTCTCAGCAGCCTTGGCATCAAAAAACTGTTCTATACTCACAATATGGACCAGATCAATTTTGCCGCCGGTTTTCTCAGCCAGGCTGAGGGCAAAAGGAAAGACTTGATAGGAGTTTTCCGAGAAATCCGTAGTCAGAAGTATAGAGGCAAGATCACCCATCTCCGATTTGTCCGTGACGGTAATCATCGGTTTGTTGCACATGCGCAGCACCTTTTCAGTCACCGAACCCATGACAAACCTGCTGAAACCGGTGCGGCCGTGTGTACTCATGATGACCAGGTCAAAGTCCTTTGCATTGTATGTAATTGCACGGGCAGGATTGCCAACATCCAGAAGCGGTTCATTCAGAAACTCATCAGTCACATATTTCAAGGCCGTTTCATTTAGGCGCTGACGCAGAACATTTTCGATCTGACCGTATTTTTCATGGGGAGTGATACCTGAACCCACATAATAAAAACCATCAAGATCAGTGACAGGTATATAGGCATGAAATGGTGTTACCGTCCCATCGAAAGTCCGGGCATAAAGCGCTGCTGCTTTGAGTGCATGCTCACTCAGTTCAGAAAAATCTACCGGAACCAGTATTTTAATATGTTTCATGACAGCTCCCCCATATCATAGTTGATGGTAATGCTTCCTGTACTGAAATGTAACATTCAAAAGGCAATATGTACACACCTAAAAGGAATATTGCAGAGCCGGTTATGCGATATCCGGAAAGAAGACTTTGGTTATGAATGAATTGCAACTTGCCGATTATCTGTTAATGCACTAACATAAACACTTCCAAATTCTAATCCGACCATTATGAGTGGAAACCCCTGGAGTGAGATAATCTTAAAAGATGATGAGATCTCGGCTCACCGTATCGGCCCGCTTACCGTCTATCTGAAAAAAGTGCTCAATGAGCTTTGGATTGGCAGCGCCCGCGATGACAAGAACGACGGCGATCCGCTCCCATTGCCGGAAAAGCCGGACTGGAACCGGCTGGCGCTTCCTGAAGAATTCAGCACATTCAGCCTGACGCCGGTATTTCCCGATCGCCCCGTAGTTGCTGACAGTGAATTTCATTACCGTATTCTCAAAAATTCCGGAGCCAGAATCTATACGCGTATCCCCGCTTTCGTACGGATTGTTCCTGCTGACAAACCGGATCTGGTGCTTGCAGAAATTCCCACTGTAATACTTTCGGAGACATGGTTCGGGATTTTTACCGAAGGTGAATTGTCATATGCCTTGTCAACAACAGCAAGAAGAAAGCTTGTGCAGGAAATGTATGAACCGCATATGGTTATTTGCCCCGTTCAAATCGAGAACAAAAGCGATGAAGATCTGCGGTTTGAAAAGCTCTGTCTTCGTGTAGAACGGTTGTCGGTTTACATAAATGACGGGGTTCTCTGGGCTGATGAAACATCCGTAATGTATAACGGCAGAGAGATTAACAGTGATGTCAAAACGACCGGCACCATTCCGCCGGAGGCCGGAGGCGGAGCTATAATCACATCTCCGAGAGAAACGGTTAAATCAACGGTTGCTACAAGGACATTTAAACTGCTCAAAGAGCTGCATTTTCCCGGATTTTGATGGAAACCATTAACAAGGGTACATAGCGCATGGAAACATTATGGGGTCTTTTTGAAAGTTATATTACCGAAGACCGGCTATTTCAGCTGATCAGAATAGCCGTTATTCTGATTGCCGGTTTTCCATTGCTCGCACTGGTCAGACGTGCAATCGTCAGATATGTCTCCGGTAACTATAGGCCGCACTATGGTATGCTGGCAGGCAAATTGTTTTTTTACACGGGAACCACACTTCTGGTCATTACTGTACTCCACGAAATTGGCTTCGGACTTGCACCATTGCTCGGGGCTGCCGGCATTCTGGGTATCGCAATCGGATTTGCTTCCCAGACCAGCGTTTCCAACGTCATAAGCGGTGTCTTTTTGCTTGCGGAAAAATCTTTCCAGGTTGGTGATGTTGTCAGTGTGAGCGGAAATGTCGGTATCGTACTTTCCATTGATACCCTTTCAGTTAAAATCAGAATGTTTGACAACCGGTATCTGCGCGTACCCAATGAGTCCATGGTCAAATCGGAATTCATCAATTTAACCCGGTTTCCCATCCGCAGAGTTGACTGCCGCATATCCGTCGCGTACAAGGAAGACCTGAACCGGGTCAGTGAGGTTCTTTTTGATGTAGCAAAAAAACTGCCATACTCCCTGGAGGAACCGCCTCCTCTGCTGATTTTTGACCAGTTCGGCAATTCTTCAATTGATTTGCTCTTTGTCGCATGGACAACCAGGGAAAACTTCCTCAAATTGCGAAATGGTCTGAATATGGGTATAAAGGAACGCTTCGACAAAGAGGGCATCGAAATACCATTCCCGCACGTTTCCGTTTATGCCGGTTCTGCTACCAGTCCGCTTCCGGTTGACATCCTTTCAGGCAACTCCGAACTGATTACGGAGCCTGCAGGAAAACCATCCCTCCCGAAGAAGGACTGACTCAGTGCCGGAAAGCGTGAATCGGGGATGATTACAGGTGCAATCGGATTAAACCGGCAGGGCACTCTTTTACTCTTGTTTTTTATCCGTTAAAAGAGGGTGCAAGTTTTTACATGCAACAATCTTGCATTTGTGTCCAAATGCAAGTAAATTGCATTTATTCGTTGTTCCGGGCCAGCTGGGCCTGCGAAAAAGTAAAAAAAAAACTTAATTAAAGGCACTATGACTTTTTTCAAAACTTCCCGATTGTTTATGACTTTTTTCAAAACTTCCCGATTGTTTATGTTCCTGTTCGGCATTGCTTTTATAGTTTCGTCCTGCGATGACAACGATAATGATGATCCGATGTATCCGGAACCGGCAGGGTTTTCTATACAGATTGACGGTGTCGATTTTGTGATTTATGAAGATGGCAGTTATACATACAATCCTGAGGGTGTAACCCCTGAGTATGAGTACAATAACAGGGTCATGCTCAGTATGGTACATGAGGGCGGTAATCTGGTGGACACCAGGGAAACCCGTCCGGACAGCCCCCGGTACTACTCACCAGTGGTGCAAATACGGTTTCATGATGCCCAGGGTAATCATATTCCCTATCCGGAAGAACGGGACAGCGAAGGCGAGATAAATCCGGACGGTCAATATCGGCTTGAATACGATTGGGTTGACCCGGTAGAGGACCGTAAAGCCAATATCGAGCAGCATGGTGGTGACGGCTCGTGGGGATTTCACATCCGGGCAGATCAGCCGGGTGAAACCGGCATCGTCTTCAGCGTTTACCGGTGTGAAGATGTTGCTGATATCGTAAGTTTGGGATTTTCCGATGATCCCAACGACCCGCAACGCACAGAACGTGAATGCAATGTTGCCGAAGAGCAGGTCTTTGAAGCCAGTGCCCCGCTCATGATTTATGTCGATGATGAGTATGAAGGCATTGAGGAAGGCCGTTATCCGCATGAACGCCATTTTCGTATCCGCTAAATCAGAACCCGCAAAAACAACCTCAAAATAAAAGCAGTTCTGAATAGTTTTCTGTTAATATGAGTAAACTGAAATCACTTATAATCATTACCTTCTCAGCCTTGCTGGTGACATTGTCATTGCAGGGCTGTGAGGACAATCCTGTGGACTCTGAAGGCGGAGACCATGCGCCGGCAGTTGGTTTTGAATTGGAAATGGACGGCGATGTGCTGGTATCCTATTTCCTTCGTCAGTATGAATTCGATCCGGATGGTGTATTCGAAGATAATATCGTCCTTGATGAAGAAATAGCTGTTGGCGGCAAAGTTGTATTCCGCGAAGCAGATCTTGACCCTGAAACAGGTCATACGCCACAGATGAAAGTGCATTATCTGGATGAGAACCGGGATCGGATTTCTCTGCCGGAGTATTATGCTGACGGTGAAAGAAATCCCGACGGTGAATGGTATCTTGAATTTGAATATTTTGAGGCCGGCAGCCGTAACACACGCCTCTCTCCGGAAGACCGCCCTTTCCAGGCCGTTTATGACAAGACGGACGGACAAACCTGGGTATTCAAAATGGAAGCCAGGCATCACGGACGGGCCGATATGCGAATCAATCTGTTTCACCTTGATCATACCGACATGACCCCGATACCGCTTCCTGTTTATTTTGATCTGGAGTCATAGTGGATTTTCCTTCCCGATGCCAACCATGAGTACTGCTGTTTTTTCCCGCACGCTGATTACCTCCGCATTTTTTCTGTTTATTGCAGTTCATGCCGGGTTTGCTTCCGGTATGACAGAGGACCATTCTGCAGGTAGTGCCGGTTCGGCAGTGTCTGACGCGGGAATCCTGAAAGGATATGTCCATGACAGCGAAACCGGGGACCCCGTCGTGCTTGCCTCCGTCTATATTCCCGATCTCGACCGGGGAAGCGTCAGCCATGATGAGGGAGATTTCATCATCCGGAATATTCCCGAAGGTGAGTACAGAATCCGGTTTCAGCACGTTGGATACGAGTCCACATCCAAAAATGTAACGATCACAAGGGATGATACCACCCGGGTTTCGGTTTCAATGCGCCCGTCTGTTTTTCGGTCGTCGGAAGTGGAAATTGTGGCCAGGCATGCTGCAGAGGAGGATGATATCACCACATATGTCGAACGAACCGTCACCGGCCGCCATCTGCGTCAGCAGCTGGGCCGTACACTTGCAGAGACACTTGAAGATGAACCCGGCATGGCGCAGCGGTCAATGGGACCTGCACCTGCCAGACCCGTGTTGCGTGGCCTTGGTGGTGACCGCCTTTTAATACTTGAGGATGGCGGCAGGACCGGAGATTTGTCCGCCACTGCATCCGACCATGCGCTTTCGATCGACCCGATGACCGCCGAGCACATCGAACTGATTCGCGGTCCGTCTGCGATAGTTCATGGCTCCAATACCATGGGCGGCGTCATCAATGTGCGTAGAGGTCAGATTCCGTTTGATCATCCCGATCATATCCACTGGAGCGGTAGTCTGCAGGGAGAATCCGTCAACAGGGGAATGTCAGGCGGCTTTCGGGCTTTTGGACCGGTAGACACCAGCCTGCCGTTTTCCGGCCGGAGCTTGTCTTTCACCGACCGTATGGCATTCAGGTTTGATTTTTCGGGGCGGCACACGTCCGATATGGATACCCCTGCAGGTTCCCTTGTCAATACCGATATTACCACGCTCAATGCGTCGCTGGGGCTGAGCTACATCGACGACTGGGGTGTTATCGGATTTTCCGGCAATATTCTTGATTCAAAATATGGTGTGCCCGGGGGAGAGGGAATTGCCGAAGCACATCCAAACGGAGTCGACATTGAGATGTTCCGCCGGTATCTTGACGGAAGAGCGCGGTTTAATTTTTCGGACAGCTGGGCCAGAAGACTGGATGTGAGATGGAATTACTCCTACTACTTCCACAGGGAACTTGAAAAGCCGGATGACCCGGATATTCCGCAGCCGGTTGGTGCGGAATTCGGAGTGCTGACCAATAACATCCGCATGGATCTGCACCATCGTAACATGCTGTTTTTTGAAAAAGGGTTGGTTGGAGTTTGGGCGGAACATCGTGATTACGCATCGGGGGGCATGACCTTTACTCCGGAAACCATAGAGCGTTCCGTAGCCGGATACCTGTTTCAGGAGCGGGATTTCCGGTCCTTCAACCTGCAGATTGCACTGCGGTATGACTACAGGCACTTGTCGCCTGAAGAGGCAGAATCCATCTTTCTTGACCATGACATAACCAGCAGGGAATTTCATGGCGCATCCGGGTCTGTCATGGGCTCATGGAATATCACTTCCAACCTGAAACTGGGTTCTACGATCACCAGAACGCATCGTTCCCCTATCATTGAAGAACTCTATTCGGAAGGTCCGCATCTGGCGAATTTTTCATACGAGATCGGTAATCCTGCACTTACCAGGGAAAAAGGCTGGGGGAGTGAGGTGTTCGTGCGATGGAACAGAGAGCGGATGCGTGCCAGCATGGCAATTTACCGAAATCAGATGGACAACTACATATTTCCCCAGGACACGGGGGAACAAAGTCCCCGACGCGATGATCTGAATGTATTTCAGTATACGGAAAACAAAGTTCTGATGACCGGGGCCGAGCTGAATTACGAGTTGCTGTTGAACCGCAGTTTAACAACCGGAGGTACGGTCAGTTATGTCAGAGGAGATTTTATTGACGATGGTGAATCGTTTCCTTTTCTGGTTACAGAAGAACGTGAAAATGCGGTGCCTCTGATGCCGCCCCTGAACAGCCGGCTGTATCTGGAATACAGCCTGGGTTCACTGAAAATCGGCGGTGCCGCAAGGCTGGCAACACGGCAATCACGGACGGACGAATTTGAAGAGCCCACTGATGAGTATGCTGTTTTTGACTTGTATGCTCAGTACCACTTCAGCAGAGCAGGGGCATTGCATACATTTTCTTTTACTGTGGAAAACCTGGCCAACTCAGAGTACCGAAATCACCTTTCCCGGATCAAGTCAGTCATGCCTGAGCCCGGGCGAAACGTGAAAATGCTTTACAGGGTGTATTTTTAAACACCATTTATCAACTGCTTCCGTTTTTTTCTTCCTTGTCCTTATGCAGCATCTCATCAAGGAGGTGATTGATGCCCAGCACTTTCTCTACATTCAGCACAAATGCAATTCCCTTGCCGGGCTTGTCCAGTTCACCGGTTTTAACAATGGATTCCAGTACCTTGTCGGTGATTTTTTGAGGGACAAGTATCAGGACAACCTCTTTTTCAGGTTCAATATTGAAAGAGAACAACTTTCCGTGTTCATGAATGCCAGTGCCTCTGCCGGTCATGATGGTTCCGCCGGCAGCGCCGGCTTTGCGGGCTGCAGTGATGATTTCCTCGCAAAAGCCTTTGTTGACGATTGAGACTATGAGCTCGAATTGTGCAGTTTCATCCATCGATTTGAGTGGTTGATCAGTAGGTTTGTCTTTTTTCTTGTGCAAGTGAACAGCTCCGGTAAAACTGGTAATATCCAGTATAAAAGCAACGCCGTTTCCCGACTTGCCCATTTTTACACTTTTGCTGATGATGCCCAGAACCTCCTCGGCGTGTTCATCGGAAACGACAGTAAAAATCACATCTTTCTCCGGCTCCAGGGGGATGCCCCAAAAAGTTTTACACTTTTCTATTCCGGCGCCCTGGCCGTGAATGATGGTAGCCCCCTCTGCCCGTTTTCGCTTGGAGGCCTTCACCACAACCGAGGTTTTGTCACGGTTGACTATGCTGATAATTAGCTTTTGGCAGTGCTTAAGAAGGTCAATCATCTCTTTTTTCTTTCCATGCGTAAAGAAGCCCAAGGGTAAGAACGGAAATTATCGGCGCCAGGGCAACCAAAGCAATCATTCCGAAACTGTCCGTCATCGGGTCACGATCGGGCAGCACTTCTCCAACTCCAAGTGCTACCGCCATTATAAACGTAACAGTCATCGGTCCTGTTGCGACACCGCCGGCATCAAATGCAACAGAAGTAAACGTAGGTGAGGTAAAGTGCATCATGGTCAGAGCTATTGCATAACCGGGCAGAATCAGCCAGATGATCGGTATGCCGATCAGCAGACGCAGCATGGCAAGTGCGATAGACAACCCTACTCCGATACATAATGTGTACAGCAAAACTTTTTTCGGGATATACCCGCCAGATACTTTATCCACCTCATGATTCAGGATCCGGATTGCCGGTTCCGCAATGGTAGCTACAAACCCCAGTAAAAAGCCTATGGGGACCAGCACCCAGCGGGCATTTTTCGAGCCCAGCACTTCACCCATCATCGTACCTGCGGGTTCAAATCCGACATGAACTCCCTGGAGAAACAGTGTCAGGCCGATAAAAGCCAGTACGATTCCTTTGATAATATCGGTAACCTTTTTCAGCGGCAGATGCAGAAATGTAAACTGGGCTATCAGAAAAAATATTACAAGCGGTACAAGGGCAAAGACCACTTCTACAATAACATCCGTAAATCCGCTGAATATGGTGATATTCATTTTATCAGCCGTATATGATTCCGAGTATCAGCACTGCCAGTACCGGTCCGATGGATGCCAGTGCCACAAGGCCAAAACCATTGTCCGTAGTTTTTCTTCCCCCAAGCACCGCAGCCACACCAATCCCGTAGGCAAGGATAAAGGGTACCGCAAGGGGACCCGTAGTGACACCACCGGCATCAAATGAAATGGAAATAAATTGCTCAGGTACGAATATGGCCAGAATAAAAATCAACAGATATCCCCCCATGAGCAGGTACTTTATCGGGATATCAAATATGATACGCATGATTGCAAGTCCCACAAATATCGCCAGTCCAAGGGCAACGGTGTAGATCAGCAGATGGCGGTTTACCTCACCGTCCGAAACGGTATCAACATAATTTGCAAGAACGCGTACATCAGGTTCAGCGACGGTTACCACAAATCCAAGTAAAAAACTTATCAATATGATTATCCATACCTTTCCGATCTGAGGCAGAGCGGATCCGATCATCTCCCCGATGGGAAGCAGCCCGATATGCACCCCCAGCAGAAAGAAGATCAATCCTGCTGAAACCATCACTGCCCCAACGATGAACTGCAGAAAGTCTTCCATGGGCAGCCATATGATGGTGAACTGCAGGATAATCACAATCACCGTAACAGGTATGACTGCCTGAACGACCTCTGTTATTGTTTCACGAACATTTTGCATCGGGTACTTGTAGTTGGATCATGTACAAACTTCAGGGAGATACTGCATGACGTCTGTAGTAACATTGGGATGCCTCCCAAACATTTCAACTCATCTGGAAAAACTTTTTTTTCTTTTCAAGGTAAGGCAGAAATGCTTTTTTCAAAGCGGATAATTCAGGGTGATCCAGTTCGGGGTCCTGCTCCAGCAGTTCAAACGCCATGTTTTTGGCCTGTTCAAGCAAATACTGATCCGTGAGGATATCCGCATGCCTGAATTCCGGCAGACCGCTTTGCCGGGTCCCCAGGAAGTCGCCCGGCCCGCGAAGCTTGAGATCGGCTTCGGCAATTTTGAACCCGTCAGTGGTCTCCTCCATCGTACCCAGGCGGCTTCTGGCTTCCTTGCTTTGTTTGACATCGGTCATCAGCAGACAGTAGCTTTGCCTGGCCCCGCGTCCAATCCGTCCGCGGAGCTGGTGCAGCTGCGATAATCCGAACCTCTCGGAATGCTCCACGACCATGACCGAAGCATTCGGGACATTAACCCCAACTTCGATGACCGTGGTTGATACCAGGATCTGAATCCTGTTTTCCTTGAAATCACGCATCACCTGCTCTTTCTCATCTGCTGACATGCGTCCGTGGAGCAAGCCGGCCCTGCTGCCGGGAAACTCCACCCGGATCTGATCGTAGCCTTCAGTGGCATTTTTCAAATCCATGGCTTCCGACTCTTCGATAAGCGGATACACGATATAAACCTGCCCGCCGTCACCGAGCTGCTCTTTCAGAAAATCATGTACTTTCTTACGGTTCTTTTCAGAAACGACCCGCGTTTTTACCGGCTTCCGGCCGGGAGGCAGATCCCGGATGACCGAAAGATCGAGATCGCTGTACAGTGTCATGGCAAGGGAGCGGGGGATGGGGGTTGCAGACATGACCAGGATGTGAGGGTTTTCACCTTTTTCCCGCAATTGTGCGCGCTGGGATACGCCGAAGCGGTGCTGTTCGTCGATGACAGCCATGCCGAGTCTGTGGAAACGGATATTCTCCTGGATAATGGCATGCGTACCGACAACGATATGCGCTGTTCCTCCGCTGATGTCCGACTGGATGTCGTAGCGAAGTGCTTTTTTCTGATTTCCCGTAAGCAGACGAATGGTTATACCCAGCGGCTGCAGCCATTCGGACAATGAGTGGTAGTGCTGTTCTGCGAGAATTTCCGTTGGCGCCATCATCACAGCCTGGTAACCGCTGTCAACGGCCATGAGAAGCGCTCCGATGGCAACGACCGTCTTCCCGGATCCGACATCGCCCTGCAGCAGGCGGTTCATCTGATTGCCTGACCGGATATCCCTTTTTACGTCACCCAGTGCTTTTTTTTGTCCGTCCGTCAGTTCAAAAGGGAGCACTTGATTGAAAAAGCGACTGGTGAACGGCCTGGATTCTGACATCACGGGGCCCAATGCCTTGTCAAATACCTCTTTTTTCAGAGTGACCACACTGAGTTCAAACAGGAAAAGTTCTTCAAACTTGAACCGTTCCAGAGCAATGGAGTGCTGTTCAGGGGTTTCGGGAGAGTGAATATGGCGGAAGGCGACAGATCTTTCAGGGTATCCCAGTTTGCGGAGCAATCCGGGTGGCAGGAACTCTCCGGGCTTCAGCCGCTCAAGTGCTGCAAGTGCCCATTTTCTGAGGAGGCCTGATGTGATATAGGTATTTTTAAAAAACTTATTCCCGGGATAAACCGGCATGATGCCGGTAAAAGATTGTCCGGAAGTATCCTCGTTGACCGAGAGCTGCTCGGTTTCAGGGTGAGCCATGGAAAGAAAACGGCCATAACGCTTGACGGTACCAAAAAAGGCATAGAACTGCCCCTTTTTAACAGATTTTCTGAAATAGGATATACCCTTGAACCAGACTCCCTTTATGCGCCCGGATTCATCCTGAAGAATTGCCTCAAATCTTTTCTTTCTGCCGAAGCCGCTTTCGGTTGTCTCGACTATCCGGCCCATCACAGTGACTTTTTCACCGATGCCTTTCAGATTTGCAACAGGCAGCACTGTTCTGCGGTCGAGGTAGTTTCTGGGGAAAAACCTGAGCAGGTCCATAGGTGTGTGCACCCCGGTTTCTTCAAGTGCTTTTTGTCGGGCCGGACTGATTCCAGGAATTTCGGTAATCTTCAATTGGTATAGTGGTATATATCAGTTGTTGTTTTTTGGGGTGCCAAATTGCTGTCATGCGGGGCCTGGTGGGCAGCCGGAGAAACAATTCGTGATATTCCGGATGATTATTGTCTTTAGTATTTGCATTGAGTGGTAATGATTCCCTATATTTGCAAACTCTTTAACATCCATTTATCAAACCGATTGAACCGTGCCAACGATACAGCAGTTAATCCGTAAAGGCAGAAAGCTTAAAACTAAGAAAACTTCGTCTCCTGCGCTACAGGACTGTCCGCAGCGACGAGGAGTCTGCACTCGTGTGTACACAACTACGCCCAAGAAGCCGAATTCGGCTTTGCGCAAGGTAGCCCGTGTTCGCCTCACCAACGGAATTGAGGTGACCGCGTATATCCCCGGAGAGGGGCACAACCTGCAGGAGCACAGTATTGTATTGATCCGGGGCGGCAGGGTCAAGGATCTGCCGGGTGTCCGGTACCACATTGTGCGGGGTGCACTGGACACCGCAGGTGTTGATGAGCGACGTCAGCGGCGAAGTCTCTACGGAACAAAGCGACCCAAGCAATAACGATCTGTAATGTTAACTTTTTAGTTATTTGACCAATGCGAAGAAGAAGTGCCGAAAAAAGAATAGTTAAACCCGATCCGGATTTTGCAGACAAATCGGTGTCCCTTTTTGTGAACTGTCTGATGAAGGACGGCAAGAAATCGACGGCCCGCAAGATCCTTAAGCAGGCTTTTTCGGTCATTGAAGAAAAAACAGGCAAGGTGGGGATCGATGTTTTCAAGGATGCCCTTAACAATGCCGCTCCCGTAATCGAGGTTAAAAGCCGCCGTGTCGGCGGATCTACCTATCAGGTACCGGTTGAAGTCCGGCCGGACCGCAGCACTGCGCTGAGCATGCGCTGGCTGATCAGGTCCGCAAAAGCCCGCAATGACAAGTCCATGTCTGCACGTCTTGCCCGTGAGATTATGGATGCTGCCAATAATGAAGGTGGTGCCGTCCGTAAAAAAGACGATACTCACCGAATGGCCGAAGCGAACAAGGCTTTTGCCCATTTCCGATTTTAGAAATTACGTTTACGATAAAGAACCATGTCAGCTACAGCAACAAGCAATAAGAAAGTCCTGGAGCAAATCCGCAAAACGCGCAATATTGGTATCATGGCGCATATTGATGCCGGTAAGACAACTGCAACGGAGCGGATCCTGTTTTACACCGGAATCAGCCACCGTCTCGGTGAGACGCATGATGGCGCCGCTACCATGGACTTTATGGACCAGGAAAAGGAGAGAGGAATTACCATTACCTCAGCTGCAACCACCTGCTTCTGGGATGATCACCGTATCAACATTATAGATACCCCGGGTCACGTGGATTTTACCGTTGAAGTTGAGCGGTCACTTCGTGTGCTTGACGGTGCCGTAGCTGTATTCTGCGCCGTGGGTGCGGTTCAGCCGCAGTCCGAAACAGTCTGGCGCCAGGCAAACAAGTACGGTGTTCCGAGAATGGCCTTTGTCAACAAAATGGACAGAACCGGCGCCGATTTTTACAATGTGATCGATCAAATGAAATCCCGCCTGAAGGCCACTCCCGTTCCGCTTCAGATACCCATCGGCTCGGAAGATAACTTCCGCGGTGTTGTTGACCTGATGAGCATGCGAGCATTCATTTGGGACGACTCCACTCTTGGCAAAAACTTCGAGGAAATTGATATCCCGGAAGATCTTCAGGAAAAAGCGGATGAGTTCCGCAAAATCATGATCGAATCAATAGCCGATTATGATGACTCTCTCATGGAAAAGTACCTGATGGAAGAAGAGATTACGGGTGAGGAACTTGAGGCTGCTTTCCGCAAAGCGACCATCGATCTCAGCATTACACCTGTACTGTGCGGTTCTGCTTTTAAAAACAAGGGGATTCAGACACTGCTGAACTCCATTGTCAAGTATATGCCGTCACCGATGGATGTTGATGGCATTGAAGGTACCGACGCCAAAGGAAACGGTGAGAAGCTTGTTCGCAAAACCAGTATTGAAGAACCCTTCTCTGCTCTCGCGTTCAAAATCATGACCGACCCGTATGTCGGAAAACTGACCTTCGTCAGAGTATATTCCGGCGAATTGTCGGCAGGCTCATATGTGCTGAATGCATCAACAGGAAAGAAAGAACGTGTCGGACGGCTGCTGAAAATGCATGCCAATTCCAAAGAAGACATTAAGGAGGTCAGAGCCGGTGATATCTGTGCAGTTGTTGGAATCAAGAGCGTGCACACCGGTGACACACTTTGTGATGAAAAGTCACCCATCATTCTTGAGCAGATGGTCTTCCCCGAGCCTGTTATCAAACTCGCTGTTGAACCCAAAACAAAGGCGGACAATGACAAGCTGACAACAGGACTGGCAAAGCTGGCTGAGGAAGATCCTACCTTCAAGGTCAATGTAGACGATGAAACCGCCCAGACAACCATCGCCGGTATGGGTGAGCTTCACCTGGAGGTTATTGTAGATCGTCTGAAGCGTGAATTCAAGGTGGAAGCCAACGTCGGACAGCCGCAGGTTTCCTACCGCGAAGCTATTACCAAACCGGTTACCCATCGCGAAATTTACAAGAAGCAGACCGGTGGTAAGGGTAAATTCGCTGATATCGAATTCGAGATCATGCCACTGGAAGACAACACCGGCTTCGAGTTTGTTGATGAAGTCGTAGGAGGAAATATCCCCAGAGAATATATGTCTTCAGTAGAAAAAGGCTTCAAAGGGGCTATGGAGAGCGGCGTGCTTGCAAACTATACCGTTGAAGGTGTAAAAGTCAGAGTTTTTGACGGATCTTACCACGATGTCGACTCTGACGCAGTCAGTTTCGAAATGTGCGCCAAACTCGGATTTAAATCAGCTGCCCGAAAAGCCTCCCCGATACTCCTTGAACCGGTAATGAAAGTGGAAGTAATCACTCCGGAAGAGTACATGGGTGATATTATCGGTGACCTGAACGGGCGCAGAGGAGTCATCGGAAAAATGGAAAACAGGGTAGAAGGATCGGTAATTGATGCTGAAGTTCCGTTGTCGGAAATGTTCGGCTACTCCACGCATCTCCGGTCACTGTCACAGGGAAGGGCAGTTTACTCGATGGAGTTCAAGAAATATGCTCCGGTTCCCGAATCTATTGCAAAAGAAGTAATTGAAGAAAAAGCATAAATTATAAAGCTCAATACACTTAGCTATGGCAAAAGAAACATTTCAACGGACCAAGCCGCACGTAAACGTAGGAACGATCGGACACGTGGATCACGGCAAGACGACCCTGACCGCAGCGATCACCAAGACCATGGCCAAGCGCTACGGCGGAGTGGCCAAGGATTTTGCTGACATTGACAATGCCCCCGAGGAGCGCGAGCGCGGTATTACCATTGCCACGGCGCACGTGGAGTACGAGACCGAGAGTCGTCACTATGCCCACGTAGACTGCCCCGGTCACGCCGACTATGTCAAGAACATGGTTACCGGAGCGGCCCAGATGGACGGGGCGATTCTGGTGGTAGCGGCCACCGACGGACCGATGCCGCAGACGCGTGAGCACATTCTTCTGGCGCGTCAGGTAGGCGTACCGGAGCTGGTGGTATTCATGAACAAGGTTGACCTTGTTGATGACGAGGAGCTTCTGGAGCTTGTGGAGCTGGAGGTTCGCGAATTGCTGAGCAAGTATGAATTTGACGGCGACGATGCCGCTGTAGTGAAGGGATCGGCCCTGAACGCCCTGAACGGCGAGGAGAAGGCCGAAGACCAGATCATTGAGCTGATGGCGGCCGTGGATGAGAAGATACCTACGCCGGAGCGGGATGTGGACAAGCCGTTTTTGATGCCGGTTGAGGACGTATTCACCATTACCGGGCGTGGCACGGTAGCTACGGGCCGGATCGAGCGTGGCGTGGTCAAGCTCAACCAGGATGTTGACATTGTGGGTATCCGCGAGGAGAAGATGAAGTCGGTAATCACGGGTATCGAGATGTTCCGCCGGATGCTTGACGAAGGCCAGGCCGGAGACAATGCCGGATTGCTGCTTCGCGGCATAGGCAAAGACGACCTGGAGCGCGGGATGGTTATCTGTGCGCCGAACTCGATCACCCCTCACAAGAAGTTTTCCTGCGAGGTGTATGTACTGAGCAAGGATGAGGGCGGGCGTCACACGCCGTTTTTCAAGGGCTATCGCCCGCAGTTCTATTTCCGTACGACCGATGTGACGGGCGTATGTGAGCTTCCCGAAGGCGTGGAGATGGTCATGCCGGGCGACAATGTTGCCATGGAAGTCAACCTGATACAGCCGGTAGCCATGGAAGAAGGACTTCGTTTTGCCATCCGTGAAGGTGGCCGAACCGTAGGTGCCGGCGTAGTAAGTAAAATTCTGGACTAAAACTGATACGCAAGTGGCTACCCAACAAAAAATCAGAATCAAGCTGAAATCATACGATCACAATCTGATCGATAAATCAGCGGAAAAAATAATAAAGACCGTTAAGTCTACCGGTGCCGTAGTATCGGGTCCCATACCCCTTCCGACGGCCAAAAGTATCTTCACGGTTAACCGATCACCACACGTAAATAAAAAGTCACGTGAGCAGTTTGAATCTCGGTCGCACAAACGGCTTATCGACATTCTGTCGACAGGATCTCAGACTGTAGATGCTTTGATGAAGCTGGAGTTGCCATCTGGTGTTGACGTGGAAATTAAAGTTTAATCAGGAAATCAGTTCCTTACCAAGATGACTGGACTAATTGGAAAAAAAATCGGAATGACCAATGTCTTTGATGACAATGGAAACAACGTTCCTGTAACAGTAGTTGAAGTTGAGCCCTGTGTAATAACGCAGATCAAATCAATGGAAGTTGACGGCTACGATGCCATTCAGATAGCTGCTGTTGAAAAAAAGGAAAAGAACGTCAGTAAAGCACTGCGCGGTCATTTCGCAAAAGCTAATACCAGCCCGAAACGGTATATCCGTGAGATGCGGGATTTTGTCCCGGAAGGGGCCAAAGTGGGTGACACCCTTAAAATCGACGATGTCTTCAGGGAAAATACCTATGTTGATGTTGTCGGAACTACAAAGGGTAAAGGATTCCAGGGTGTTGTAAAACGCCACGGATTTTCCGGAGTCGGCGGACAAACCCACGGTCAGAAAGACCGCGAGCGGGCACCCGGTTCCATAGGTCAATCGGCCGATCCTTCCAAAGTATTCAAGGGAATAAAAATGGGAGGTCAGGATGGCAACAGCAGGGTCAAAGTAAAAAGACTACAGCTGATGAAGGTGCTTCCGGAGTCGAATCTTATTTTGATCAAAGGTGCCATTCCCGGTCCGAAAAACCGGTTGGTAGAAGTATATAATCACGGATAATTTGAACGGCTTTTTGCTATGAAAATCAAAGTTATAAATAAAGACGGATCCGAAAGCGGCCGGCAGGCAGAGTTTGACGATGCGCTGTTCGGTGCTGAGCCCAAAGACAATCTGATCTATGAGGATGTCCGATCTTATCTTGCCAATCAGAGAAAAGGCACGGCAAGCACAAAAGGGCGTTCCGAGGTCCGTGGCGGTGGAAGAAAGGCATATCGCCAGAAAGGTACCGGCATGGCGCGCAGAGGAAGTATCCGCTCACCATTGCTGAAAGGCGGTGGCACTGTCTTCGGTCCCAAACCAAGAAAGTATTCGGTGAGACTGACAAAGAAGATGAAACGGCTTGCCAGACTTTCGGCAATGATCTACAAACTGAATGACAATGCTGTAAAAGTAATTGAAGATTTTGACTTTGAAACACCTAAAACCAAAGCAGCTGTTGAGATTCTCAAGGCGTCCGGTGTTGAAGGGAAAAAAGTACTTGTGCTGACATCCGGAACCAGACCGGTGGTTTACAAGTCGTGCAGCAATCTTCAGAACGTCAAGGTACTTCAGGCAAACAACAGCTCTACATATCATCTGATGAATGCAGATGTTGTCCTGATGCAGGAAAGTGCTGTGAAAGAACTCGAGGAAAGTTTAAAAGGTAAGACTGTGGAGGCTGAAGCATGAAACGTGTCCTGATTAAACCATTGATAACGGAAAAGCTTACCGGTATTCAGGAGAAAGAGAACAAGTATGCTTTTCAGGTACACCCCAAGGCTACCAAAAAAGAAATCAGAAAAGCTGTTGAAGAGCTGTATCCGGAAGTGACCGTAACGAATGTCAACACGATGACCAACCCCGGCAAACCCAAGGGGCGGCATACACGCCGCGGATTTATTGCAGGAAGAACCACGGCGACAAAAAAAGCGATTATCTCTATTAAAGAAGGTCAGGAAATTGACTTCTTTACTGAAATATAAGGTATAAAAGCATGGCAACACGTAAACTAAAGCCCATTACTCCAGGCACGCGGCATCGCATTGCTCCGGATTATTCGGATGTCACAACGCGAAAACCGGAACGATCCCTGGTTGTAAAGCTCCACAAAACCGGTGGACGCAACCACAGAGGGAAGATAACCATGCGCCATATTGGCGGTGGTCATAAGAGAAGGTACCGCATTATTGATTTTAAAAGGGACAAGTTTGACATCCCGGCTATAGTCAAGACCATTGAATATGATCCCAACAGAACGGCAAGGATAGCACTTGTTGCCTACAGCGACGGAGAGAAGCGGTATATCATCGCTCCGGACAAGCTGAGCGTCGGGGATAAAATCATCAGTGCACAGAAATGGGTGTCACCTGACAACGGCAACACGATGCCGCTGGAGAAAATGCCGCTGGGTACAGTTGTTCACAATGTGGAATATCATCCGGGCAACGGTGGTAAACTTGTCAGAAGTGCCGGTTCAGGAGCACAGCTGATTGCCAAAACGGAAAAATATGCAACACTGAAAATGCCGTCAGGGGAGATCAGGATGATCAACGGCAAATGCCTGGCTACTGTAGGAGTGGTAAGCAATCCGGATCATTTTAATGTTCAGCTTGGAAAAGCCGGACGAAACCGCTGGAAAGGCAAAAGACCTACCGTCCGTGGTACGGTTATGAACCCGGTAGATCACCCCATGGGTGGTGGAGAAGGAAAATCATCCGGTGGTCATCCCCGTTCACCATGGGGGCAGATTGCCAAAGGGTACAAAACCCGGAAAAAGAAGAAGCTATCTTCAAAATTCATAGTTCGCAGAAGAAATCAAAAACAGTAAATCGGTATGCCTAGATCATTAAAAAAGGGTCCGTTTATACATCACAAGCTCCAGAAGAAGGTTGATAAAGCCAATGAATCCGGGAGCAAGAAAGTGATCAAAACATGGTCCCGCAGTTCCATGATATCACCGGATTTTGTCGGACTCACATTTGCTGTACACAACGGCAAACAATTTGTACCGGTTTATGTTACCGAAAACATGGTTGGACATAAACTCGGCGAGTTCTCCCCGACCCGGACATTTAAAGGACACCCTGTCAAAAAAGGTGAAAAAAAATAATAAATAATGGAAGATACAGTCACATATGAATCCAGGGCTGTTCAGCGGTTTATCCGTATCTCCCCGAGAAAAGTTCGCCTGGTAGCGGACCTTGTAAGGGGTGAACAGGTTGACAAAGCGGTAACACGACTTCAGTTTGTCAATAAGAAAGCATCTGAAGTGGTATCGAAGGTTATCCGTTCCGCTGCGGCCAATCTCAGAGACAGATTCGAAGACGAACCGCTTGACAATGAAGAACTTGTCGTTCGCGAGATATATGTCGATGAAGGTCCGACATTAAAGCGTATTCAGCCGGCTCCGATGGGACGGGCGCATCCGATCAAAAAGAGAACCAGCCATATTACGGTAGTGGTTACAAAAAAGGATGTTGAACTTGAAGATGAAAACCAAGTAAACGAGGAATAAGTTTTGGGACAAAAAGTAAATCCAACAAGTCTTAGACTGGGTATTATTCGCGGATGGGATTCCAACTGGTATTCGGAAGACCAGATACAGGAGAACCTCAGAGAGGATGAACAGCTGCGGAACTATCTTCATGCCCGTTTGCGCAACGGCGGTTTGTCTCGAGTGATCATTGAAAGAACACCGAAGAGAATTTTGCTCACACTGATGACCAGCCGTCCGGGTGTTATTATCGGAAAAGGCGGTGAGCAGGTGGAGTTGCTGCGTGAAGAACTTCGAAAGGTGACAAACAAAGATGTTCAGATCAATATCAGTGAGATCAAGCGACCGGAAACCGATGCCAATCTTGTAGCCCAGAACATAGTTCAGCAGCTTGAGTCACGAATCTCATTCCGCCGTGCAATGAAAACTTCCATTGCTTCAGCTATGAGAATGGGCGCGGAAGGAATCAAGGTCAAGGCCGCCGGCCGTCTTGGCGGAGCGGAAATGGCCCGGGTTGAACAGTACAAGGAAGGCCGTGTTCCCCTTCACACATTCAGGGCTGATATCGACTACGCTGTAGCAACAGCACAGACAATTTACGGAAGTATCGGAGTAAAGGTCTGGATTTTCAAAGGTGAAATTATCGGGGATGTTGATCTTACACCCTCAGCTGTAACCACCAAGCCTGAAGCCGAAGGGCAGCAGGAGAAGCGCAGGTCAAAAAGATCCCGCGGGGGTGGTCAGCGGCGCAGGAAAAAAAGCTGATTACTTTAAAGTTTTAAATAAATAGAAACATGTTAGAGCCCAAAAGAGTAAAGCACAGAAAGGTTCAAAGAGGCCGATTCAAAAAAGTTGCCGGCCGTGGTCATCAGTTGGCATTTGGTGATTTTGGTCTGAAAGCACTCGAACCGAAATTTATTACCTCGCGCCAGATTGAAGCTTGTCGTGTTGCAATTACACGGAGACTTCAGAGAGAGGGTCAGACCTGGATCAGAATCTTCCCTGACAAGCCTATTACAAAAAAGGCAGCCGAAACCAGGATGGGAAAGGGAAAGGGAGCACCGGATCATTTTGTAGCAGTAGTAGAGCCCGGCCGCATTCTCTTCGAAATAACCGGAGTGAGCGAGTCACTGGCGAGAGAAGCCTTGCGTCTTGCATCATTTAAACTTCCGATCAAAACCAAATTTGTTATGCGTCGGAGTGTCGACGGTAAATAACGGAAAGACGTATGAAAGCACACGAACTCAGAGATTTGTCAGTTGCTGAGCTGGAAGCTCGTATCAAAGATGAAATAGAGTCACTTCAAAAACTTTATTTCAACAAAGCTGTTGCCGGCCAGGTTGAGAGTCCTGCGACAATCAAGAATCATCGCAAGGAACTTGCTCGATTATATACCGTCATCAGGGAAAAAAAACGGGCTGAACAGGCCGAAGTTTAAGCAAAGAGGATAATTAAAACATGAGCACAGAAACAACTGCGCGAAATCAACGCAAACAACGTACCGGACGGGTTGTCAGTGACAAAATGGAAAAGTCCATCACTGTAGCTATTGAACGACAGATCAAACATCCGATCTATGGCAAGTTCATTACCAAAACCAGAAAATATATGGCTCATGATGAGAACAATGAAGCCAAGCCGGGAGATCTGGTACGCATCGTAGAAACCCGCCCGTTATCCAGGCAAAAGCGCTGGAGACTGGTGGAAATCATAGAAAAAGCCAAGTAACAAATCATTCTTGCAAGTATAGAAGGTTATAAGCCATGATTCAAACACAGTCCATACTAACTGTAGCTGATAACAGCGGCGCCAAAAAAGTGATGTGTATTAAGGTACTTGGTGATTCCAAGAGAAGATACGCCCGAGTTGGTGATCTGGTCATCTGTTCTGTTAAAACAGCTATTCCGGGCGGAACCGTAAAAAAAGGTGAAGTTGTTCGTGCGGTTCTGGTCAGAACCAAAAAAGAATTTCGTAGAAAAGACGGAAGCTACATCCGGTTCGACGAAAACGCCGCCGTTATTATAAACAAAGATCAGGAACCTGTAGGGACCCGGATTTTCGGTCCCATTGCCCGGGAACTTCGTGAAAAGAATTTCATGAGAATTATCTCACTGGCCCCTGAAGTACTTTAAACAAGCTGGATTATGCCACGTAAGAAAAACAAACAAAAGAAGCTTCATATTAAAAAAGGCGATAACGTCGAACTGATTTCCGGAAACGACCGGGGTAAGCGAGGGAAAGTGCTGCGTGTCTTTCCTGACCGTGACCGTGTGCTGATAGAAGGTATCAACATGAGAACCAAACATCAGAAACCGACTCAGGAAAACCCCCAGGGCGGAAGAATGAAACAGGAAATGCCTGTTCATATATCCAATGTCCTTCCGGTTGATTCCGTAAGTGATGAGGCAACAAGAGTCGGCCGGACCCGCGTCTCTGAAACCGGAAAAGGCCGATGGGTGAGAGTGGCCAAGGTCAGCGGCGAAACACTCGATAAATAGATTAGAATATTATCACTATGGCTGAAGCAAGATTATATACCGAATACAAAAGCGACATTGTCAGCAAACTGAAGAAGGACTTCAAGCTGGAAAATGATCTGTCTGTCCCTAAACTTACAAAGATAGTTGTCAATGCAGGTGTTGGTGAGGCCGTCTCAGACCGTAAAGTCCTTGATGATGTGGCTGGAAACATTGCCGCTATCACAGGACAGCGACCTGTTCTGACCAAAGCCCGGAAGTCCATTTCCAACTTCAAGCTCAGGGAAGGAATGCCGATCGGTTGCAAGGTGACCCTGAGAGGCAAGATTATGTATGAATTCCTTGACCGGCTAATCACACTGGCCCTTCCGAGAACCCGGGATTTCCAGGGTGTATCTGACAAGGGATTTGACGGTCGCGGCAACTACACACTCGGTATATCCGAACATTCCATTTTCCCGGAAATTGATACCGACAATCTGGACCGGATCCACGGTCTCGATATTACGTTTGTAACTACCGCGGAAAATGATGAGCAGGCATATCAGCTTCTGAAGCATTTTGGTATGCCATTTGTAAAACGAAATAACTGATTCCTAATATGGCCAAGAAATCCTGGATAGCTCGCAACGAAAAGCGAAAGAAAACGGCTGAGAAATATGCTCAGAAGCGAAAAGAGTTGAAGGAAGCCGGTGATTATGAGGCTTTGCAAAAGCTTCCGAGAGATGCCAGTCCAACAAGAGTGCGGCGCCGCTGCTCCCTTACCGGCAGAAGCCGCGGATACGTTGGAAGATATGGTGTTTCAAGAATCAAATTCAGAGAACTGGCATCCGATGGTAAAATACCCGGTGTAAAAAAAGCCAGCTGGTAAACAACAATTTCTGCAAACAATCATGACTGATCCTATATCTGACTATCTTGCGCGAATTCGTAACGCTCAGCAAGCCGGCCACCGCCGGGTTGATATTCCTGCATCCAAAATGAAAAGGGCTATGACCCAGATTTTGCAGGACAAGGGCTACGTTCAGCGCTACATGGATATCGATGACAATCAGCAGGGCTTGCTTCGTATTTTTCTGAAATACGATCATTATGGTCTGCCGGTCATCAAAAAAATGAATCGTGTATCACGACCCGGTCTTCGGAAGTACTGTACTGCCGATGAAATTCCGCGGGTCCACAACGGTCTCGGAATTGCTGTTCTGACCACATCCCGTGGTGTTATGACCGATAAGGAAGCCCGAAAGCTTCGTGTAGGTGGCGAAATTCTGTGTTACGTCTACTAAAATAATTTGTAACTATGTCTCGAATTGGTAATCTGCCAGTACCACTGGCCAAAGGTGTTGAGTTTTCCATTGACAAGGCCAACAAGGTCACTGTCAAAGGTTCAAAAGGTGAACTCTCCCTGCAAATTGATCCACGATTCAAAGTGGAGAAGAATGAGGATGAGGTTGTAATAGCCCGTGACTCGGAGGATAAAAAAGTAAAATCACTGCACGGTTTGTACCGTGTCCTGATTTCCAATCTTATTACCGGAGTAACAGACGGTTTCAAAAAAGAACTGGAAATCATCGGCGTTGGTTACCGTGCAATGGTTAACGGAAATGTACTTGAGATGTCACTTGGCTATTCCCACCCTTTCTTTTTTGTGCCGCCTGACGGAATCAATATTGAGGTGGACACCAAATCCTCAAAAAACCCCCGCATCATTGTGAGCGGAATCGACAAAGAACTTGTGGGCCAGGTTGCAGCTAAAATCAGAAGTCTGCGTCCGCCAGAGCCTTACAAGGGCAAAGGGGTGCGTTATGTCGGAGAATATGTACGTAAAAAAGCCGGTAAGTCTGCCGGAAAATAATCCAGGAGTCGAACAATGAGTAACTTTTCAAAAACGGCACGGAGATCAAAGATTCGGCGAAGAGTGCGGTCCAAAATATCCGGAACTGCCGATACACCAAGATTGGCTGTATTCAAAAGTTCAAAGCACGTATATGCGCAGCTGATAGATGATCAGGCCGGGCATACCATTGCGGCTGCTTCTACGGTTTCGAAAAACATGAAAGACCAGATGGGCGAGAAGGCCAAGATGGAAAAAGCCGAGGCCATAGGAGAATTTTTGGCCAAGGAAGCCATCGACAAAGGAATCAATCAGGTTGTCTTTGATCGCAGCGGGTACAAATATCACGGAATTATAAAGAGCCTCGCCGAGGGAGCTCGTAAAGGAGGATTACAGTTTTAATCCAAATCGAATATGCCAAAAGTTAAAAGAAAACAATACAACATTAAGGCCAGCGAACTCAATCTCGAGGAAAGACTGGTACATATCAACAGAGTCGCCAAAGTTGTAAAGGGTGGCCGGCGCTTCAGCTTCAACGCCATTGTTGTGGTAGGTAACAAAGAAGGCATTGTCGGACACGGACTTGGCAAGGCCAATGAAGTTGCAGACGCCATTCAGAAAGGTATAGACAATGCCAAAAAGAACCTTATCCGAATACCGTTGAACAAAGGGTTCACAGTACCGCATCCCGTAGTCGGGAAATGCGGAGCCGGGAAAGTCCTGCTGAGGCCTGCATCTGAAGGTACGGGTGTTATCGCCGGAGGAGCTGTGAAAGCTGTGCTTGAAAATGCCGGTATCCAGAACATCCTGACCAAGTCTTTGGGATCACCCAACCCGCACAATGTGGTCAAAGCTACATTTGATGCACTTAAGCAATTGCAGGATCCGATAGAAATTGCTCAGAGACGAGGTGTCTCTCTGAAGAAGGTTTTTGAGGGTTGAAAGAATTTTAATACCGAGGTAACTACCGATGAAATTACATAATCTTGCAGCACCGGCGCCAAACAGGAAGACCCGAAAGCGAGTTGGTCGGGGAGAAGGCTCCGGTTTAGGCAAACAATCAGGAAGAGGTCACAAAGGCCAGAAATCGGGCAGCGGATATTCGCAAAAGCGAGGATTTGAAGGAGGCCAGATGCCCCTTCAGCGCCGTATCCCCAAGTTCGGGTTCAAAAATCCGTTCAGAAAAGAATATGTCGGATTGAATCTGGACGTACTGGATGAATTCCGGAAGAAAGGAAAGTTGAGCGACAAGGTTACGGTTGCAGATCTCGTTTCGACGGGGATCATCCGAAAGAAAGATCGTGTAAAAGTTCTTGGCCGTGGTGAAATTGATGGGAAACTGCAGGTTGAAGCACATGGCTTCAGCAAGGCTGCAGTTGAAAAAATAGAAAAAGCAGGTGGCACTGCCACTAAAATCTGAAACATTTATTGATTGCTGAATCCGAATGAGTTTGATTCAAAATTTCCAGAATATTTTCAAAATTGAGGAGCTTCGCAAAAGAATCTTCTATGTTATAGGGATTCTTCTCATATACCGGCTTGGGACATATATCACCATGCCGGGCGTCGATGCTTCCCAGTTAACGGCAACTACAGGCGCTGCGACAGACCTGCTCGGGTTATTTGACCTGTTCGTAGGAGGTGCATTTGCAAGAGCCGGAGTCTTTGCCCTGGGCATCATGCCCTATATTACGGCTGCAATTATCATCCAGCTTATGGGTGCCGTTGTTCCCTACTTTCAGAAACTTCAGCGTGAAGGGGAAGAAGGGCGGAGGAAAATCAATCAGCTTACCCGATATGGTACCGTGCTGATTACACTGGTACAGTCCATCGGATTCTCAATTAATTTGATGAATACCTCTCCGGAAGCTATTGTCGTCAGTAATACCGCATTTATCATAACCGGTATGATTGTACTCACGGCCGGTACTGTATTTGTCATGTGGCTTGGTGAGAGAATTACCGAAAGAGGCATAGGAAACGGAATTTCGCTTCTTATTATGATAGGTATCATCGCCGCGCTTCCGACCAGCCTTCTGAATGAGATACAGACCAAAGACAATATCATCATCGTACTGTTTGAACTTGGTGTTCTTGTGCTCGTTGTCTCCTCAGTTGTACTGCTGACACAGGGACAGCGCAGAATTCCGGTCCAGTATGCAAAAAGAGTGGTCGGAAGAAAAGTCTATGGCGGTACCACGCAGTATCTGCCTCTGAGAGTAAATGCGGCGGGAGTTATGCCGATCATTTTTGCCCAGTCAATCATGTTCATTCCCAGCACGGTAGGGACCTTTTTCCCGGGCAATGAGACGGTACAAATGCTGACGGCATGGTCAAGTGATTTCACCGGTGTTGCCTATTCCATCATATTCGCAATTATTGTCGTTTTCTTCACGTTCTTCTACACTGCCATTGTGATTAATCCGAAACAGATGGCTGATACCATGAAACAACAGGGTGGTTTTATTCCCGGGGTCAGACCTGGTAAACAAACCGTTGAGTTTATAGACAATATACTTTCCAGAATTACACTGCCGGGATCAATTTTCATAGCCATTGTGGCCATCCTGCCGGCAGTAGCGGCGAATTTCGGTGTGACACCCGGTTTTGCCATGTTTTACGGCGGAACAAGCCTGCTGATTATTGTCAGTGTTTCACTGGACACTTTGCAGCAAATAGAAAGTCATCTGATGATGCGCCACTATGACGGTTTCATGAAAACCGGACGAATACGAGGAAGAAGAAGGTAAAAAACGTGATTCACCTGAAAAGCGACAACGAAATTGAAAAGATGCGTACCAGCGCCAGACTGGTTTCCAGAACACTGGCCAGGGTCGCAGGTCACATCCGTCACGGTGTGACAACGGGTGAGCTGAATCAGGTGGCTGAGGATTACATAAAAAAAAATGATGGCAAGCCGGTATTCAAAGGATACGGACCCAGAAGGAACCCTTTTCCTGCGGCATTGTGCATATCGGTAAATGAAGAAGTAGTTCACGGCATTCCCGGCGACAGGGTGCTGAAAGCGGGAGATATCATTTCAATTGACTGCGGAATCCTGAAGGATGGGTTTGTTGGAGATTCAGCTTATACTTTCATTGTTGAGGAATGCGATGATGATACGATGGATCTTCTGAAGACTACCATGGAGTCTCTCTACCTCGGCATCGAACAGGCACGCCACGGAAATACTACCGGTGATATCGGCTCAGCGGTTCAGCGGCACTGTGAGTCCCGCGGATATGGGGTGATCAGGGAGCTTGTCGGACACGGAGTCGGCAAAAAACTTCACGAAGACCCGGCTGTTCCAAATTATGGGATACAGGGCAGAGGCAAGCGTCTCAGAAGCGGTACCACCCTGGCAGTTGAACCGATGGTTACTATGGGTTCGCGGGAAATCAAGACACGTGATGACGGCTGGACGATCATAACTTCAGACAAAAAAAAATCAGCACATTATGAACATGACATTGCGGTCCGGGATGGTGAGGCTGACATTTTGAGCACTTTTGCCTATATTGAGGAGATAACCAAAATTCAAATAGACAACATCCTAACGCATGGCTAAACAAGAGCCCATAAAGCAGGAAGGTACCATTTTAGAAGCACTGCCAAATGCTCAGTTTCGTGTTGAATTGGAAAACGGGCATGAAATACTGGCTCATGTATCGGGAAAAATGAGAATGTATTACATAAAGATTCTGCCGGGTGACAAGGTTACCGTTGAAATGTCACCATATGATCTCAGTAAAGGCAGAATCACATACCGATACAAATAATTGATGAAGTGAACACGGCCGGACATGGTCCCGAATAAACAGGAGCATGATCAAGCACGGTCGATGAATTGCATGTGACATTATAAATCGAACTTAAGTAAACAGATGAAATACCCATGGCGGCTTATCGCCACACAGAAGCAAGCTTATTGCCAACATGGGTACTACATGTGACGTCAGAATCATAAATTAGAAACAGATGAAAACGAAAGCATCCGTACGTAAGAGAAGCCCGAGTGACAAGCTGGTTCGTCGCAAGGGAAGACTGTACATAATTAATAAAAAGAACCCACGGAACAAGAAAAGACAAGGGTAAACCCAGGAAACGAATCGTATGGCTCGAATTGCAGGAGTAGATTTACCAAAAAATAAAAGAGGTGTCGTTGGCCTGACCTACATCTTCGGGATAGGTCGTACACAGTCTCGTCGGATACTTGAAAAACTCGGAATTGATCTGAGTAAAAAAGTAAATGATTGGGATGAAGGCGAAGTGGCCAATATCCGGAAGGAAATTGAAAACGAGCACAAAACCGAAGGTGCTCTCCGCTCTGAAGTGAATGCAAATATCAAGCGGCTGATGGATATCGGATCTTACCGTGGCCTGAGACACAGAAAAGGGTTGCCGGTCCGAGGTCAAAGGACCAAAACCAATGCACGCAATCGCAAAGGCAAACGCCGTACGGTTGCTGGTAAGAAAATTGCCCCCAGAAAGTAACAGTGCAAACTACCTAATCAATTATGGCGAAAAAGCAAGCAAAAACAACGGCTTCAAGAAAAAAGAAGAAGCAGTTAGCCGATCCCAATGGTCGCGCTTACATCAAGGCTACATTCAATAATGTAACCGTAACCATTACGGATGCAGACGGCAATGTGGTGTCCTGGTCCACATCCGGCCGTGAAGGCTTCAAGGGGTCCCGGAAAAACACTCCTTATGCAGCACAGCTGAGTGCACAAACCGCTGCAAAGTCCGCATATGATATGGGATTGCGTAAAGTAGACGTCTTTGTAAAAGGACCGGGTTCCGGCCGGGAGGCAGCCATCCGTGCACTGGCTACATCGGGGCTCGAAGTGCAGGTAATAACAGACAAGACGCCTATTCCGCATAACGGATGCCGTCCTCCAAAGCGTAGAAGAGTATAACACAGACAGGTAAAAGATAACATGGCAAGATATACTGGACCCAAGCAAAAGCGAGCAAGAAGATTCAAGGAACCGATATTCGGTCCCAGCAAGGCACTTGAGAGAAAACCGTACGGACCTGGCGAGCACGGGCGTTCCCGCCGGATGAAGAAGTCCGAATACGCCATTCAGCTCGATGAAAAACAGAAAGCCAGATATACCTATGGTGTTCTGGAGCGTCAATTCCGGAATCTTTTTAAAAAAGCCAATGCCAAGGAAGGCGTAACCGGTGAAAACCTCATGAAATATCTTGAGGCGAGACTGGACAACACCATTTTCAGGATGGGATTTGCGAGAACACGCCGGCAGGCCAGGCAGCTCGTGACTCACCGTCACGTGATAGTAAACGGCAAAGTTGTAAATATTCCGTCCTTCTCCGTCAGAGCCGGTGATGTGATTTCCATCCGTCCCAAGTCAAGAAATCTTGAAGTGGTGAGTGATGCGATTAAAAACACATCCAGAAGAAAGTACAAGTGGCTTGAGGTAGACCGGAAGTCACTCTCAGGCAAGTTTCTGCACTATCCTGACATGGAAGACATTCCGGAAAACATCAATGTGCAGCTTATCGTCGAATTGTACTCCAAGTGATCCATTCAACAGTCTGAAATTAACGAAACCCCCGTTGCCTTATGAGCACGAACAATTTATTAATGCCCGAAAGCCTTGTAGTGGAAGAGTCGACCGAAACTTTCGGAAGATTTGTACTCCAGCCTCTTGAAAGAGGTTTTGGCGTGACCATTGGAAATGCGTTCCGCCGTGTTCTTCTTTCCTCCCTTCCCGGAGTGGCGATTACCGCTGTGAAGATTCAAGGTGTCAAACATGAATATTCCAGTATAGAAGGCGTTTCGGAAGATGTCTACGACATCATTCTGAACCTCAAAGAAGTAAGATTCAAGCAGGTCGAGCAGAGCAGCGGCGTGATCAATCTTGTCAAAGAGGGTCCGGGCGTACTTACCGCCGCTGATATCAATGAAGCAACTGCCGAATATACGGCACTGAATACCGATCAACCCATCGCAACACTCTCGGAAGGAACAAAAATCGAGCTGGAGCTTCGTATGGGAAGAGGTAAAGGATATGTTACCTCTGAAGATATGACCCTTGAGAACGAGGGTGACATTGACCTGATTCCTGTGGATGCTGTATTTACACCCATCAAATCGGTAAAATATGATGTGGACAATGTCCGTGTAGGTCAGCGTACCGACTATGAAAAGCTTTCGATGGAAGTAAATACCGACGGATCCATCAATCCTAAGGAAGCATTTACCATTGCAGGCAAAATTCTCAAAGATCACATCGAGAAGTTTATCACCGAGCAGATTGACGAGCCGTTTTCCCAGGAAGAAGATGAGGTGGATGCTGAAAAGGTGCGTGTTGCCAATCTGCTCAAGACCAGTATTGAAGATCTCAACCTCAGTGTGCGGGCTTACAACTGCCTGAAGTCAGCCAACATCAACACCATCGCTGAACTTGTATCCAAGGATGAAAGCGAGTTGTTGAAGTTCCGGAATTTCGGACGAAAGTCACTTGCCGAGCTCACTGAAGTAATCGAAGAGAAGAATCTGCATTTCGGAATGGATGTAGACAAGTATCTGGATGAATAATTTACGCTTAACGAAGAAATTAAAATATCATGCGTCATTTAGTTAAAGGGCGAAAGCTGGGCCGAACGGCTTCTCACAGAAAGGCAACGCTGATGGCATTGTCGGTGGGACTCATAAAAAATGAGCGGATTGTTACGACACTTGCCAAGGCCAAGGCTTTGAGAGGGTACGTAGAGCCAATTATAAACCGCTCAAAGCAGGACAGCACCCACAACAGAAGCTATGTATTTCGTCACTTAAGAGACAAAGAAGCAACAACCCGTCTTTTCGATGAAATAGCCCCCATGGTGGAAGATCGTGCCGGCGGATACACCCGGATAATCAAGCTGGGTGTAAGGCTTGGGGACGGTGCAGAAAAAGCCATGATTGAGCTGGTTGACTTCAACGATGAGAAGCCTGATGTTCCGGGTAAGAAGAAGCGCCGGACAAGGCGGGGAAGAGCCGGTTCAGGCGGCAAGAAGACGGCCAGGGGAAGTGGCAGGGCCGCTGAAAGCAAGAAGGAAAAATCCGGTGAAACCGGAGAAGCTGCTGCTAAAGCTGCTCCGAAAAAGGCGGATAAAGAGCAAGCCAAACCAAAGGCTGCCGCGACAGAACCGGAAAAGAAACCGTCTGATGCAGAGTCCGGGGCAATCAAGCAGGCTCAGCCTGAAACACCGGAAAGCAAAGAGAAGAAAACGGCTGAAAAAGAATCTAAAGAACCGGCAGCCAAACCTTCTGAAAAAGATAGTAAAGATACAGCTGCCAAATCTGATAAAGCGGAACAGAAGAATGAGTCCGCGCCGGAAAACAAAGCTGAAGAATCATCTGCCGGCAAAGATGAGGATGCAGGAGATGCTAAGTCATCTGCGGAAAAAAAAGAAAAGTCAGACGACGCTGACAGCGACAAAACTGATAAAGACAAGTAGCAGATACAGTTACCATTTTTTCGCTGATTTGTATAAATAGATATTGACAAGGTCAGCGGGGTGGTGGTATATTGTGAGTTCCGCCGGCTGAGCAGGAAGGGAAGCGGGCGGGCGTTGTCGGTTTTTTTTCGAAAGGAGTTGACAACGG